>CAMNCY010000092.1 GCA_946534785.1 uncultured Lachnospiraceae bacterium | reverse complement strand
TCCCGGACATAGTTTTTGATGTCGTTTCGGTCGTTCTTTTCCGTGCAGCCGGTAGTAAGGCACAGCAGGAGAACTGTCAGCAGCAGAAGGAGGCCGCGGGGACAGGTACGGTGACTCACTTCTGCAGGGACATGGGCCGTGAAGCCCGGTTTTACGGGCTTCATGACTTTCTTCATCGATCGCCGTGAGTCATTGGACCTGTCCCCCTGACTCTTTTTCGCGCGTGTTTCCAGATCTTTGATGTGTATGGTCCTGACCATATCAAAGGGTTTTGCGGGAAGGCGTTCTGCCCGGGCCTTCAGTTCCTGATACTGGCTTCTGGCATGCTGTGCGATGGTTTCCTTTGCCCTGCCGTGGTTTACTTCATTGACGGCGGCCATGCAGATCTCGTATCTTTCCTGGCCAAGGACGGTCTCTCGTACGGATGCTTTGTCGGAGAGGTAGGTGCTGCCTTTCTGGGAGATTCCGTAATACAGGGAGGAGAGGTTCTTCTGGTCCTCTTCGCTGATCCTGCCGGTGAGTTTGGAGGTCTCATAAATGTCGTGGATGCGTTTCATGTCTGAAAGGAGCTTTCTGTACTCGTCGGAGTTTTTATGGTACCAGTGGTCGGCCTTGGTGAACTGGTTATAGAATAAATCAAAATATGCACGAATGTCCACAGAACAAGGGGATGGCCCCGGGGCGCTTTTCAGTTCTATAATAACAATAAGTATTCATGATGGACGCCCGCAAGACACCCTGTTCCCGCAATGCCGGTTTTAAGGAGGATTCTGTATGCCTTACACGATTCAGGAGATCAAAGAATTCGTTCCCCGCGAACAGCGCGGTCAGTTTCCGGGTGATGATCCGGCACAGAACAGTGTCCTTGAGAACATCGTACTGCTCCGCAAGAGTCAGGGGGACAGGTACGCTGACTCACGTGATGACATGAGACAAGCCACGAAGCACGGTTTTTACCGGCTTCGTGGCTTTTTTGATTGCGCGCGCTGAGTCAGCGTACCTGTAAACTGTACCCCAAAGAATGGACACTTGGATTTGACTTAGTGAATCTTCGCTAAGTCTCATCCTGTGAACGTTCACGTATCGTGCGGTTTCCAAGTATAATGGTGCTCAGAACAGTCAAGGTGGAAAGGAAGAGCATCATGGCTAAAAAACCGCTTAGTAATGAAGAGATTGCGGTACTTCTTCGCAACCCTTATGTTTCCAGGATCACACCGTCGGGAGGTATCGTTTATACGCCGGAGTTCAAACGCATGGCGTATGAAAGCATGTCCAACGGCGTTCCTATGCGCAGTTTCTTTGAGAAACATGGCTTTTCTGTTGTCATCCTGGGTGAGACCCGGATCTATTCTTTTGCCCGGAACCTGCGTACGAGGTCCCATGGTGGTGAAGACTTCTCAGACCATCGAAGCTCCAACGGCCGCAAGAAGAGCGTTTCCTGTTCCCTGCAGGATATGACGCCTGAAGAACAGATAGAAAAGCTCAAACATGAACTGGCATACGCACAGCAGGAGCTTGAGTTTTTAAAAAAAATTCAATCGGCCGACCGGGAAGCTCAAAAAGCATGGGAGGCCAAGCTCCGCCGACGGTCCGGTTCTTCCTGATCCATGAAGCCTTGAAGCATGACAACAACCTCCTGAAGATCAGCAGGATGTGCGAAATCGCCGGTGTTTCCCGTTCCGGGTATTACAACTGGTGTGCATCTGAAGACAAACGCAATGCACGCGAGGAAGCTGACAGGAAAGACTTCTGTCTGATTCTGGAGGCCTATCGCTACCGTGGTTATGATAAAGGCGTTAAAGGCATCCACATGCGGCTCCTTCATAATCCCGGGATTATCATGAACGTGAAAAAGATCCGCAGGCTGATGCGTAAATATGGTCTGTCCTGTCCGATCCGTAAACCGAATCCGTATCGCCAGATGATGAAGGCAATACAGACTAGTACGATAGCGCCCAACGTTGTAAAGCGACAGTTTCTGAGGGCTCCCCGGAAAGTACTGCTGACAGATATCACATACCTGCCTTATAAGAACGGCACCGGTTACCTCTCTACTATTCTGGATGCTATGACACGTGAAGAACTGGCGCACTGTGTAAGTGAGAGCCTTAAGTTAGATTTCGTTCTGGATATGGTCGATAAGCTCATAGCAGAACACGGCTGTACCCTGGATGATAAGACGATCGTCCACAGCGACCAGGGAACGCATTATACCAGTTATGCTTTCATTCAAAAGCTGAAAGATGCTGATTTTGTTCAGTCTATGTCCCGACGGGGGAATTGCTGGGACAACGCCCCACAGGAAAGTTTCTTCGGTCACATGAAGGACGAAATCGCTGCCAAGGTGGCCGCCTGTGAAAGCTTTGAAGAAGTAAAAGCCCACGTCGATGACTGGATCGATTACTACAACAATGATCGTGGACAGTGGGAACTCCTCAAACTCACTCCGAAGGAATACTACGACTATCTTCAGACCGGGAATTACCCGCTACCAGTACACAGACCTAAAAGTAAACGGGGCTCTGCCCCGGACCCCGAGGTTTAACGCATTCAGCACGAAAGGGCGACAGAAAAAGAGCGACATTTCCATGTCGCCCTCCCGTGATCCGGAACGGCGCTCCGGTCGCTCCTCAGCGTTGCCGTATCCTCCGTCCGGACAGGGAGAGTATAACATAATTCAACTGGTCAACAATTGACTCAATTCATAATGTCCTTGACCTGGGGAGTACTTCACTGTCCCCCTGACTCACCCCCTGACTCACCCCTTATGCAAGCAGTTTCTCCCGAAGCGGCGGGATCAGCTGTTTCTTACGGCTGACAACTCCTTTCAGGAGTGCCTTTCCGTCCTCTGCCCTGACATCGAAAGCACTTTCCACGAGTTCTTTTGCGCCCTTTCCCCTGAACAGAAGAAGTGTGCTCTGCTCGGGAATGGATGTCAGCATATAGAAGATCATATCGCTGGGAGAATGGTTCAGGACTTCTTCCATGCAGGATTCGATCATTCTGTCGGCCTGCTCGTAGGCCTTCCGGCTCATGAAGAAGCCCTGGCCGACGGAAATGTTGTTCTCGCCGATCGAGAATTCCTTGAAGTCGGTGAACAGGAGATCCTCCGGTGTTTTGCCGGTCAGGTCCTCACCGGCTTCGAACATCTTTATGCCGTACTCTTCTACATCCTCTCCCGCGATCCGGGCAAGTTCCTGCGCAGCCGCCTTATCCGGCAGGGTGCAGGTGGGACTGTGGAACATCAGCGTATCGGAAAGGATCGCGGAAAGAAGGAGTCCTGCAATGTTCTTCGGGATCTCCACGTTATGCTCATGGAACATGGAATGGATGATCGTGGCCGTACAGCCTACCGGCTCATTGCGGAAATATACAGGTCCGCTGGTTTCCAGTGTACCGATCCTGTGGTGGTCGATGACCTCCAGGATCTGTGCTTCCTCCAGTCCGTCGACTGCCTGGGATTTCTCGTTATGATCCACCAGGATGACTCTTTTGCGATGCAGGTTCAGAAGATTACGCCGGCTGACCATGCCGCAGTAAAAGCCTTCCTTGTCCAGAATGGGAAAATACCGGTGCCTGAGGCTTGCCATGACCTTCTGGGCTTCGTCGATCGGCGTGTTCACATTGAAGGTGACCAGCTGATCGGCGGCAAGCATGAAGTATTCGATCGGTGCAGCCATGCTGATGAGCCTGGATGCCGCGTAGGTGTCATAGTGGGTCTGTACGACGTTGCAGCCGCTCTGCTGCGCCCGTTTCAGAAGAAGCGGAGGCACGGCGGAATCCATGCAGACGACGATGCAGGCGGCTCCGCAGTCGATGGCGCACATCTGTGCCTCATACCGGTTCGTCACCATGACGATATCGCCCGTATGCACCAGTTCTTCCATTGCCTCCGGACTTGTTCCCACCAGAAGATGCCCGGTGGTGATCCTGCCTTCCGCATCCCCTACCAGCATCTTTCCGTCCAGGACCTCCAGGAGGTTCCTGTAGCTGGTGTTGGATTTTGCCAGAACGTCCGTGCCGAAAACGTCCATATTGGCATTGGCAATGTCCTTCAGGGTAATCAGTCCGCGCAGATTGTTGTTCTTATCGGTGATGCACAGAGTGTCCACGTTCCGGTCCATCATGCGCTGCCATGCGGCGCGCATGCTCATCTGCCCGTCAATACCTTCCTCCTGCCGGATATCGATATTGCTGATGGTCGGTCCCGCATCGACGGAGAGGCGGGGCTTGCGCATGCCGAAATGCTTCAGGACAAAAGAAGTTTCACGGCTGATATCTCCTGCTCTTCTGGGTTCATGCGGCTCGTCACTGATCTGGTTCTTCAGATAACTGTATGCGATCGCGGAACAGATGGAATCCGTATCCGGATTTTTATGCCCGATGACACGGACGATCCGCTGCATGGATGTATCAAACATTGGCTGTTCTCCTATATTGTTTTTCCGTAATCAGTTCCCGTGTACGCTGAAAGCAGCCGGAGTCGCAGATGCTGTCCGGCTGCTCGATCTTACTGTTTCAGGACAATGTCCCTCAGTTTTCTTATTTTGACCATGTTTCCCTCAATGAAGGCAAAATTCTCCACGGCAAAAGTAATGGACATTTTGCCATACAGGACATCGAGGATCGTCTCTGCGGGTGCGGTGATCGCACCGTCCCTGTCATAATAATCATACGGTTCAATATGCAGGACACCGTCCCGGACTTCCATGTAGAAAACTCCCTCGGCGCGGCCCGTCACATTGAACTGGACAGCGATGTGCTCCTTCTCCTGCGATGCATCGACATTCCTGCAAAGTCGCCTGACTTCGGTAAACATCTCCTTATAGGTCATACTTCTCCCCCAAACGGCATCTTATCAGACGCCGGCACAAAATAACATCAAAGGAACTTGTTGATGATATCCATGGGGTCCGTATTGCCGCCGGAAGCGATCTGCTCCTTCACGATCTGTTCGATCTTGGGCTCCATGAAATCCGGGATGTTGATTCCGGCGACCTTCTCGATGGTCTTTGCCGGCTTCTCCGTGAATTCTTTCAAAAGAGCGGGATCGCTCTGGATCTTCTTGATGACTTCTGCTGCAAGTGCTTTCATATCTGCCATTTTCATAACCTCCCTGTACAGACCGGACGCCCTGCCGGGCAGTCCAACATTCCACTATTCTACACTATCCGTTCAAAACCGTCCATAAGGCTTCACATGTTTCCGCCTTGCCATTTTCTTCCTGCCGATTCCGGATCGCAGTTCCGGCCCATGGCTGCGGATCACGGTTTCTTCCGCGCTTCAGGCTTCCTGGGGGTGTTCGCCAAGCCAGCGGATGATGTCTGCGCTTTCATACATGGGCACGCCATCGATGAAAAGGCAGGGGATCTGTTCTTTTCCGCCGATCTTAACCAGGCGGTTCCTTGCTTCCTCGTCCTTTTCAATGTCCAGTTCCACGACATCCGTGCGTCCCATCTGACGGATCTTCGCAGCCACCATATGGCAGTACGGACAATGGTCTGAACGGAAAAGTTCCAGTTTCATAATGTTCTCCTTTCTGATACGACTTTAAGACAACTCCGATACAATTCTTATGCAATTTTTATGCGAGGATCCGGCAGTCGTTCTCGTTACGCCGGATCCGGCCTTCGTTTTCAAGTTCTGCCACGGCATCCCGGAAAAGTATGACCAGCGGCTGTGTGATCCTGGAAAAGCCCATGATCTTCGCCGACTCCCGGATCAGGCTGTCATCATCAAGGGCGACCTCCTGCTCCAGAAGATAGACCACGGCGTTCTTTGCTTCCGCTATCGGGATGTCCCGGACTTCCCGCCTGTTCTCATTCTCTCCCTGCCTGCGGAATCCACGGAAGGAATCCGGATCCTGCCCTTTCCTCCAGTATACTCTCTGTTCTTTATATACTGTCAAAGGATATCCTTCGGCACGCAGAAGGTCTTCCAGGTATCTGCGGATCCTGCTGCCGGACCGCTCAATGTCCAGACTTCGAAGCAGCCTTCGGAAAATAAGATCTTCCGTCACCGGCGCCTCTTTCTCCAGAATAAGACGGATCCGCTCCTGCAGAAGCGGGCGGAATGATACGTCCGTCAGCGCAGAAGACAGGATACTCATCTTTTCCGGCTCAGCCGCCTCGTACACGGGGATCCCGGTGCTGCCGCCCGCCAAAGCCGCCGGCTGCCCGAAAGGAACACCCTCCTGCCCCGCAGGACCGGGCTCTGCAGAATCCGGCGCCGCGGGCATATCCTCTGCAGCTGCCATCTCACCGGCAGCCGCCTGCTGCAGGGCTTTGATCTCCTGCGCCGCCTTCTTCTCTGCATTCTCTTCGCGGACCTCTTCGATCTTCTTCAGGACTGCTGCAAATTCCTTATCCGCATTGTCCCACCAGTCCATGCTGTAAATGCGCATCAAAGGCCAGCCAAGGCCGGCAAGGACATTCATCTGCGCGATCTCCCGGTCTCTGGTCGTACCGGCCTGCGCATAGCCCGTGCCGTCCAGGAGAATGCCGAGAAGATATTTTTCCGGATCCTCCGGATCCAGGACGGCAAGATCGACCCGGTAGCGGGAATGTCCCACCATCACATCCGAAGCATAGCCGGCTTCGGCAAGCCTCTCCTGCAAAGCAGCGGCAATGCCCTCCGCCGTCATCTTCCCGCGGGCAGCGTCCGCCGCGCCCTCCGGAAGGGCCGCATTCCCGGCCGCATCCCCGGCTGCGCCCGCATAGCCCGTTCTTCCCGCCGCGTAGGCAAGAAAGCTCTTCAGCGCGGCAACGCCTCTTGCCGACGTCAGGGACGGGTCGATATCCTCCGGCGTGATGGAGGTGAACACCTTCATCTCCTGCCGGGCGCGGGTCACGGCAACGTTGAGCCTTCGCCAGCCGCCGTCCCGGTTCAGGGGACCGAAATTCATCTGCATCTTTCCCGTCTTGTCCTTCGCAAAGCTGACGGAAAACAGGATCACATCCCGCTCGTCGCCCTGGACGCTCTCCAGGTTCTTGATAAAGATGGGCTCTTCAGCGCCGTACGCCCATTTTTCCAGTTCCGGATCCTTTGCACAGGCCTCGTTCAGAAGATCCTCCACCAGATTCTGCTGCTGGATGTTGAAGGTCACGATACCGACGCTCTGGGAAGCCCTTTGCGGATCATGCGCCCTTTCGATGACTTCCTGCAGGATCGCCCGCGCCTCCTCCGGGTTCGTGCGGCTTCCGCCCCTGTCAAAGATCCCGTTCACCGCAACAAGGCTCACCATGGACTTTCTCTCGTCCACGGACGGGAAAGTATACAGCCGCCCGTCATAGAACTGGCTGTTGCTGAACGCGATCAGGCTCTCATGCCGGCTCCGGTAATGCCACAGAAGATGGGTCCCCGGCATGTTCAGCGCCAGGCAGTCGTCCAGGATGCTATCCAGGTCCTCTTCC
>CAMNCY010000091.1 GCA_946534785.1 uncultured Lachnospiraceae bacterium | reverse complement strand
TGCTAATGATTTCAGTGATCATAGCGCCGGGGATTTCTTTGTATCCGGAAACCTGCTTCTTCCGTTCGAAAATCTGCTTTCGAACCCGCGGATCATTTCAGAATTTGCCCTGTGAGCAGATACAAATGATTAAATCTGTGATTGTATATGCCAAAATCTGCTCTGTCTTGCGTTCAGAATCGATACACGGGCACCTGAAAGCAAACACAATTGATCGATCTGATTAATGTAATTGCCTGAAGCGACCCATGTGATGTGTTTCCACCCACAATCCGTCATAATGACGGCATACACATTTTTATATATTTGAAAATGTATATGCCAAACCCTTTCATTAATGCTGTCAGGTAAGCAGGAGATACGTTTCATAAGCAGACACATTACAGAAAATCTCAATTTGTAGTTGCTGATATCCGAAGATGAGAAGGACAGGGTCTTTGATATTGTGAAATCCGAACGTAATACTGTATTTTTTCGCCTCCAACCCGACAGTGACAAACCCTCCGTTTTCGTTGTATTCTAATCACTGGTATATTTTCCATGGAAAGGATGTATATATGACGGACTTTAATCATTTTACCTTTGGTTTTGTGGGCCTTGGACTGATCGGCGGCTCGATCGCACGGGCGATACGGCAGTACTGGCCGTCCGCGATCATACGGGCATTCAATCCTTCCCGGGATGCTCTGGAAGAAGCGATGGGAGACGGGGTCGTAAACAGCGGCCACTGCCGGGAGGACGTTCCGGAAGGACATGCCTTTAATGCTGCGGAGTTTGAAGACTGCGATATCCTGTTCCTCTGCGCACCGGTCCAGAAGAATGCGGAAAACCTGGCAGAGATCAGGGACCATCTGAAGCCGGGGGCCATCCTGACGGATATCGGGAGCACCAAACGGGACATTCATGAGCATGTCCGGGAGCTGGGGCTTACGTCCTGTTTTATCGGCGGCCACCCCATGACAGGTTCCGAGAGGACGCGTTATCACAATTCCAAAGCTTCCATACTGGAGAATGCTTATTATATCGTCGCGCCGGAGAAGGATGTGCCGAAGGAGAAATCAGAGATGTTCCGGGAGTTCGTGGAAAGCATCCACGCGCTTCCCCTTATGGTGGACTGCGATTTCCATGATTATGCGGTCGGCGGTATTTCCCATGTGCCCCATGTGGTCTCGGCAGCGCTCGTCAACCTGGTCAGAAAGAGCGATTCTCCGGAAGCGGTCATGAAGACGATCGCGGCCGGCGGATTCAAGGATATCACGAGGATCTCTTCCTCCTCGCCTGTCATGTGGCAGCAGATCTGCATGACCAACGGCGACAATATCGTATCGCTTCTGGATGACTATATCGCGGGACTGAAGACGATCCGGGATGAGATCGCGGAGAAGAAGTCTTCGCAGATCTATGACTTTTTCGACAGCGCCAGGCAGTACAGGGACAGCTTTACGGACACGGATTCCGGCGCACTGAACAGGTCCTTTGTCCTGCATGTGGATATCGAAGACCACGCCGGCATGCTGGCGGAGGTCGTCACCATCCTCGGCGTGAACGGCATCAATATCAAGAATATTTCCATTACCCACAACAGAGAGTATCAGGAGGGTGCGCTGCGCATCGAATTCTATTCGGCGGGCGCCTTAAAGGATGCGCAGGAGATCCTGACCATCCGCAGCTACAACGTCCACTGATGCGAAGCGTCGCAGTTACAGCATCCACTGATATGAATGGCTGCAGCTGCAACGTCCACTGATGCAAAGGGCCGCAGCCATATTCCACAAAACGGAAAGGATAGCATATGTACAGACTGAGCGCAGCAAGACGTCTTCGCGGAGACGTTACGATTCCCGGCGATAAATCCATATCCCACCGTGCGGTCATGTTCAGTTCGATCGCAAGGGGAGAAACCGTGATCCGGAATTTTCTGACCAGTGCGGACTGTCTCTCGACCATGGCATGCTTTCGAAAGCTGGGCATCCGGATCGAAGAGTCCCCTTCGGACCCGTCTCATATACGGGTCTTCGGAAAGGGAATGCACGGTCTTTCCCCGGAAAGTTCGCCCGTATTCCTGGATACCGGAAACAGCGGGACGACGACCAGGATCATGAGCGGGATACTGGCGCCGCAGAAGTTTACTTCCGTGCTCTCGGGGGATGATTCCCTGAATTCCCGTCCCATGAAAAGGATCATGGAGCCGCTTTCCCTGATGGGGGCTGACATTATCAGCGAGAAAGGAAACGGCTGTGCGCCTCTCAGGATCCGGGGAAGCGCCCTGCACGGGATCGATTACCGGTCCAAAGTGGCTTCCGCCCAGGTAAAATCCGCGATCCTCTGCGCGGGACTCTACGCAGAAGGAACGACGCTCGTTCACGAGCCTTCTTTGTCCAGAGACCATACGGAGAGGATGCTGGCCGCCTTCGGTGCGGATGTAAAATCGGAGCCGGAAGGGAGCGGTGCTCCGGCAGGCGGAGCTGATCCTGCCGGCGGCGGGGCTTCTTTTTCCGGGATCCTGCCTGCGGATGAGCTGTATTCTCCCGGGGAGATCACCGTTCCCGGCGATATTTCCTCCGCGGCATATTTTATCGCGGCAGCGTGCCTGGTACCGGACGCGCAGGTCCGGATCCGGAACGTCGGCATCAATCCGACAAGGGACGGGATGCTGCGGGCGGCAAGGGCCATGGGCGCGGAGATCGTCCTCGAGAACCAAAACGATGATGTGGAGCCCTGTGCGGATCTTGTTGTGAAGACTTCTTCCTTAAAGGGCACGGTAATCGGCGGCGGCATCATTCCCGCCCTGATCGATGAACTGCCGGTCCTGGCCGTCATGGCGGCCCTTGCAGAGGGAGAGACCATCATTAAGGATGCGGCGGAGCTGAAGGTCAAGGAATCCGACAGGATCGCGGTCGTTACCGAGAATTTAAAGGCCATGGGCGCGGATATCACGGCCACGGACGACGGAATGATCATCCGGGGAGGGAAGCCTCTCCACGGCGCCCTGATCCATACATACGGGGATCACAGGATCGCCATGAGTTTTGCCGTTGCGGCCCTTGCGGCAGAGGGGGAGACGATCCTCGATGATGAAACATGCTGCAGCGTAAGCTATCCTTCCTTTTTCCAAGATCTCCTGGGACTTGTGGAAGGCGCGTGATGACAGTGCATGTATGCAGCAGCACAGCGGTGTTTGACATTAATAACCGCCTGTCTTATTATGGAAAAGATGTTTAAATAGGGAGAACTGTGCGTGTTCAGCGCCTGTTTCGTATTCAAAGTTCCCCGAAAGGATGCATAACTATGAAATATAATTTTAAGAAAATCGAACCCAAGTGGCAGAAGGCATGGGACGACGCAAAAGCCTTTGAGGCAGTGGACTTCAGCGAAAAGCCGAAGTTCTACGGTCTTGTGGAATTCCCGTATCCTTCCGGCGCCGGCATGCATGTAGGCCATATCAAGGCATATTCCAGCATTGAAGTCATTGCCAGGAAGAGAAGGATGCAGGGCTATAACGTCCTGTTCCCCATCGGCTATGATTCTTTCGGGCTTCCCACCGAGAACTATGCGATCAAGACGAATACGCATCCGCATATTATTACGGTCAAGAACGTGGAGCACTTCACCCAGCAGTTAAAGAGCGTTGGCTTCTCCTTTGACTGGTCCAGGGAGATCTCGACCTCCCTTCCGGAGTATTACAAATGGACCCAGTGGATCTTCCTCAAGCTCTTCGAGCATGGTCTTGTTTTCCGGGCAAAGACACTGGTCAATTACTGCCCGCACTGCAAGGTCGTCCTTTCCAATGAGGACTCCCAGGGCGGCAAGTGCGATATCTGCCACAGCGATGTCATCCAGCTTCCCAAGGACGTCTGGTACCTTCGGATCACCGAGTACGCGGACAAGCTCCTGGACGGCCTCGATGACGTGGACTATCCGGATTCCATCAAGCAGCAGGAAGTCTCCTGGATCGGTAAATCCACCGGTGCGTTCGTGAATTTCAAGGTGGCCGGCACGGATGATATCCTGGAGATCTATACGACCCGCTGCGATACGCTGTACGGCGTTACTTTCATGGTCGTTGCGCCCGAGCATCCGATCCTGGACAAGTACAAGGACCGCATCACCAACTGGAGCGCAGTGGAAGGGTATCGTGAGGAGTGCGCAAAGAAATCGGAATTCGAGCGTACCCAGCTTGTAAAGGATAAGACCGGCGTCAAGATCGAAGGACTTTCCGCCGTGAACCCGATCACCGGCAAGGAGATCCCGATCTTCATCGCGGACTATGTCATGATGGGCTACGGTACCGGCGCGATCATGGCCGTTCCCGGACATGACCAGAGAGACTATGATTTCGCAAAGGCATTCGGCGTGGATATCATCGAAGTCATCGAGGGCGGTGATATTTCGAAGGAAGCCTACACAGGCGACGGCCGCATGGTCAACTCCGGTTTCCTGAATGACCTCACGAACAAGAAGGATTCCATCGCCCGCATGCTCGAGCACCTGGAGAAGGAAGGCATCGGCCACAAGGGCGTCCAGTATAAGATGAAGGACTGGGCCTTCAACCGCCAGAGATACTGGGGCGAGCCCATCCCGCTCATTCACTGCGAAAAGTGCGGAACGGTAGGCGTTCCCTATGAAGAACTGCCTCTGGTCCTTCCGGATATGGAGAATTTCGAGCCCGGAACGGACGGCCAGTCACCGCTTGCCAAGGTGGAAGACTGGGTCAACTGCACCTGCCCCAAGTGCGGCGGCCCCGCAAAGCGCGAGACCGACACCATGCCTCAGTGGGCGGGCTCCTCATGGTATTTCCTCCGTTTCGTGGATGCCCATAACGACAAGGCTTTCGCGGACAGGAAGAAGATCGACTACTGGATGCCCGTAGACTGGTACAACGGCGGTATGGAGCACGTGACCCGTCACCTTCTCTATTCCCGTTTCTGGCATCACTTCCTGTATGACATCGGCGAAGTGAATACGCCCGAGCCTTACGCGAAGCGCTCCTACCAGGGCCTGATCCTCGGCGCGGACGGTGAGAAGATGAGCAAATCCAAGGGAAATGTCATCGATCCCATCGATATCGTGGATGCCTACGGCGCGGACACGCTCCGGACCTATGTGCTTTTCATGGGTGATTACCAGGCAGCCGCTCCCTGGAGCGACGATGCGGTCAAGGGCTGTAAGAGATTCCTCGACAGAGTGGCCGGCCTTACGGATATCATGACCGCGGAAAAAGAAGATCCCGCGATCGAAACGAAGGTCCACAAGGCGATCAAGAAGGTATCGGAAGATATCGAGAACATGAAGTTCAACACGGCTGTTGCGGCTCTCATGTCCCTGATCAACGACTTCTACAAGGCGGGCAGCATCACAAGGTTCGACCTTACAAGCTTTATCAAGCTCCTTTCTCCTTTTGCTCCTCACCTTATGGAGGAGATCTGGGAAAACATCGGCGGAGAAGGTCTTCTTACGATCTCGGCATGGCCGGAATACGATGAGGAGAAGACCAGGGATGCTACGGTCCGCATCGGCGTGCAGGTAAACGGCAAGGTCCGCGGCACCGTGGAGATCGCGGCTGACTGCCCGAAGGAAGAAGCTCTTGCAGCCGGCAAGGCGGAGCCGAACGTGGCAAAATACATTGCGGCAGGCAATCTTGTCAAAGAGATCTATGTTCCCGGCAAGATCCTGAATTTTGTGGTCAGGTAACTTGTGCAACAAAGGGTTTTTTAGTAAAATTGTTTTTGGATTTTACGTTTGGGGGAATTGGGAATAGTAAAATCTAACAAATGTAATGGAGGCTTATTCGCATGAAAGTTTACACAACTGACAAAATCAGAAACATTGTCATTCTTGGACACGGCGGCGCAGGCAAAACGACGCTTACCGAGGCAATGGCTTACCAGGGAGGCATCACGTCCCGCGTCGGAAGAGTGGAAGACAAGAACACGGTCAGCGATTTTACCAAGGAGGAGCAGAAGAGACAGATCTCCATCAAGACGTCCCTGATCCCGATCGAATGGGAAGATCACAAGATCAACGTTCTGGACACTCCCGGTTATTTTGACTTTATCGGTGAAGTGGAAGAGGCCATGAGCGTTGCCGACGGCGCCATCATCGTCGTATCCGGCAAGGCCGGCATCGAAGCCGGAACAGAGAAGGCATGGGATCTTTGCGAGAAGTATCACCTTCCGAGAATGTTCTTTGTCACCGACATGGATATCGACAACGTTTCCTACCGCCAGGTGATCGAGGATCTGACTGCCCTTTACGGCAAGAAGATCGCACCTTTCAACATGCCCATCCGTGAGGACGGCAAGTTCGTCGGCTATGTCAACGTCATTCAGAAGAAGGCGTTCAAGTGGTCCGGCAAGGAAGTCCATGAGTGCGACGTTCCCGATTACAGCGAAGAGAATCTGGAAAGCTATCATGACACCCTTATGGAAGCCGTTGCAGAGACTTCCGAAGAGTTCATGGACCGGTATTTCTCCGGCGACGAGTTCTCCGAGGCCGAGATCCGCGCGGCTGTCAGGATCTCCATCCAGGACGGCACCATCGTTCCCGTTGAGATGGGTTCCGGCACGATCGTACACGGCACCTATACTCTGATGGAAGACATCATCAAGTACATGCCTGCAGCAGAGAGCCGTAAGGTCAGCGGCATCAACGCCAAGACCAACGAGATCTTCGAAGCCAACTTCGATATCCTCAAGCCCAAGACGGCATTCGTCTTCAAGACCATCGTGGATCCTTTCCTCGGCAGATACAGCCTGATCAAGGTCCGCTCCGGTGTCTTCAAGACCGATGACCTGGTCTATGATACGGCCAGCGAGACCGAATTCAAGATCGGCAAGATCTATATCATGCAGGGCAACAAGACGACTGAGATCCCCGAGCTTCACGCCGGCGACCTGGGCGCTCTTGCAAAGCTCAGCGATGTCAAGACAGGCGATACGCTTTCCACAAAGGCAACTCCCGTTACCTATGCAAAGCCCGATATCTCCACACCTTACACTTACCTTCGCTACAAGGCTAAGAACAAGGGCGATATCGATAAGATCGCACAGGCTATGGCCAAGATCGCGGCAGAAGATCCTACCTTCCGCAACGTCAACGACGCAGCCAACGGCCAGACCCTGATCTACGGCATGGGCGACCTGCACCTGAACGTTGTGCAGAGCATGCTGAAGAATGAGTACAACGTCGAAGTCGAGATCGAGAAGCCGAAGGTAGCTTTCCGTGAAACGATCCGCAAGGCATCCGACGTGGAATACAAGTATAAGAAGCAGTCCGGCGGACACGGCCAGTACGGTCACGTCAAGATCCGCTTCAGCCCTTCCAACGACCTGCTTACTCCTTACGAGTTCGGCGAAGAAGTCGTCGGCGGTTCTGTACCGAAGAACTTCTTCCCTGCAGTTGAAAAGGGTATTGCGGAATCCACGCTCCGCGGACCTCTGGCAGCTTATCCCGTTGTCGGCGTCAAGGCGATCCTGTACGATGGATCCTACCATCCGGTAGACTCCTCCGAAATGGCCTTCAAGAC
>CAMNCY010000090.1 GCA_946534785.1 uncultured Lachnospiraceae bacterium | reverse complement strand
TTCTTGGTCAAGGCTGTTTCCCTTCACTGTTTAAAGAATACAGGAAGCTGTCCCCGTGACTCAGCCGGCCTCAGCCGCTTCTTATGCCGTGTATTTCTTCAGTGTTGCCCTGATGGCGCCGGGGCCAGCAAGCTCCTCTGCGAAATATCCGACAACGGTGTCCGCAAGGCCTGCTTCTTCAAGGTCTACGCCGAAGATGGTCGCATTCTTGAGAAGCGGAAGGACTTTGGCTTTGATCTCTTCAGCAGCGGGAACTTCACCGAGCTTAAAGCCCTTTACATACTCGCCTGCTGTCTCAAGAAGCGGATCGGAGGAAGGCTCGAAGGCTTTTCCTTCGTCATCCACTGCCATAAGGTAGCGGAGCCATCCTGCAAATACCAGAGGGATGAGCTTCAGGCTGTGGACATCCAGGTCTTTGGAAGCCATGTATGCCTTGATCGTCTCACCGAAACGGATCGGGAGCTTCTGGGAGGTATCGGTCGCGATACGCTGCGGTGTATCGGGCATGAAAGGATTCGGGATACGTACATTCACGACAGTATCGATGAACTGCTTAGGATCCAGAACGCCCGGATTTACAACGACAGGAAGCCCTTCTTTGTAGCCGATGGTGTTGACGAGCTTCACCAGTTCTTCATCCTTCATCTCATCCGAGATCTTGGTAAAGCCGAGGAGGCAGCCGTAAACGGCCAGGGATGTATGAAGAGGATTCAGGCAGGTGCAGACCTTCATCTTTTCCACGTTGTTGACGGTGTCGCGGTCTGTGAAGATCACGCCGACCTTCTCCAGTGCGGGACGGCCGTTCGGGAACTTGTCCTCGATGACCAGGTATTCGCTCTCTTCCGCATTGACGAAGGGGGCCACATAGGTGTTCTTGGAGGTAACGACGGGCTCCAGGTCCTCCAGGCCGTCGTTCTTGAGGATCTGCTCCACGGAAGCATCCGGACGGGGTGTGATCTTATCGATCATGGACCAGGGGAAGGAAACCTTGTTCTCATCGCCGATGTAAGCTTCAAACTCCTTCGGAACAAGGCCGTTCTCTGCCCAGTTCTTTGCAAAAGCGTTCACGGCTGCAAAAAGTTTGTCGCCGTTGTGGGAGCAGTTGTCCGTGCTGACCATGGCGACCGGCTTCTGTCCGGCTTCGAATCTTGCATACAGAAGCGCTGCCACCTTGCCGATGTAGCTGGCCGGCTTTGCGGGACCGTTCTTGAAGTCCGCTTCAACAGCGGGAAGAAGGTCGCCCTTTGCATTGACCAGGCTGTAGCCTTTTTCCGTGATGGTGAAGGTCGCCAGCTGGAGGGAATCCGCACGGAAGATCTCCTTGAGTCTGTCAAACTCCGCGTCGTTTTCGGAATCCAGAATGCAGCTCTCCGCGATGGAACCGATCACGGTCTTCTCGATGCTGCCGTCCGCCTTTAAGGTGACGAGTACGGAAAGATTGTCGTGAGGGCGGTACTGTTTTTCCACGATCTCATAGTCAAAGCCTTCTGCTACGATCAGGCCGGTGTCCGTCATACCTTCCGCCAGCATGCGCTGTGCGAGATTCGCCTGGAATGCACGGAAAATATTGCCTGCGCCGAAGTGGATCCATACGGGAGCCGCCTTGGTGGCTGCCGTCATCTTCTCCATATCATATGCGGGAAGGCTGTAGCCTTTCTCCAGCCATTCCTGCCTGTTCTCCAAACCCTTTTTGCTCAGTTTCATGATCAGATACCTCTCTTGGATGCTTTGTCGATGGCTTCCCACAGACCGTTGATGTATGTTGCGCCGAGTGCCCTGTCATACAGACCGTAGCCGGGCATTGCGACTTCGCCCCAGATCATGCGGCCGTGGTCAGGACGGATCGGGCCTTCGAAGCCGATGTCATACAGTGCCTTGACGATCTCATACATATCGAAGGTGCCGTCGGAAGAAAGATGCGCGGACTCTTCGAAGTTGGTCGGAGAATGGAACTGGAGGTTCCTGATGTGCGCAAAGTGGATCCTTCCGGGAAGGGAGCGGATGATATCGGGCAGATCGTTCCCGAGGTTCGTGCCAAGGGAGCCTGTGCAGAAGGTTATGCCGTTGTGGACATCGTCGACTGCCTTCATCATGCGGAGCAGGTTCTCCTTGTTGGTGATGATCCTGGGAAGTCCGAAGACGCTCCATGCGGGATCGTCCGGGTGGATCGCCATCTTGATGTCATACTTGTTGCAGACAGGCATGATCGCCTTCAGGAAATAAACGAGGTTCTCGAAAAGCTTCTCCTCATCGATGTCCTTGTACATTTCGAACAGCTCTTTTACATGGGCCATTCTCTCAGGCTCCCAGCCGGGCATGACCGTGCCGTTCATCTCGCCGGAGATGGATTCGAACATCTTCTCGGGATCGATGGCATCGACGGCTTCCTGTGTGTAGGCAAGAACGGTGGAGCCGTCCGGCCTTACTCTTGCCAGCTCTGTTCTGGTCCAGTCAAAGACGGGCATGAAATTATAGGCTACCAGATGGATGTCTTCCTTGCCCAGGTTCTCCAGGGACTCGATATAGTTGGCGATGTGCTGGTCTCTTTCAGCTGTGCCGACCTTGATGGCGTCGCTGACGTTGACGGATTCGATACCGGCGATCTTCAGGCCGGCTGCTTCAACTTCTTCCTTCAGGGCATGGATCTCATCCTGGTGCCATACTTCTCCGGGCTGCTTGTCATAAAGCATCGTGATAACGCCCGTTACTCCGGGGATCTGTCTGATCTGCCAGAGCTTGACGGTGTCGAACTTTGAACCATACCAGCGAAGTGTCATTTCCATAGTGTTTTTCCTCCAATCATCTCTGCTGCCGCTTTGCCGAATTCCTTCGTTTCCCTTTGCGGGCGGCTGCAGGCCATACCGTTTTTGCTTTTTGATGATATCATTATCACCTATCTTCCGGACGTTGACCATTGGCATGGTTGTTGCGTACATTGCAAAAATTGCCCCAAAGCGGTATCCTTATTCTGTGAACACCTGCGGCATACGCCGTCCCGGAAGCATTCCGCCCCGGAAACAGTGCTTCTTTGGAAAAACAGAAAGGACCCCCAGGATGAAAAACAATCTTCGCTCGGCATTCAACACCAGGCAGTACATGGTCTCGGAGGATTTCGAGCTGTTCTACTACAGCGACACGCATTTCCATGAGGTCCCGCGCCACAGCCACAACTACTATGAGTTCTATTTTTTTCTGGAAGGAGACGTGCAGATAGAAATAGACGGCAGGAACTATCCTCTCGCCCCCGGCGATACGATCATCCTGCCGCCCGGCAAAAAACACCGTCCCCTTGTCCCGGATTCCGATATTCCCTACCGGCGCTTCGTTCTGTGGATCAGCACCGCCTACTGCAATCAGCTGCTTTCGGAATCTCCGGACTATATTTATCTGATACAGAAGGCCGCGGTCGGGAACCAGTACATCACCCATTTCCCCGCTGCCCGTTTCTATACGCTGCAGACCCTGGCCATGCAGCTGCTGGAGGAGATCCATTCCGACAGGTACGGAAGGAACGTTTCCATCACCCTGATCCTGAACAGCCTGATCCTGATGCTGAACCGCTTTGCCTATGAACAGGATCACCCGGTCGATGCCGAAAAGGGCGACGATCTGCTGCGGGGACTCCTGGCGTATATCGAGGAGCACATCAGCGACGACCTTTCGCTGGATACCCTCTCCTCGCACTTTTATGTGAGCAAATTTTACATGGCCCATTATTTCAAGGACACCATGGGCATTTCCCTGCACCGCTACATCCTGAAAAAAAGACTGGCAGCCTGTCACGAAGCGATCTCCGCTGGTGACCCGGCTGCCAGAACATGCCTGAATTACGGTTTTAAAGACTATTCGAGTTTTTATAGGGCTTTCCGGAAGGAATACGACATCTCCCCCCGGGACCTGTGCTGATCCGCGGACAGGGACTTATTTTTTCCTTTTTTCCTTATCCTTGTCCTTCTTTTTGTCTTTCTCTTTTTCCTTCTCTTTTCCGGACTTTCCTTTTCCGGACTTTTCGGATTTCTCGGACTTGCCGGCCTTCTCCGCCTTGGCGGCCTTGCCGGTGATCTTATCCTTGAGCTCCTTCGCCCTCATCTCGATGCTGTCGCGGTTGTCCGTTTCGACTTCCTGCTCATGGAGCTTCTTCTGTGCTTCTTCCGCGGCCTTCTGCTCTTTTTCCTTCGCCTGCTCAGTGGCTTCCGCGGCCGCTTTCATCTGTGCCTGGGCGGCTCCCACGGTAATGGTCCCGGCTTCTTCCTCTTCCCGCAGCGCATCCAGCTGGCCGAAGAACTTGGCGAATTTGGACTGGAACATGGTCTGGTAAGCCGCATTATCGGAATGATGGAGTTCATGCAGGTACTTGTGCTCTTCGCCGATCGCGACCCTGTTGGAATGGCTCAGCATGAATACGGCAAGATCGGAGCACTGGTCGGAAACTCTTTCCAGGTTCGTGAGGATATTCTCATACTGGATACCGGTATAGATATCGCACTTGCCCTGCTTCATACGATTGATGTGGCGTCCGCGCAGCGTCTCGATCAGGTCGTCGATGACCTCCTCCAGAGGCTCCACCCTTTCGGCTTCCATCAGGTCGCCGTTCTTATAGGCATGCGTCGTGACCGTAAGGATCTCCTTGATGGCATCGAGGGCAATGGTCAGCTCTCGCAGCGCGATCTCCGAAAGTTCACTGTTGTTGTCGCGAAGCGCTTTGATATCATCCGTCATATTGACGGCATGGTCGCCGATCCTTTCAAAACAGGTAAGCGCCTTGATCTGGAAGTCGGCGTTGCGGCTGTCGGTCTCATCGGAGATATATGCGGAAACATCCACCAGGTACCGGTTGGAGGCGTCCGCCATGCGGTCCAGGAGTTCTTCCCGCTGCTGGATACGTTCGTCACGCTTTGCCTCATAAGTGAAGATCTGCTGGGAGACCGCATCGTAGTTGTGCACCGCCACATCCGCCATATGACTTATGAGCGTGGAGACCTGGCCCAGGGCGATCGTGGGGTTCGTGATCAGACGGCTGTCCAGTTCCTTCAGGTTGCTCTCGATAAGAGCATCCTCTTCCTCGACAGGTGCATCCGGCACGAGTTTCTCCGCGATCCCCGCAAAAACATTCGTCAGGGGAAGGAGCACCAGCGCGGGAACAAGACGGAACAGACCGTGCACGTTCGCGACACCGCCCGAATTCAGGCTGGCGTACCAGATGCTGTCCGGAATGATCCCGAAGCCTCTTCCGATCGTGAGAACGACAATGATCAGGGCCGCCGCAAAAATATTATAGATGACATGCACCATAGCTGTCCTGATCTGGTTGGGCTTGGCGCCGATCCGGCTGACCAGGAAGGTCGTCAGACAGTCGCCGATGTTGACACCGATGATGACGGCGAATACGCCGCAGAAACGGACGCCCACGCTGCTGGCCATGGACTGCAGGATACCGACGACGGCCGAGGAGCTCTGGATGACACCGGTGACAATGATACCGGAAAGAAAACCGAGGAAATAATTATCTTCAAAGGAAGTGAGAAGGCCGCTGAGGGCATCGCCCATCGTGCTGACGGCGCTGCTCATATAGATGAGGCCCATGAAAAGGATGCCGAAGCCGACCAGGATACCGCCGGCCTTTTTGGACTTTTCGTTTTTGATGAACATGATGCAGACGATACCGATGGTCAGCGCAAGAGGCGCCAGGTTGTCTGCCTTAAAGAAATACAGAAGTGAGCCGGATCCGGCGGAGAGGTCCATCAGACGGATGATCTGAGCCGTGATCGCCGTACCGACGTTGGCGCCCAGAACGATCCCGATCGACTGCCGGAAGTCCAGAAGTCCCGCACCGACAAGACCGACTGTAAGCACGATCGTCGCCGTTGAGCTCTGGATCATACAGGTGATGAGCATACCGAAAAGAAATCCCAGGGCCGGGTTTGCCGTGACCTTTGCAAGGGCTGCCTTCAGGACACCGCCGGAGGAAGACTTCAGGCCGTCGCCCATAACGCGCATGCCGTAAAGGAACATGGCAAGACCACCAAGCATCGCTATGATCTTATAAAATACATCCATGATATTCTGTTTACCGTCCTTTTTCTGTGGAATTTACGTTCAGACCCATATTATGGCAATATAATTATAATGTCCAAGCAAGATTGTTACAATATTGACTTTCCCCGAAAAAAAACTATGATGAACCTATGATGTTCCCATAAGGAGGAAGCCGCAATGCCTGAATTATTCAACGTACTGGTATGTATCCTGGCCCTTCTTGTCGGCATTCTCATCGGCAAGAAATACCGGCAGTTCAAATCAAAATTCATGGAAGATGACGGGAAAGACAGCAAGAACAGCAAGGATGGAACCAATAACAGGAATGGGGGAAAACGGAAATGAAAAATGACAGATGGGTCTATTATAAGGATATCGTTCCCGAGGACAACGGACAGGGCGTCGTAAAGCGGGTCCTTGCCTATTCGGATGACCTGATGGTCGTCGAGAACCGTTTCGAAAAGGGCGCCGTGGGCGCAATGCACCATCATCCGCATACCCAGATCACCTATGTCGTGAGCGGGAAATTCGAATTCACCATCGACGGCGAAAAACACATCGTCACGACAGGCGATACACTGTGCAAGAGAAACGGCGTAGAGCACGGGTGCGTATGCCTGGAGGAAGGGATCCTGCTGGACACCTTCACACCCTACAGGGAAGATTTCGTAAAGGACTGAGTCAGGGGGCTGAGTCGCTGGGCGGCTGAGTCGTTGGGCGGCTGAGTCGTTGGGCGGCTGAGTCAAAGGGACAGGTCCGCTGACTCATTGCGCACAACTTAAAAGCCACGAAGCCGGTATAAAACCGCGCTTCGTGGCTTGTTTTCTATCCCGGGCTGAGTCAGCGGACCTGTCCCCCTGACTCACTATTCAGAACAGTGCCGGAAACAGTGTTGACGGAATGAACAGCCAGAAATTGGGAAACAGGATCAGGAGCAGCAGGACCGCAAGGGAGGATAAAAAGTACGGAAGCGTCCCTTTGAAGCCTTCCTCGATCGTCGTTCCGCTGATGGAAGAGGCCAGCAGCAGGCAAAGACCATAAGGCGGTGTCACAAGGCCGAGCGCCAGTGTGACGATAATGATCAGGCCCAGGATGATCGGGCTGAGGCCAAGTGCAACTGCGGACGGAAGGATGATCGGTACAAAGAGGATCATTGCCGGCACCGCATCCATGAAAGTTCCCACAAAAAGGAAGAAAGCAACTACGACCAGAAGGAAGATCAGCCGTCCTCCGGGGAGACTTGTAAAAAACTGTTCCGCTATGACATTCAGCCGGTAATAACTGAGCAGTTCTCCAAGAGCATTTGCCGTAGCAAGTGCAAAAAGTGACAGAGAAGCCATTTTCATCGTCTCGATCAGAAGTCCCGGCAGACGGCTGATCTTAATGGAGTGATAGAAAAAGATTCCTATAAGCAGTGCGTAGATGCAGGCAAATGCCGCCGATTCCGTTGGTGTGAACAGACCGGAAACGATACCTCCGATCAGGATGATGGGTGTCA
>CAMNCY010000089.1 GCA_946534785.1 uncultured Lachnospiraceae bacterium | reverse complement strand
ACTGGTCTTTTTCCTGAAGGAAGCCGGAAACAGTCGGGATCCTGTCTGGAAGGAAATGGTCTACGCGATCCTGTTCGCCCTCTTCTTTGCCGTATTCCCCATTCCGGGAATGGGCGGTGCTTCTTCCCTCAATGTGGCCGTGCTCTACCTGATGGTCTTTATGATCATCCTGGATCTTCTTCTGCAAAAGATCCGGCAGAAGAAAACCGTCTCTGCCTGATCAACATTATCATCGGGTCTTATAATCTGTTCCCCTGTTCCGTCGTTCTCAGGCCATTATTCATAAAATAAGATTAATCATTTCCATAAAGAATACCGTCGGCTGTTGACCAGCTGACGGTATTCCTGTTTCTGTTGTGTCTTGCTTTTGTTCTGCCCGGACCCGCCCGTTCTAAACGGCCGGAATACGGTCAGACAGATGATTATGCCTCGGCAGGAGCTTCCGGTGCCGGAGCCTTCGGCTTGGGAGCAGCCGCAGCAGCGGGCTTCTTCTTTGCACGAAGATTCAGGATCGCACCCTTCGGGCACTTCATGGCGCAGAGGCCGCAGTTCTTGCACTTCTCATTGTCGATGATGGCAATGTTGTCGACCACATGGATCGCATCGAAGTTGCAGGCCTTCTCGCACATCTTACAGCCGATGCAGCTTGTCTTGCAGACGGCCATGGCAGCCTTGCCCATGTCTTTGTTGGAGCACTTGACATTGACGAGCTGCTTGTAAGGCTTCAGGCTGATCAGGTTCTGCGGACATGCCTTGATGCAGGCGCCGCAGGATGTGCAGTAATCTCTGCCGACAACGGCTACGCCGTCGATGATCCTGATCGCATCGAAATCGCAGACGCTTACGCAGTCGCCGAGACCGATACAGCCGTATTTACACTCATTGACGCCGCCGAACAGAGTCTTGGCAGCCTTGCAGCTTGTGATGCCGTTGTACTCATACAGCTTGGGAGCGTTCTCGTTCGTGCCGTTGCAGGCAACGAAGGAAACCATCTTCTCCATGCCGCTGGCATCCTTGCCAAGAAGGGAAGCAAGCTTTGCGGCAACATCGGGTCCGCCGACCGCACACTTGGTGCAGGAAGCGTTCGGATCCTCTGCAAGAGCGTGGGCGTAGTCATCGCAGCCTGCGAATCCGCAGCCGCCGCAGTTTGCGCCGGGAAGCTCTGCACGAAGGTCAAGGAACAGCTGGTCTTCCTGTACGAAGAAGATCTTGGAAGCGTAGGAAAGAAGGATACCGGCCACAAGACCGACAATCGCAACAAGAAGTACTGCAATAATAATAAGTCCCATTCCTCTCCTCCTTTCTTATGAGAACATTCCGGAGAAGCCCATGAACGCCAGGGACATGATAGCTGCTGTCGTCAGGACGATCGGAACTCCGCGGAAAGATTCAGGCATTCTGGACTGATCCTGGAGCTTGGAACGTACGCCGGCCATGATGATCAGGGCGAACAGGAAACCGATACCTGCGCCGACTGCCTGGAAAATGGACTCAATATAATTGAGGCCGTCATCAATGTTACTGATACAAACGCCGAGAACGGCGCAGTTTGTTGTGATCAGGGGAAGGAAAATACCAAGGCTCTTGTAAAGCGGAGGCATGTTCTTCTTCATGAACATTTCGATGAACTGAACCAGAGCTGCAATGACCAGGATGAATACGACGGTCTGCAGGTAGCCGATGCCGAACTTGTCAAGGAGCTGCTGGATCGGCCATGTAACGATGGTAGCCAGAGCCATGACGAAAGTAACGGCAATGCCCATGCCCTTCGCACTGTCAAGGTCATTGGAAACGCCCAGGAACGGGCAGATGCCCAGGAACTGTGCCAGCGGATAGTTGTCGACCAGCACCATGGAAATAACGATGATAAGTAATTTTCCCATTATGCCACCGCTCCTTTCTCAGCTGCCTTGTCAGCGTCCGTGCAGACCTCTTCCATAGCGCAGCCGTCGCAGCCGAAGCTGTTGCGGATCTTGGACTTGTCCTTGGTGAAGTAATGAACAGCCGCCATGACGCAGCCGTATACGAAGAAACCGCCGGGAACCTGGGTCATGATGCTCATGCCGGGGATGAACCTGGACTGAAGCGCGATGCCCTTGAAGCCGGGAGCAAGGCCGAACCAGTCGCCTGCCAGCCATGTGCCGGTGCCGAGGATCTCACGGATCGTGCCCATGATCAGGAGTGTGAGCGTGAAGCCGAGGCCCATGCCGATGCCGTCCAGAGCGGAATCCACGATGTTGTTCTTGCTTGCGAACATTTCTGCTCTTCCGAGGATGATGCAGTTAACAACGATCAGGGGAAGATACAGGCCCAGTGCCGAATACAGGGAAGGAACGAATGCCTGAAGGAGCATCTGGACGATCGTAACGAAGCCTGCAATGACTGTGATAAAGCAGGGAATTCTGACCTTATCCGGAATCAGTGTATGCAGTGCTGAAATAACGATGTTGGAGCATACCAGAACGGCGGTCGCTGCAAGGCCCATGCCGAGGCCGGTCTCAACAGCGGTGGAAGTTGCCAGTGTGGGGCATGTTCCGATAACAAGTACCAGAACCGGGTTCTCTTTGATGAGACCGTTGGTCAGAATACTCATTTTGCTTTTCTTATTAGCTTCTGCCATTAGTTTCCACCTCCAATCGCTTCATACTGAGCAAGCGCGGCGGCAACACCCTTGTGGATAGCGGTACCGGATACGGATGCACCGGAGATAAAAGCAAAGTCCGCTTCCTTCTTGACATTGTCGCTGGTGAGTGCTGTTTTGCCCTGATACTGGGCAAGGTATTCAGGAGCCTGGTCCTTCGTGCCTACGCCGGGCGTATCGGCATGATCCGTGACCTTGACGCCGGTGATGGCGCCTTCTGCGTCAATACCGACCATCATGGTAAGGTCGCCGCCGAAGGAGGTCGTATGTGCTGTCATGACATATCCCGTGCCGTTGGTCGACTCGTAAACTTCAGAGATATAAGCGGAACCGTCGGGGCTTGTGGCAAGCTCGGAATCAGCCGTAATGTCGTTGAAGCCGTCAGCATCGGCAAGAAGTTCCTGTCTTGTTGCATTAGCGGCCGCAATGGAATTCCTGATGATGATGGGATCCGAGATCGCGTTCGTGATTGCCAGAAGTGCTGTCGTGACAAGAGCGATTGCCGTCAGGATAATGACAGGATAGATATATTCTTTATAATTCTGATCTTTTGTCATGCCTTTGCACCTTCTTTCTGTTCTCCGGATGCCTTGGCAGCTTCCTTAGCAGCCTTCTTTGCCGCTTTCTCTGCTGCTGCGACGCCGAAATACTGTCTCTCGACATATCTGTCGATAAGAGGTGTCATGATGTTCATGAACAGGATCGCGAAGGATACGCCTTCAGGATAAGAGCACATCAGACGGATGATCATGGTGAAAACACCGCATCCGATACCGTAGATGAGCTTTCCTCTGTCCATGATCGGGCTCGTGACATAGTCTGTTGCGCAGAAGAATGCGCCGTAGCAGACACCGCCTGCGAAGACATGGAACAGTGCCATGTAAAGCGCATTGTGGTCACCGCCGACAACTGCGTAATAGACAAGAGCGATCACGAATACCGTACCGATGAACGCGCACGGAATGATGGGGCTGATGATCTTCTTCCAGATCAGGAAGCAGCCGCCCAGGATGACTGCAAGGGCGCAGGTCTCGCCGAGCGCACCGCCGACAGTACCCATGAACAGGGAACCAAGTCCGGGAGCGGAAGCAAGCTCGCCGTCAGCCAGAAGACCAAGGGGTGTGGGGCCGGTAACGGCATCCACAGCACCGCCGATCTTGGAAACGGGCCAGGTCGTCATCTCAGTCGTGAAGGAAAGAAGAAGGACGATACGGCCGACGATGGCGGGGTTCGCAAAGTTACGTCCGATGCCGCCGTAGAGGCATTTGACGATGACGATGGCTACGATGCAGCCGACCGCCAGCATCCAGATCGGGAAGTTGGCCGGAACGTTCATGGCCAGGATGGCGCCGGTAACGAGGCAGGAAAGATCCGATGTGGTATCGGGCTTCTTCATGACCTTGTTGTAGCACCACTCACATGCACAGGCGAATACCATGCCGCAGAGAATGCGGATCAGCGCTCCGAAACCGAAGATGATCGTGGAAGCCAGAGCTGCGGGAACCAGTGCCAGCAGCACGTAAAACATGGTTTTCCGGGTATCCAGTGTTGTCACCAGATGGGGGGACGAGGATACCTGAAGGTTGGTTTTGAAAGTTCTTGTTTCTGCCATATTACTGCGCCTCCTTTACCAGAGCCTTACCAAGCTTGTTCATAAAGGCAAGCGGTCTGTGTGCAGGACATACGAAGGAACAGCTGCCGCACTCCATGCACTGCATGACCTTGAGATCATTGAGAGTCTTGACATCCTTCGTCTCATACGCATCCGCGAACTTGGTGGGAAGCAGATTGAAGGGACATGCCTGATGGCAGCGGCCGCAGTTGATGCATGCCGTCTCTTCCGGGATCAGAGCCTGAGGGCCGGAGAAAACAAGGCAGGCGTTGTTCGCCTTGACGAGCGGCTGCGCATCCGTGTAGATCGCACGGCCCATCATAGGTCCGCCGAGAAGGATCTTCTTGGGCTCGCCCTTGTAGCCGCCGCAGAACTCGATAAGATCCGCGACCATCGTGCCGATCGGGACTTCTACGTTGCCGGGCTTATTGACAGCGTCACCGTCAACGGTCAGTCTCTTTTTGACCATCGGCATACCTGTCTTGAGGTACTGGCTGATGAATGCAGCGGAAGTGATGTTGGCTACGATGCAGCCGAGAGATGCAGGAAGAACACCGGCGTCACATACCTGGCCCGTGACCTCATAGATCAGGACACGCTCAGCTCCCTTGGGGTAGCTGGCCTTCAGCGGGAAAGTGGAAATATTCGTGATGCCCTGCTCTGCGATCATCTTGTTGAAATTGTCGATCGCATCCTGCTTGTTGTCTTCGATACCGATATAACCGTGCTCGGCACCGAGGTACTTGATAAGAGCAAGAGTACCGTCCAGAACGTCCTGGGCGTCCTCCAGCATGGTCCTGTGGTCAGAGGTGATGAAAGGCTCGCACTCTGCGCCGTTGATGATGATGTTCTTGATCTCGTCAAGATTCTTGGGATCATACTTGAGCCATGCAGGGAAGGATGCGCCGCCAAGACCTACCAGGCCGCTTTCCTTGATTGCCGCAACAAAGCTCTTGTGATCGGTAACTTCGGGCGCTTTGATATTCTCGTCGACTGTCTGGAGCTTGTCTGTCTCGATGACGACGAAGGTATCCATACCGCCCATTGCGTTACGCATGGTCTCGATCCCGGATACAGTTCCTGAAACACTTGAGTGCACGGGAACATGTAAGAAAGCATCTGTGTCACCAATCTTCTGCCCCACTTTTACGGCATCGCCTTTTTTGACGAGCGGCTGACAGGGTGCGCCGATGTTCTGGGACATTGAGATCTTCACAACGTCCGGGATCGGCATTACTTCTGTCGCGCACTTGGCCGTATTCTTATAGTGGCCCGCATCGATGCTGGACAAATGCTTAGCACGTAAGAACATAATGAGTTCCCCCTTCTTAATAGATTTTGTTATGCTGACAGGTTCACATGCACCTACACTTTCCGATCAGTCCATGCTTCTTATGAGCACCGCGCTCAGCCCGCAAACATACATGATAATAATAACACCAAAGCATAAAAATAAAACAAATTTCTTAAAAAAAAATGAATTAATTTCGTCCCTATTCCCAAAAAAATAACGCCGAATGTTTTTTCGGCGTTATCAGATGCTTTGTTTATGCTGTTTCAGGATTTTCTCCTGTAGATATCATATGCCCTGATTCCCAGGGACGGCGCATGACGGAACAGGAAGCCGGCCATCCTGACTTCTTTTGAGACACGGTTCTTCTCGATACATGTATGATCGTCATAGAAGCGGTCCATCAGATGCAGGATCTTCTTCGTATACAGCTCGTCATACCCGCCCTTCTTCAGGATCCTCTTTACCATCATGATCGTACGGATCGCCGTCTCGCAAAGATAGGCCTGAAGCTTCGGGTCATTCCCGTACCGGCAGTACTGGCGGTCCAGCACCATGATCCTGTCGAGCCAGGGCCTGACATTGTCCCTGTAGGAAACAAGAGGTCCCCTGTCATTCCCGCAGTGATACAGCGGCGCATCGATCATGCAGACCTTTCCGGCCTTCGTATACAGAAGGTCCATGACATGCATGTCTTCAAAATACTTTTCCCCGGGAAAACGGATTCCCTCGAACAGTTCCCTCCGGAACAGCCGGTTGCAGGAGGAAACGTCATACTTTTCTTCTTCAAAAAGATCGGAAAGCGCTTCTCTTCCGCTCCTGACCGTGACCTTATCTTCCTTCAGCGTGTTTCCTTCGTCTTTCCTGCTGTCTTTACCGCTTTTCACAAGTGTTCCGCAGACGCAGATATCCGCATAGCTGTCCAGAAGCGCACTCAGCATCTTCCGGTACATGGCAGGGTCTGCCGTATCTTCGGCATTGAGAAACCCCAGAAGATTTCCCTTCGAGGCATCCATACCGGCGTTACGGGCCATCGCATGCCCCTTGTGCTCCTGATGCAGGACTCTGACCCTGGCATCTTCTCCTGCCAGTCTGTCGCAGATCTCACCGCTTCCGTCTTCAGATCCGTCGTCGACAAGGACGACTTCCAGGTCCTTCCACGTCTGGGCAAGAATGCTTCTTACACATTCTTCCACTGTTTCCTTCGCGTTATAGACCGGAACTATGACCGATATCATGACCTGTCCCCCAAAACATACAGATACCAGAAATACTTCAGATTCGATATGACATATCGCTTGACCAGGCGCCTGGGATCCTGCAGCAGACGGTACAGCCACTCCAGACCCGCTTTCTGGACCCAGACGGGCGCACGCTTGACCGTGCCCGCATGGAAATTAAAGCCTGCACCTACGCCGACCATGACCGCATTGATCTTGTCCTTATGCTCCGCCATCCACTTTTCCTGTTTGGGCGCGCCAAGGCCGATCCATACGATATCCGCTCCGGCATCATTGATCATCTGAATATCTTTCGCCTTTTCCTCTTCCGTCATCTCACGGAACGGCGGCGAATACAGCCCCTTGATACGGATACCGGGATACTCCCGTTTCAGGTTCGCTTCGAGCTTGTCGATCGTCTCCTGCGTGGATCCGTAGAAATAATGACTGATCTTGCCGTCCATGGAAGCCCGGAACATGGCCGCCATGAAGTCCGGCCCCGCAACACGTTCCGCATTCAGGTGACCCTTCTTTCTCTGGGCCTTCGCGATCGGTGCCCCGTCGGCAAATGTAAAGGCGGAACTGTTCTGGATCACGGCGTATCCCGGATCATCACGGCTCATAACGGATGTGTGCACGTTGCAGAAGCAGATGTACTTCCCCCGCAGCTCTTCGATATGATTCCGCACATACATAACAGCCGCATCCACATTGGACACGGTGAAATTCACGCCGAGGACCCTGCACTTCTCTTTCAGGGCGCTGACGAATGCAGACCTGTAATCTCCGAAGTTCCGGATCAGTTTTCCGGTAAAGTCATTGTCATACAGGGAGATGCTCCAGTTGACATCCACACCCTTATTCTCAAAGTTCCGGATGAGATCCTGGATGATCTCCGGCGTACTGTACGGGAGATAAAGGAAGACTTCATTGTACTTGCCATCAGGATCTAGGGTATCGATCATCTCTTCATT
>CAMNCY010000088.1 GCA_946534785.1 uncultured Lachnospiraceae bacterium | reverse complement strand
CCCATACTTTTTTTATGTAGTTTTTTGTTTTATCAAGACTTTTTCAGTGGTCTCGTACCTGTCCCCCTGTCTCAGCCCGCCGACCCCTGTCTCAGCCCGCCGGCCCCTGTCTCAGCCCGGCCCGCCGAAGCAGCAGCCGACCGGCAACCACCAACCCGGCCGCCCGAAGCCCCGGCCACTCGCCGCTTACGCCGGCATATCCCGGAGGGCACGGAGGAGGAACCATATGCCGAAGGCGGCGCTGATCAGGTCGGAAAGCGGCTGCAGGAATAAGATTCCGTCAAGCCCGAAAAGGGCGGGAAGGATGTAAAGGAGCGGTACATAAAAGATGCCCTGGCGCATGACGGAAACAAGGAGGGCCTTGAAATATTTTCCCGTATTCTGGAGGAACATGCTCGAGTATGCGTAAACGCCGAGGAACGGAAGGGAAATGCACTGGAAGCGGATGATCCGCGCGCCGAGGGCGGCAACTTCGTCATTGGCTGTGAATAGGCGTGTCAGGGGCTCCGCGAAAACGGCATAGACGGCTGCCGCCGCGAGCATCATGACCGTACCGGCAATGACGGTGATCTTCAGGGCCTTCCGGACGCGGCCGTACTGTTTTGCCCCGTAGTTCATGGCGCAGATCGGCTGGAAGCCCTGCCCGAAGCCGATCGCCAGCATGTAGCCGATGGCGGCGACGCGCGTTGCGATCGTAAGGGAGGCCAGCAGCGTTTCCCCGTAAACGGATGCGGTGTGGTTGAGGAGGACGGAGGCAAGGCTCGTGATCCCCTGCCGGGTGAAATTGGGCGATCCGCCTGCCAGGATATGGAAAATATGCTCCCTGGTAAGGCTGCATCTGCGGATGCTTACGGGAACATTGCCTTCGCGGGCCGAGATCAGGATGAGGGCGATGCAGCTGCCCGCCTGCCCGAGGAGGGTCGCAAGCCCCGCGCCGGCGATTCCCATCCGCAGCAGCAGGATGAAGACCGGATCCAGGATGATATTGGCCAGGATCCCCGTCATCATGCCGAGCATGGCGTGCTTTATGTTCCCGCAAAGCCGCAGCTGGTTATAGACCGTCGTGGAAAAGACCGCGAAGGGAACGGCAAAAAGCATGATCCGAAGATATGTCCTCGTATAGGAAAACAGGGCCGGCGATGCGTCGGCGCCAAGAAGGTGTGTCAAAGGGTCCAGGAAAAGGAGCGGTACCAGCATCAGCAGGATCCCGCCGGCCAGGGAAAGCGCAACGCCGGTGTTGGCGTACACCTGCGCTTCTTCATCTTTTCCCGCGCCGAAGCACCGGGACATATAGTTGCCGCTTCCGTAACCGAACCAGAAGCCCACGGCCTGCACCAGGGATACAAAAGCAAAAACGATCCCGACGGCCGCCGTCATGCTCCTGTCGTTCAGGCGTCCGATCCAGAAGGTATCCGTCAGGTTATAGATCATCATGATCATCATGCCGATCATGGTGGGGATTGCCAGCCGGATCAGAAGGGGAAAAATCTCGGCGTGCAGCAGGTTTTCTCTTGTTTTTCCGGCATTACTCATGGTGTGCTTCCGTTTTTCTGACTTCGCCGCGGGTCCCGTCGACCAGGATCAGGTCCCCGTCCTTTAATACAGAGGTGCCGATGCCGACGCCCAGGACAGCCGGGATCCGGTATTCTCTTGCCACGATCGCGGCGTGGGAGAGCTCGCCGCCGGTATCTGCGACAACGCCGCCTGCAAGGGTGAAAAGAGGCGTCCATTCGGGATCGGTCAGGCGGCAGACCAGAATCTCGCCTTTTTGGAGCTTGTGGAATTCCTCCGGGCCGCTGACGATGCAGACCGTACCGGTGACCGTTCCGGCACTGCAGCCGGTGCCCTTCAGGACTTCGCCGTCCTGCGGGAAAATACTCCGCTTGGCTTCCTCCCAGACCCGGACGGCCACAGGATGGAGGCGGATCCTTCTTTCGATCTTTTCCCGGTCTTCCTCATTCAGATAACCGCGGGCCGCTGTTTTATGGAGTTCCTCAATGAACAGCCAGGCAGTGGAGCGGTTCTGCGAAGCATCTCCCGTAAGGAGGAAGTTCAGACGGGAATGAAGCCGTTTCATATGATAGAAGATCTGTTCCCAGAAGTACTGGCTCTCCTCCCGCTGCACATGGAAATAGCGGTAGGCATCGACGGTTTTCCGGATTTTGCCGTATTTTTTCTCACCGTAAGCGGCACGGATCTTTTCCATAAGGGGCTCGAAGATACCGCCGGACGGCGCCGCCTCCTTTTCCTTCAGCATGGGACGGATCACGGAAAGCACGCGGTCCGGGGCTTCCTTATAAGACCGGGAAGCCAGGCAGTAGCAGTTATTGTCGGTCTTGAAGCCATCCTTTGCAAGAAATTCCCGCAAAGCATCGGCAAAGGCCGGATATTTTCCGGAAAGGGTATGGACGTCCAGGCCGTTCTCCGCATCCGCCAAAAGGGCGGGATCGCTTCTTACGACGGAAGCCACCGCCTCCAGGTCCCTTGTCATCTCGGCCGTCTTGTTGTCCAGGTCTTGCAGAAGATCATAGCCGTCCCGGGAGGGTTCGACCTTTTTTACATAGGAAGAGCACTTGCGGTTCAGCATCATCTGCGGGAAAAGCGCATAGCGGAAACGGGTATACAGAAGGCGCCGGATCAGGTCTTCGCCCTTTTCGATCTCTTTTCCGAGGGCGGCGCAGTCCAGACTCTCCACGTCCAGGGCTGCCATGGCATCGATCTCTTTACGAAAGCCTGCCATGGACCGTTCCATGATGGCCCGGCAGCCGTCCGCATCCATGGCCTGCTTCAGCATGCCCGGAATATGGATGACCCTGTGGGTTAGGCGGACCGAGTTGGGCGGCAGGTTCATGATGCCGTTGTCATCGATGGCGGGATGCATGTCCAGTTCTATTCCGCCTTCTGAAAAAATAACGGACTTCTGCATGTTGATGATGCGCCCGATGTCGTAATCATAGGGGAGAAAAACATCGTTCATCTTCTCCAGGAGGAAGGAAAGATTCCCCTTCAGCGCCCCGGTGGAACGCGTCGGAATATAGTATTTCCGCCATTCCTCCTCCGGGACCTCCTCATCGGAGGACAGGGTGGTAATGGGGCGCGCCTGCAGGATGTATGTTTTCCCGTTTTCGATCCCCCATTCAATATCCATGGGAACGCCGTAATGCTCTTCGATCTTTACGCCTTCCCGGCATAAAGAGGCAAGATCTTCTTCGGAAAGGCAGGGCTGCTTCTGAAGCTCTTCCGGGACAGTCTGCGTGACGGTCCCCTTTCCGTCTTTTGCATAAACGATCTTTGTTTTCTTTTCCCCGATCACGGTGTTTTTGACTGTGCCGTCCTTCGCAAGAAGGAAGCTGTCCGGGGTAACGTTTCCGGAAACGACCGACTCGCCAAGGCCGAAAGAGGCGTTGATCCGGATCGTATCGCGGCTTCCGGTGACAGGGTCCGCCGTGAACATGACGCCGGCGGTATCGCTCTCCACCATCTTCTGGACGACGACAGCCAGCGCGACGGAGGCATCTTCATACCCTTGTGTACGCCGGTATACGACCGCGCGCTCTCCCCAGAGGGAAGCGTAGCATTCCAGGATCTTCTGCAGAAGTTCTTCCTCCCCGCAGATATTCAGGAAAGTCTCCTGTTGTCCGGCAAAGCTTGCATCGGGAAGATCCTCTGCCGTTGCAGAGGAGCGGACCGCAACGCGGGCCCCTGCAGACTGCGCGGTATCCGGTGCTGCGGAAGGGGACAATTCTTTGCCTGCTCCAAGTCCGCGGTAGGCGGCAAGGATCTCCTCCTTAAGGGGCTCCGGCATGGTGCCTTCCAGGATCTTCTCCCGGATATGATCCGAATCCGCGGTGATCCCGTTTTCTGCAAGAAAGCCGTGGTAAGCCTGTGCCGTGATGACAAAACCCTCCGGCACGGGAAAGCCGGCCCGGCTCATTTCCCCCAGGTTGGCGCCCTTTCCGCCGACGGTCGCAACGTCTTCTTTTGTAATACTGTCAAAATGCCTGATCCGCTCTGCTGTCATTTTACTGCCTCCGATAAGTGAAACTCAGGTGATCTACTGAAAGGTTAGTCTCATTTAACCAGACTGTCAAGAAGTCACCTGTGTGATAGAATGAATATATAAGCAATCCAAAAGAATAGATATAGCCGCGGACGCGGGCTGTAGAGCACGGGATGTGGGCTGCGGGCCACGGGATCAAAGATCAAAGGAGGAGCAGAAATGGAAAATATTTTTCATCGAGTAAGTGTAAGAAAATATCAGGACAGGACTGTTGAACCCGAAAAAGTCGAACAGATCCTGCGGGCTGCCTGTGCAGCACCTTCGGCCGTCAATCAGCAGCCCTGGGAGTTTTACGTCGTAACGGATAAGGGAAAGCTGGAAGAGCTGTCCGGCGCCCATGATTATGCCAAATGCACGGCAAAGGCACCGCTTGCCATCGTCAGCTGCTACCGCAAGAACTGCGTTATGCCGGAATTCGCCCCGACGGACCTTGCGATCGCGACGGAGCATATCCTTCTGGAGGCGGATGCTCTGGGACTCGGTGCCGTATGGCTTGGCATTTATCCCATCGAAGAAAGAATGGAACGGGTAGAAAAAGCACTTTCGATCCCGGAGAATCTCCGCGCCTTTGCGCTGGTACCCGTCGGATATCCCGTAAAGGAAAAGAAACAGGAGGACCGCTTCCGCCCGGAAAGGATCCACTACGTAGGCTGAGCCGCGGTGAGTCACGGGGCGGTTGAGCTACGGGGGTGGTGAGTGAGTCACGGGGACAGGTACGCTGACTCAGACGCAGACAAAGACAGACCGGCCATACGGTATAAACGCTTCAACTCAGCTGTTTATACTGTATGGCCGGTCTTCTTCATATTGTCGGAGAGTCAGCGTACCTGTCCCCGTGACTCACCCGCGGCTCAGCGTGCTTCGCAGATGAAGGCGGCATATAAAGCCGCTGCTGCCGCGCAGCAGATCAGATCTGCGGCAGGGGTAGCCCAGACGATCCCGTATATGGGGATAAAGTATCCAAGCAGGAACATAAGGGGGATGTCCAGCAGTCCTTTCCGCATGAGGGCAAGTGCCAGGGAGCGCCCGCCCCTGCCTGTTGCCTGAAAGAAGGAGATGACGGTATAAGCCCAGGAGGAAAAGGGCGCACCGAGGCAGAGGATCCGCAGAAATGCGGTGCCATAGTCAAGGGAAGGGGCCTGCGTTCGGATGAACAGGGAAATGAGGGCCCGTCCGAAGAGCAGGCATACCGCCGTACACAGGAAGGAGACGAAAAGAGACAGTCCGGCAGAAACATGGATGACGCTGCGCATACGCTTCCGGTTCCCGGAGGCGTAATTGTACCCGATGAGCGGCAGGACGCCCTGTGCCATGCCGCGGACGAAGCAGTGGGCAAGCATGTTGACTTTCTTTGCGACGCCGATCCCGGCCTGTGCGGCGGTTCCGACCGCGGACATCAGGTTATCCAGAATCGCATAGGAAATATTCTCGCAAAGGGTCATCAGGCAGGCCGGAATGCCGACGATCAGTACGTCAGCGGGAATATGGTCCCGGAAGATCTTTTTCGAGAACCGCAAGGAGATAATGATCTCATTTCTTTTAAAAAACAGGAGGATCACATAATAGAGCAGGGCGGCCGCGTTGGAGACAGCGGTCGCGGCAGCGGCGCCCAGAGCTTCTCTTCCCGGAGGGAGGAGCCGGAACATGAAAAGAGGATCCAGGAAGATATTCAGGATGCCGCCGATACAGATGCCGGCGCCGGCAAGTCCGGAAAAACCGCTTGCCCGGATCAGGTGAGAGAAAAGCGTGCTTGCGGCAGTCGGAATACCGCCCAGAATCACGGCAGCCATGAGGTATTCCCTTGCCGCGGCATGAACGGAAGGATCCTTGCCGCCAAGAAGATCCAGAAAGGGATCCTGGAAAAGCAGTACCAGAAGACAATAGACGGCAGCAGCGGCGAGGCAGCTCCAGACCGAGAAGGAGGAGGCACGGTATGCCTTGCCGTATTCTTCGCTGCCGTTGGCTCTGGCAATGACGCTGGCGCCGCCGACGCCGAACAGGTTGGATATGGCGGAGAGGAACATAAAGGCGGGCATACAGACGGTGACGGAGGTGATCATGGTGTCGCTTCCGGTCATTCCGACAAAATAGGTATCGGCCATATTATAGATCACCAGTATGATCTGTCCCATGACAGAAGGCAGGGCAAGGGCAAAGACCGCATGCAGGACAGGCGTGTTTTCAAACAGGTCTTCTTTCGGTCTCATCGGATTCCTCCTTCCTTTTTCTGTATTTTTCACAGGGCTCTTTTGAATTATCTTTGTAAATTAACTAATATTTTAATTGTCAATTGAATTACGTCAATTTATAATTATTTTGTATCCGATAAGAAATCGTTATATTAATGGCGGCGGCCGCTTTGTCGCCGGACCGGCCGGCTGCCGGACGAAAAGAGTGAACAGGACGAACAGATCGGGCAGGACGAAAAAATGAACCGAACGGAAAGGAGGCACGCATGGTCGACCAGAAACTGTATTCCCTGCTGCAGGTATATGAGTGCGGGAGTTTTATCGGAGCTGCCGGGAAGCTGTCGGTCACACAGCCTGCCGTCAGCCAGCATATCAAAGCGCTGGAGAGCGAACTGGGCGTGAAGATCTTCGACCGCAGCGGCGGGAAGCTGTATGTCACCAGACCGGGGAAACAGGTGATCCGCGCCGCTCAGAAAATGGTCGGGCTGGAGAATGCGCTGATCCAGGACCTGAAGAGCACGGGCAGTGTGGACCATCTGACCGTAGGCGTGACCCATACGGCAGAGAGCAATCCCATTGCGCAGGCACTTGCTGCCTTTTCCCTGCGCAATGACGGTATCCGTATAAAAATAATTACGGATGCTATAAGTAATCTTTATAAACAGCTGAAGACTTATGAGCTGGATCTTGCGATCGTGGAAGGCCGTATCAGGGATCCTTCCCTGAAGTTCATGATGCTGGATACCGACTATCTTGTTCTTGCGGTATCACCGGAACATCCTTTTTCCGGAAGGAGCATGGTGACGCTGGAGGACCTGAAGAAGGAGAAGCTGATCCTTCGTCTTCCGAATTCCGGGACGCGGAATCTGTTCATTGCCCATCTGGAAAGCAATAACATCAGCATCAATGACTTCAATGTCATCCTGGAAGTAGACAATGTTGCAACGATCAAGGATCTGGTACGCCGGGATTTCGGCGTATCGATCCTGCCGCGAAGCGCCTGCCTGGATGAGATCCGAAGGAATAAGCTTTCGGTGCTCCCCATCGAGAACCTGAGCATGGTCCGTGAGATGAATATCGTTTATCACAATGATTTTCTGCATAAGGAGATGCTAAGCGATATCGTGAAGGCATATAATGAAACAGCAGGAGAATATCTACGGAGGTAACGATATGTCATCTTTTTACATGCCTGTACGCGTATTTGAAGAAGAGGAAGCGGTCCTTCGCCACGCGAAGGATATTAAAAAGCTGGTGCCGGAAGGCGGATGCGCTCTGATCGTGACGGGGCGTCATTCGGCAAAGGCCAACGGCTCCTATGCGGACGTCTGCACGGCGCTGGAGAGCGTCGGGATCCGGCACGTCCTTTTTGACGAAGTGGAAGAAAATCCTTCCACGGATACTGTCATGAAAGCAAGAGATCTGGGCGTTTCGGAAAACACGGATCTTGTGATCGGGATCGGCGGCGGGTCTCCGCTGGACGCCGCCAAGGCGATCGGTCATATGATCCTTCATAAAGAAGAAGGGATCGATTACCTGTATGAGAAGACTGCTGACAATCGCTCCCTTCCCCTGGTCCTTATCCCCACGACCTGCGGAACGGGATCCGAGGTCACGGGGGTTTCCGTCCTGACAAG
>CAMNCY010000087.1 GCA_946534785.1 uncultured Lachnospiraceae bacterium | reverse complement strand
CCCTTCCCGTTCGTTCCCGTCACATGGACGAACCGAAGTTTTTCCTGCGGATCGCCGGCATAGCGGGCGAGGGTCCGCACCCTCTCCAGTCCCATCGTGGCTCCGCTGCTTTTCTTTGTGCCGAGAAAGGCAAGCGCCTCCTCATATGTGCGGATCTTCTCTTCTTCCCTCATGCTTCGCCTCTTTCGCCTGTTTTTATGGAGATCCTCCTGAAAACGGGGCGCAGGATCAGGATCAGGAGTATACAGTTGATGGGGAACATGATCAGGATCTTCGGAAGCCTTGCGGCCAGGACAGCCGGAAGCGGCGTTCCATACAGGATGGAAAGGCTGATCGTATAGATGACCAGGCTGGAAATGATCGTATCGACAAGCTCGGCCAGAATGATCCGCGGGATCGTCAGCTGCTTTTGATGAAAAAACAGCCCGAAGACCACGCCGGAAAGAATGCTCGCAATGGTAAATCCCGGGAAAAAGGCCCCCGTCGGCCGTACCAGGTACCCCAGGATATCGGAAAGGAACCCACAGGTTCCGCCGATAACGGGGCCGAACAGCGCGCCGCATACGGCGATAGGAAGAAATGCGAACCGGATCTCGATCAGGTTCGTGACAGGGATCTTGAAGAATCCGAGAACGGTGCAGATCGCTACCAGGAGCCCGGTGATGGTGAGGACCCGGATGTCTTTGAATTTTTCCATGAAAAAACCTCCTTATCCGTCCAGACATTACATTCCATGACTACATAAAGAGGCACATTCTCCGTATGTAGCAGCGGGATGCGGCTGTGGAATCGCAAGAACGCTCTTTTCGTCCGGATGACAACTCCCTGTTCACCCGGCACTTAACGCTCCACGGCCTACTCTGCATTGTTTTTACGCGTTTATCATAGCATTTTTATGCAATAAGTCAACTCTCATCATCGGCAGGCTGCCGGCGGCTCTGCAGCGCAGCTTCCGTTCTGCAGTCTCACATCAGGAACCCGGCGGCCGCATAACCCGCGAAGGACAGTCCTGCGGCGATCATGACATACGGAAACTGGGAAAGGGAATGCTCCATGTTACTGATGCCGGCACTCCCCGCCGCGAGGATCGTGGCATCCGTATAGAAGCAGGCGTGGCTTCCGAAGGCGCCGCCTGAAATGATGGCGGCCATGGTGAGAACGGGATCCGCTCCCAGGGATGCGCACATCGGCAGGAAGATCGGGATCACGACCGCGCTCATGCCCCAGTTGGAGCCCGTCACAAAGGCAAGGACGCCCAGAAGGAGGAAGCAGATCGCGGGGAACAGCTGCGCCGACAGGATCGGCCTCGAAAGCTCGATCAGGTATTCCGTAAGCTGCAGGCCGCTGCACATCCTCTGCAGCATGAACGCGCCGACCAGCATGAAGAATACCGGGAGCATGTCCCCGAAGCCTTTGACCATGGAATAAAAGAAGCTGTCCAGGTTCATCAGCTTTGCGGGAAGGTACAGGACAAGGCACACGACAATGGCCAGGACCACCGCCAGCAGGATATCCGTCGTAATGACGCCGACGACGACCAGGACTCCCATAGGGATCAGGAACATCCGGATATCGCCCGTCTGCCCCTGGGCGGAAGGCATTTCCGGATTGAGTTCCCGGCTTTCGTCGCTGTATACTTTTCCGGTCTTTTCCACCCTTTCATACGCCGTCTTCATGGTGCCGAGCTTCGGCATGACGCCGATGCAGAACAGGAATACGACGATGAGCGCGATGATGGGATAAAAGCTGTAGGGGATCGCCCGGATATAGGCATCCATGCCGGATGCGAAGTTCTCTGCAATGATCGTCTCCTTGTAAAACAGGGCCGCATAGAACACCGCCCACGTGGAGAAGGGAAGAAGCACGCAGACGGGCGCACCGGTGGAGTCCAGAAGGAAGGCCAGGGACTCCCGGGGAAGTTTCCTTTTATCGAAGACATCCTTCATGCAGACGCCGATCGTCAGGACGTTGAGATAATCGTCCACGAAAAGAAGGATTCCCATGATGAAAGCCGTCAGCAGGGTCTTCTTCTCATTGGTGCAGATCCTTTCTATGAGCCCGGTAAAGCCAAGAGTGCTCCGGGAGGCCTGAAGGAGCGCGATCAGGCTTCCGAAAAGGCCGCAGACAAGCCAGAGCCAGGCATTCTCCGCGACGACCTCTTCCATGATGCCGCACCAGGTCGTCAGGCTCTCTTTCCCATATAGCACGACGGCGCCCAGGGCGGACCCCAGAAATAAAAATTCGGCGCAGTGTCTTGTCGTGACCGCGCCGATGATGACCAGTGTGATAATGCCGATGGCAACCAGTCCAGAACTGTTCATATATTTTCCTTTCGATATCCGGTGCTTCTCCAGTGCTCCAGAAATTCCGTATCCCGGACCTGCCAGTATTTCGTCAGGACCTTCCGGTTCTGCTCAATGATCCTGTCCGGATATTCCCAGACCGGCCTGTATCCGGCTTTTTTCTCACTCTCCGTAAGGCACAGCCCGTTCCGGGAGGAGGGATCGATCCCGCATTTATAATAAAGCCCGTGGCAGACGTACTTCTGCCCGGGCTTTTTGATATCTTCCCTTATTTCACAGACTTCCCCGATCTCTTCCACGCTGTCTTCCAGCACGCAGAAACCCGTCTCTTCCAGCACTTCCCTGTGAAGCGCCGCAAGATTGCTTTCGCCCTTATCGACCCCGCCGCCGGGGATCTTGTAATCGCCTCTTGCGCCGAGCTGCACGAGAAGCCTGCCTTCATGACATATGACAGCCCGCACGACGACCCGCTCATAGAGCGGCATCTGTTCGGTATAATCCCGGGAATCAAGTGTCAGCAGCAGTTTCATGTTGTCCCTCGCGAAAGCATGCAGATATCGTTGTACTTATACTACTACTCTATAGTTTTTGCTCCACGGCCGCAATAAGAATTTACGGCATTTTCCGCAGTGTATGTTCTCCGGCATTATCGCACGGGATACAGATCCGTATCCGCATCGATCCTGTCCCCGGACTTTACCGGGGTGCCGTCCTCTTTCTTCCAGGCGTTGACCTCCTTATGCAGGGTCTTCGAGGAATCCGGCAGCCGGTCGAGGGCATCTCCCTTTTTCACATAATACCGGATATCAAACAGATGATCCCGGGTCGTCTCCGGCGGATCCTTCTGATCGCTGTAATGGAAGTTCACGCAGGCATACGCCTCCGGATCCAGCCAGTAGTCCGAAAGGAATTCCATCCGTTCCCGGAAAAGCAGCAGCATCCTCTCCAGTTCTTCCTCTGTATACATATCGTGATCCCATCTTGCGGCATCCATGGCAAAAGAAGAATGGATCGTATCGTAACATTCGGCGGCAGGACCGTTCTCCGGATCCAGCCACTTCTCCATAACGGGAACGAAGCGTTCCTCATAATAACGGATCAGCCTGCTCCGGAAATCCTCCTTTTCGTACAGGCGCCGGAGCCACTCGGTCTCAGTATCCGTACCGCTCCGGCTGCTGAGGATATAGAGCATCCTGGTGCAGATATCCCCATACGGGAAGCAGTAATTGAAGTCCCAGACGGGGCCCGCATAGAACTTTTCATCGCCGCTGTTCCTGATGACATAGAAGCTGGAATATTCCGCGTCCTTTTCGACAAAGAACTCTTCCATAAGCCAGACGGGAATGAAAGAGTCGTAATCGATCTTCTGCGCCGCGCTTACCGAAGGATCCTCTGTCCTGCCGTCCAGGACGGCTTCCATTTCCACGACCTCGTTTTTCAGCCGCTCCAGGGCTTCGGAAGAAAGGTCATTGGGCGTGACCAGCGCGATCTTATGATACCGGGAGGGGAATGTGCAGGTATCCGAAATGGTGGTGCCTGCCTTCATCAGGATCCCGTCGGACAGATGCACGCACCCGCCGGCGGCATCCGGTCTCTGCGTAAGAAGATACATCCCGTTGTACCTGCCGTTGAGGTACACGTTCACGTACCGGCAGGGCGTCGTATGGGAAAGCCCCAGCATATCCGCCGTCTTCAGCGCGATATAGTCCATCATCATGGACGGATCCTTGTCCATCTCCTGCTCGGAGAGCAGGAGCCAGTGGGAAGCGGCGGGAAGACCGAACAGGGACTGCGCCGTCTTCAGTTTCAGGTAAAAGGGTTTCTTCGGACCGTAGGAAGAGGTGTTTCCCCGGGTCCTGAGCCCGGCAGGTTCGGAAAAAGAAAGCTTCGCATCCTCCGAAAAGCCGCTCACGACAGCCCGGATCTCGATTCCCTTGGACTGCGTGATCGTCTCCAGTTCTCCCTCATCCGCTTCGAGAAATACGGACGGCAGGGAATCGTCGAAAAACAGCCGCAGCTTCTGCGCTTCCGCCTGTGCGCTCTCCCGGGTCCCCTGAGGCCCATCGGTTTCTCGCCCCTCCCGGGTCCCTTCGGTCCCTCCGGTCCCGCTGCCGGCCTGACTTTCGAGCACTGCAAAATACTCTCCGGCCGGAAGGTCCCGGACAGGATCTCCGTCTTTTAAGAGGATCTCTGTGCCGTCCGGATCCGTAAGAAGGAGCCCCGCACCGCCGGCTGTCCGGATCACCGCATTCTGCCGGTATCCCGCGGGCAGGAATGCCTGCCATTCGCCCGCCTCTTCATTCCGGTACAGCGGAATGTCCAAAAGGGCGTCCCCGCCGAAGGCGATCCCGGAAAGGGCCCCTTCGGATCCGGAAGGAATCCCGGAAAGGGGCTCTTCGGCTCCGGAAGGGATCCATCCGGTCCGCATGTCCTCCCGGAAGCAGAAATAAAAAGCGGCTGCAAAAGGAACGACCGTGGCAAGTATAAGGATTCCCAGCCTTTTTAAAACCTTACCGTATGTCAAAATGTTGCTTCTCCGTCATGGGACATAAGAGATACACCCGTTACGCCGCCGATCTTCGCGATCTCATCCGACAGTGCGATATCATCCCGGACCCGGACTTCGAAGATCATATCGATCCCGGAGGCGGTCACGGTCCTGGTCTTTACTTTGAAGTGCGGATCGTGACTGCGGATCACGGAGCGGATCTTCTCATCCGTTTCGGTATTTTTTTCCGTGTTGACGACAAGGAGCATCGGCGCTGCCGCAGCCGGTATCCTGTCCAGCAGTATCAGGAAGAAGGTCACTGCCAGGGACGTGAAAACGGCCACCTCGGCAAGGCCCGCTCCGCACATGATGCCGATGCAGATCGACCAGAACATGAAGATCAGGTCCATCGGCTCCCGGATCGCCGTCCTGAAGCGCACGATGGAAAGAGCGCCGACCATGCCAAGGGAAACCACGAGGCTCGAGCGGATCGTCAGGATCACCCCTGCCGTAAGGATCGCCATCGCCACAAGGGAGACATTGAAGGAACGGGAATAGAAAGTCTTTCTTGTCATGACCCGGTAGCAGAAAAAGATGTACAGGGCGATGACGCCCGTCACCAGGATCGCCATGACCAGCTGTGTCGTGGTAAGTGTTTCGGAGAAGAGTGTCTCCCGGAAGGAATTCTTCAGTACGTCGTTAAATGTCAGCATGTGCCCTCCTGAATATTATGTAACTCACCGCCGCGGGCCGACGGAGTCTCATGAAGCGAATATTTCCTGCACAGACAGTATTTGGAAAAAGCCGTCCGCCGCATGTTTTTCATCTGGATCGCGTGGAACAGGACATCCGGCAGGAATTCATCGTATTTGACCTCCATAAGGTGCTGTCCGTCCGGCTGGACCGGGCGGCCTGCGCTGTCTGTCAGAAACCCCGAAGCAGGCAGGGATTCAATGTTGTGATCCAGCGTCACCCGGACATTTCCTGGTGCATAGATATACGGTTTTCTCTCATAGCGCACCGTTACGACCGGCTTAAGGCCCTTTACCGCCTTCTCCATGCGGAAGCGCCGAAGAAGCGCCGGTTCCTCCTCCGTCTCAGATGCCGCAATTCTGCTGCCGGCAAGGGAATCCGATACCAGAGATGCGAACTGCCGGCCTGTCAGGAGGCACTGTTCCTTCATGACCATGTCATGGGCCTTGTGCTTACACTCCAGCATCAGGCGCCCGGTATCCGTCCCGTAATACCGGATCCTCCATTTGGACCTCGGACTGACGCCGTCCAGGTTTTCCCGATAGCAGGTGTCATACAGGTCGTCGAAATACAGGCTGGTGATCCTGTACCGTCCGTCCGGTCCCGCATGCGGGTCCTGTTTCATCAGCGGGCGGATCCTGGCTTCTATGATCCTCAGCTCCCCCGCGGAGCAGAGATATTTGTGCTCATGCCGGAATTTTCCGGTCTTTGGAATATCCTGTGCATTCATACTTATCCTTAACTTTACAACAGAACAGGAGGGTTGACAACTTTGCGTCATTGCCACTGATATCCGGACATGTGCGGACTCTCCGCAGCGCCATAGCAGCACAAATCCGCTATACATCTTCGGAATCACTGGTATAATGGTCCCTGGACTGCATAACCATGCAGCAAGTACAGAGTATCAACAGACGGAGGATACCATGCCGGGACTCGGAACGATCGTAAACGTAGCAGGAATCATACTGGGAGGGCTTCTCGGGCTTGCCTTCGGGCGCTACCTTTCGGAGCAGCTCCAGAAAACACTCATGACTGTCAACGGGATATGCTCCATGTTCATCGGTGTGGGCGGCGTCATGGCCAACATGCTCATCATAGAAAACGGCAGGCTTCAGACACAGGGGTCCATGATGATGATCGTAAGCCTTGTGGCCGGGGCCGTCATCGGAGAATTCCTGCGGATCGAAGACCGGCTGGAAAGCTTCGGCGAATGGCTGAAGCTGAAGACAGGGAACGGGGACGACGCTTCTTTCATCAATGCCTTTGTGACCGCCTCCCTTACCGTCTGCATCGGGGCCATGGCCGTTGTCGGCTCCATCCAGGACGGCATCATGGCGGATCATTCAACACTCTTCGCCAAGACCGCACTTGATACCGTCATCATCATGATCATGGCGACCTCTCTCGGGAAAGGCGCGATCTTCTCTGCAGTCTCCGTGGGCGTCTTCCAGGGCGTGATCACGATCCTGGCCGGTTTTCTTGCCCCCTTCATGACCGAAGCCGCCCTGTCCAACATCAGCTACGTGGGCTCTGTCATGATCTTCTGCGTCGGCCTTAACCTTGCGTTCGGCAAAAAGGTCCGGGTCGGCAATCTTCTTCCCGGCCTTTTGATTGCCGTTCTCTTCTCTCTTTTCACGCTTTAGGATAGTATTGCGAATTTTCGCGCAATTTTACATTTTATCTATCATCTTATTGACACGCCGAGAATTGTAGGGTATATTTCTGTTAAACAAAGAACAAAACGTGATCACGAAAGAAAAATAACCTGAAAGGCAGGGCTCGAAAGGATGAAAATGATAAGAGCAGTATAAGAAGGGGTGCCGGCGGCGAGCCATAAGACATCCCGAAGAGCCAAAACTATAAAGAGAGGAAATGGAGTTTATGAGAAGTCCGAATATTTCTTAAAGGGCACTGGTGCAAAGAAACCAGTGCCCTTTTTCTTCGTTCTTTATTCTGGGAATTATAGGACATATCCATTGTATTGTAGCTGGCGGATTTCATGAGGAATTCCTGCCGTCCGCCTTTTCTCTTTGCATTTTCCGAAGATCATGCAAAGGCCGATCGAGAAAGGAACCGTTGCCCACAGGCTCTGAATGATATCCGATAATAAACCGCTGTTCATTGATCACGTCCTCTGCAATGCCGCGGCATACTCCCCTGGAGCATGCCGCGGCTGTTTACGTTTACTGCAATAAGGTTCAGTTCAGTCCCCACTTTTCCCAGAGCTCGGGATCCAGGTTCTCCAGGGAATCGATCACGACTGCGCAGTCCTCCTGCACGTTCTGCATGACCGTTACCATCTTTTCTTCGGGGATCGCAACGCAGCCGCCTGTATAAGGCCTCTGTGCGCCGAGGCAATGGAGGGAGATCGCGGAGC
>CAMNCY010000086.1 GCA_946534785.1 uncultured Lachnospiraceae bacterium | reverse complement strand
TAGAAGTATAGGAGGTTTCCGTAAATGATCGACGACAGGTTAAAAGTCATCGTTAACATATACATGGCAAAGTATGATGAGCTGACAAAAGAGGAACATGACGTGCGTGACAAATGGGCCGCCGTCAGCAGCTGTGTGAAAAAATGGGCTCCCGATGCAGATGATTTTGAAACGATGTTCGATGCGGCAATGAAGAAAGCGGGATTTCTCCTGGAACACGGGGATGCACACCCCCTGGAGGGGATCCGTTTTCTGTGCAGGAACGGGAAGAAGGAGGAGGTCCGCCGCGCGTTTGAGGACCTGATGCAGCGCGATAACGGCGAGATCGATGACAGACAGGTACGGGTACAGCGTTTCCTTGAAACGGTCAATGGAATGCTGGATGAACTGGCGCCGATGGAGTGGCATTACAAACAGCGCACCCGCACGGTCATCAAGTACATGGCACTGATCCGTCCGCAGGAGAATTATTTCCTGCGCGCTTCCGCTGCCGCGGCGTTTGCCGGCTACACGGATTTTGACGACGAGATCGGCTATGACAAATTCCTTCGTCTTCGCAACTATTACCATATGTGTGATGAGTTGGTGGAATACCTGCACACCAGAGAGGACCTGCAGCAGCTTGTGCTGAATGCGCTGGAAGAGAAGGGGAAACAGATCGGCGACGCCGATATCGCCCATATCGATCCCGCCATGCATGTCCTTGCGTTCGATATCATTGACTCCGCTTACCGTTATGACTTTTATTCGGACAAGTCCGCCAACAGGAAGTCCAAGATCAGTACCGTCGCCAAAAGAAAGATCGACAGAATGCAGAACAAGGCATCCCTGATCGATGAGAGAGAAGATGTCGTGGATCTGTTTGATGAGATCGATGCCCTGGACAAGTCTTCCCACATCCCGGACCTTGCGGGAATGAAGACCGTGCATGCGGCCTACGGGGAGGGCGTCATCACAGAGCAGGACGGCCGGTACCTGACAGTGGAATTCGAAGGACTGAAGAAAAAGTTCGCGTTACCTGCCGCGATCCTCAAGGGATACCTTTCCTTTGAAGATGAAAGCATCCTGCAGAAATGCCGGGATATGGAAGCGCTGCATGAGAAGCGCCGCGCCCTGGAAGCAAAACTGACGTCCATTGACGTGCAGCTCCAGCTTCTTGAGTAATCGTCGCTTGACAGGCAGCAGTATACTGGATTATTCTAGGACTTGAATCTCGGTCCCTTCTGCGGACACCGCGGGAGGGACCGAAAACATTATATTGAGCTGGGGGAGCTTGTGCTGAGATATCCGAAAGGATAACCCTTATTACTTGATCCGGGTAATACCGGCGTAAGGAAGCATGATGGAATCGTTCGGGAAACGGCTGCGCTGCATGGTGCGGCGCGGAACAATATGCCTGGGGATTCCGAACACGAACCCCTCCCGCAAAAAGGAGGTATTTTTATGTTTGTAACTGTTGATGGCGGTCTTACGACCGCAGGGTATGCGCTGTTCGTTATTCTCGCTTTTGCTGCGCTGATCGGCGCCGGCATCATCGGGGCGAAGGTCTCCGGAAAGAAGATGACGACCAAAATGCTGGTCTTCTGTGCGCTGAGCATGGCGCTTGCGTTCGTGACCAGCTACATTAAGCTGTTCCAGCTTCCCTTCGGAGGCTCGGTGACGCTGTTCTCCATGCTGTTCATCGTGCTCGTCGGCAACTGGTACGGCGCGGGTGCCGGCATCCTGGTGGGCTTTGCCTACGGTATCCTGCAGTTCATCCAGGAGCCGTATTTCCTGACACTCCTGCAGGTATGCTGCGATTATCTTCTGGCATTTGCGGCCCTCGGCCTTTCCGGATTTTTCCGGAATAAGAAGAACGGCCTTACCATCGGATACATCGTCGGCATCCTCGGAAGAGGCGTCTTCAATGCGCTGGCAGGCTATTTATACTGGATGGACTACATGCCGGACAATTTCCCGAAGTCCCTGGCAGCCGTATATCCCATCGTTTACAATTTCTCTTTTCTACTTGCAGAGGGTATAATAACACTGATACTGATCAACATTCCCGCTGTTAAGAGCGCTCTTGCCAGGGTGAAGGAAATGGCGGTGAACTGAGACTCCACAAGAGGTTATATGAGATTTCATTCGATCCTTTTCGATCTTGACGGCACCTTATCGGAATCAGCGCCCGGCCTTACGAAGTCCGTACAGTACGCGCTGCAGCAGCAAAAGATCGAGGAACCGGATTTAAACGAGCTTCTTTCCTTCATCGGGCCTCCGCTTTCCGTGGAATTCCGCCGCAAGTACGGCATGTCCGATGCATGCATCGAAAAAGCGGTCCTGGATTTCCGGGTAAGATACAACCGCATCGGGCTGTTTGAAACGAACCTGTATCCGGGAACGGACAGGATGCTGCAGGCACTGCATGATGCGGGACTGAAAATGGCGGTCGCGACCGGAAAGCCCACGGATATGGCGGTGCGCGTCCTGGATTACCTGAAGATCAGCCAATATTTTGACGGCGTTTTCGGGCCGCCCATGGACGTTGCGGATGATGTGAAAACAAAATCCGGCGCCGACAGCAAGCAGACCGTGATCCGAAACGCCCTGGCATTTCTTGGGGCGGACAAAGATCCGGCGCACTGCGCCATGGTGGGAGACCGATGTTTTGACATCGAAGGCGCCCTGAAGACAGGGACAGTCCCCGTCGGCGTCGACTTCGGCTACGGCACCCACGAAGAGCTTCTGGAAGCCGGCTGTCCGGAAGAGAGGATCGCTTCCTCCATGGAGGAACTTACGGAAATACTACTTGCATGAGAATGAGACTTCACGAATCGGCAGCGGCATGGTCATACTGTGTCCTGCCGTTTCTTGTTTTTACAATCCTATATGAATGTCTCCTGACGGGAGCAGGCCTTCTTGCGGACCGGATCCTGGAGCGGTCGCAGGGAGAGGCATTTGCCTTTGCGGCAGTTCATGCGGCGGATCTTCGGACCTTCCTGATCGGCGCCGCCATGCTTCTTTCCCTCCTGCCTTTCCTGAAGGCGGCGGGAGACCAGGTCCGGAAGAACCGGATGGTGTTCTTTTCGGAAGGCGGGCCGCACTGGAAGATCCGGCAAAGACGGGAGGATGCCCTTTATGCCATGTTTTTCCTGGCAGGCGTCCTGTTTTTCGGGATCGGGCTGAATCTCTGGCTGGGCTCTGCCGGCGTCACGGATGCTTCCGATACGGCAGCAGGACTTTCGACACTTGCCGGAAAAACATCCTTTCCCGTTTCGGCAGCGGTCTTTGCGGGAGCGGCGCCCTTTGCGGAGGAAGTTGTCTTCCGGTGCCTGACCTACGGAAGGCTCCGGGAGAAGGCGGTCGACTTGGTGCCCGCCATGCTCGTGAGCAGCCTCCTTTTCGGCTTCTATCACGGGAATCTCGCGCAGGGGATTTACGCGGCTGTCATGGGGATGCTATTCTGTATGGCATATGAACTGACGGGGAGCCTTGCCTTCTGCATCCTGCTGCATGCGGCGCTGAACCTTGCGTCGCTCTTTCTGGCAGGTGCGGCGGCCGCCGGAGCTTTTGGCGGAACAGGCGGCGCGGCCTACATGGGCATGGGCGCCGTGATTGGGATCAGTCTGTATATCCTGGAAAAGAGGAAAGACCGGCATGAGAGATGAAAAGTATAACGAAGACTGGTATGACGACGACCGGTACGACGAAGACCGGTACGACGCAGACCGGTATGATGAAGATCAGTACGACGAAGACCGGTACGATGAAGACTGGTTCGATGATGACGGATATGGCGAAGACTCCTATGAGGATGACCGGTACGACGATGACCGGAACGCAGGGCGAGTCGGCCGGATCGGGCGAGCAGGGCGAACCGGGCGGAAGACAAGCGAAGCGGCAGCCCGGCGGGCAGAGCATGAAAGGGCAGTCCGGCAGGCGGAGCAGGAAAGAGCAGCCAGGCAGGCAGAAAGCAGGGGACGGAGCAGTGCCCGGAATGGTGCAGCGAGCGGAGCCCGAAGCGGAGCCCGCGGCGGCGTGCGCAGTGGTTCCCGCAGGAGAAAACCGGGCGCCGAGCTTTTATTCTGGCCGGTCCTTCTGGTGCTGGTCTGTATTTTCCTGTGGTCCGGATACCATTTCTTCAGAGAATTTCTGACCTACCGGGAAGCGGAAGAGGAATATGAAAAGCTCGGAGAGCTGATCGTGGTCCGCAAGGAAGAACCCGCCGCTGAAAAGGAAGAGGATGCGGAAGAGACGGCCTCCAAAGACGAGGAGTGGCCGGCCCTGTCCCTTGACATCGATTATGACGGGCTCCTTGCAAAGAATGCCGATTTTACCGGTGTCCTGTACATCCCGACGCTGGGACTTACCTATCCTGTTGCCCACAGCCGTGATAACGAGGAATATCTTGCCCGGACATTTGAGGGGACCTACAATCCTTCCGGCTGTATTTTCCTGGATGCCAATGCCTCCGGTGATCTGACGGACCTGAATTCCATCATATACGGGCACAATATGAAGAACGGGACCATGTTCGGAAGCCTGAAGAAGTTCCAGAAAGATGAGGAACTGTGCGCTGACCATCCGTATTTCTACATCTGCACAAAGGACCGGATCCTGCGGTATGAGATCTTTTCTTACCATACGATCCCGGCTGACGATCCCATATACACGACGGTCATCAGTGCGCAGAATTATGATGCACTTGTAAAGAAAGCGATCTCTCTTTCGGAGTTCAAGGGAAGAAGGGAAGACATCGATTTTTCCGCGCAGGCGCCCATCGTGACGCTTTCCACCTGCTGGGGATCAGGACATACACACAATTTCGTGGTATACGGCGTCCTGGACGGGGAATACAGACCGGAAGACGGGGCGGCGCAGGAGACAGCCGGAGAGACGGCCGGAGAGGAAACGTAAGCGGACCGCCGGAAACCTGCCGGAAGAAACATCGCAGAGACGGAATAAATCTTCCGATCCCCCTTGTCAAGGCGGTTTCGGAGATGCTATAATTATCAAGCTGTTCAATCGGACAGGCGAAGTCGGAACCGGAAGAAATGCCGGACAGGCACCGGCCCTTCGCAACGGTATGTGGGTGAGTGAATGATAGATCATTCACGAGTGCACTTCACGAAGGAGGAGTTTAGCAAGATGAGAGAAGGAATCCATCCTAAGTATTATCAGGCTACAGTTACATGCAACTGCGGCAACACTTTCGTAACCGGTTCCACCAAGGGTGATATTCACGTTGAAGTTTGTTCCAAGTGCCATCCGTTCTACACGGGTCAGCAGAGAGCAGCTTCCGTTAAAGGCCGTATCGATAAGTTCAACAAGAAGTACGGTCTTGGCTGATCAGCCGATACATGTACACGCAAGGTTGGAGCAAGCGATTGCTTCAACCTTTTTTTGAACATAACAAGAGGCATTCATGGCAAAGAAAAAACAGCATTATTCCGGAATAGGCGGGCAGGCGGTCCTGGAGGGCGTTATGATGCGCAACCAGAACCTGACGGCCGTAGCGTGCCGCAAGCCCGACCGGGAGATCGAGATCGAAGTAGAGGAGTACCACGGACTGCTGGAGGGTACGGTATGGAGAAAGCTTCCCTTTGTGAGGGGTGTTTTTTCCTTTATCGATTCGATGATCCTTGCGGTCAAGAGCCTGAATTTCTCCGCTTCCGTTTTTGCGGAAGAGGAGGATCCGAAGGCGGCGAAACAGCAGAAGAAGGACGGAAACGGTTCGGATGCGCTCTTTATGGGCATCACGACGGTGATCTCTTTTGTCATCGCGATCGGGATCTTCATGCTGCTTCCCTATTTCCTGACGCAGCTGATCGGCGGGGTCTTACGGAGCCAGTCTGTTCTTTCCATTCTGGAAGGCGTGATCCGGATCGCTATTTTCCTGCTGTATATCACGGCCATTTCCGCGATGAAGGATATCCGCAGGCTTTACCAGTATCACGGTGCGGAGCATAAATGCATCAACTGCATCGAGAGCGGAAGACCGCTCACGGTGGCGAACGTGAAACAGGCGACCCGCTTCCATAAAAGGTGCGGGACCAGTTTTATCATTTTTGTCATGCTGGTCAGCGTGATCCTGTTTTTCTTTATCCGTGTGGACGGGCCGTTCATGCGGATCCTTCTCAGGATCCTGCTTATCCCCGTGATTGCGGGCATCTCTTTCGAGCTGATCCGCCTTGCCGGAAGGAGCAGCAACCCCGTTGTGCAGCTTCTTTCCGCACCGGGACTCTGGATGCAGCGCATCACGACAAGAGAGCCGGATGAGAGCATGATCGAGGTCGCCATCGCATCCGTAGAGGCGGTCTTTGACTGGAGAGCCTATCTTGCGGATGAATTCGGCTATGACGAGAGGAAACTGGACAGGGTCGATACATGGAGCTGAAAAAGGAAGAGATCCGTACATACAGACAGCTGTATCAGGCCGGCAGGAAACTCCTGGAAGAGGGAGAGGATGCCGCGCTGGATGCGCGTCTTTTACTGGAAGAAGTCTGCGGAACCGATCTGCAGACTCTTCTTGTTTTTCCGGAAAGGCCGGTCACGGAAGAAGAGATTTCGGCCTACGAAGCCCTGCTGGAAAGACGCCGCCGTCATGAGCCCACGGCCATGATCCTGGGAAAGACCGAGTTTATGGGACTTCCCTTTATCGTTACAAAGGACGTGCTGATCCCGGAACAGGATACGGAGGTCCTTGTCGAGCAGGCGCTGGAGTTCATAAAAAGTTCATGGTACCTGGTACGTTCACAGTGTCAGGCACCATTAAAAAACGATAAACCATTAAAAATCCTTGATCTTTGCACCGGATCGGGCTGTATCCTGCTTTCTTTTCTGCATCATTTCGGATATGCCGCGGAGGGCGTTGGCTGCGATCTTTCGGAAAGGGCGCTTTCGGTCGCAAAGAAGAACGAAGGAAAGCTGAGGGCAGCAGGCTTTCTTTCCGGGGAGCAGAAGATCGTCTGGAAAGAGGGGGATCTGTTCTCGCCTCTGGAAGATGAGCGCTTTGACATGATCCTTTCCAATCCGCCCTATATCCCGACGAAGGTCATCGGAACGCTTCCGGAGGAGGTGCGCCTGGGAGAGCCTTTCATGGCGCTGGACGGAGGGGAGGACGGGCTTTCGTTTTACCGAAGGATCGCCGGGGGGATCCGTTTTCATCTCAAACCGAATGGTATTATAATATTGGAAACAGGGTATGATCAGGGGGAGTCTGTGCCCCGTATCTTCCGGGACGCCGGCTATGAGGATATCCGGGTCGTGAAGGATTACGGCGGGAATGACCGTGTCGTTATCATAAATACTGATCATACGGACAGGAAATAACGGCTATGTTTGAAAAACTGGATGACGTCCTGCTGCGCTATGAGGATATCAACCGGGAGCTGGCAAGCCCCGACGTTGCAGCCGACAACAGCAGGTTCCGGAAGCTGATGAAGGAGCAGAGCGATCTTACGCCTCTTGTGGAATGCTTCCTTGCATATAAGAAGAACCGCCGCGACATGGAGGATGCCCTGATGATCCTCGATGACGAAGCGGACGGCGAGATGCGGGAGATGGCCAAGGAAGAACTGGCCCTGGCAAAAGAAAAGGACGAGGAGCTGACGTCCCGCCTAAAGATCCTGCTCCTTCCAAAGGACCCCAATGATGACCGGAATGTCATCATCGAGATCCGGGCGGGTGCCGGCGGGGATGAAGCGGCGCTTTTTGCCGCCGAGGTCTACCGCATGTACGTGCACTATGCCGAAAGAAGAGGCTGGAAAACAGAGATCCTTTCCTTTGAAGAGATCGGGATCGGCGGCATGAAGTCGGTCAATTTCCTGATCACGGGAAACGGCGCCTACTCCCGCCTGAAATACGAAAGCGGCGTCCACCGCGTGCAGCGCGTGCCGGAGACGGAAAGCGGCGGAAGGATCCATACTTCCACGATCACGGTGGCAGTCATGC
>CAMNCY010000085.1 GCA_946534785.1 uncultured Lachnospiraceae bacterium | reverse complement strand
CTTACGGCATCATCCCACCAGAGCATCGAATAAGGCGGAATAAAAACATAGAACTCCGTATCCGGATGCTCCATCGCCTCCCTCACAAGAAGCGCGCAGTTTGCCGCCGTCTCCTTCTCATAGGTATCTTCCGCCAGCATTTCTTCCGTTTCCGGTCTCCTGTAATAATGCGACAGCGCGCCTCCCCTGGAAAAATCCTTGCCCTCCGCCCAGTTGTAGGATAAGGACTCCCGGTAGGATGCATTCAGAGACTGGGCGATCATATACGGGATCTTTTCAAAAAGAACCGTCTTGTTGAAAAGATATTTCACATCATTCAAAGGATTCCGGTCGTACAGATACATGGGACACCCCGTGGATTCGAAGGTGGTCGTATCCTCCATCGTCAGCGCCGCGGGATCCAGGTTGAAAAAGACCTTTCGGATCTCCTGTTCTTCAAAGGCGATATCCAGAAAATAACAAAGATCCGCGATCCCTCCGTAGGAGCGGACCGCCTTGATGCTCGTGCAGTCAAAGGCCCGGTCGATCAGCTCGTTGTCGTTGTTCTCTACAACGGAGGATCCGGCCAGGACCGCATCATACTCAAAGTGCCGGAGCGTCCCCACGACCTGGTATTCCTTCTCATTCAGCACCTTCTTCAGTCCCGGGAGCGGCCCGTGATAATGATAGAACGGATCGAAAAGAAGGACCGCACCGGCCGATACCAGAAGAAGGACGAGTGCCGTCGCCAGAAATGTGCGGACGAATATGCGGTTGTCAGATCCCTTTTGATTCTTCATCACATGTTAAAACTGAAAATATAAAAACGTTGAAACACCGCTCATGGAAACAAAGCACCAGGCTGCGAGGATCGCGGTCAGGACGGCGTTCCTCCTGTTCAGGGCCATAGTCATGGAAAGCTCTCTTGCATTCCTGCCCCCCATGGTAATGGCGGCGGAGAAAAGGACAAGGCCTGCAAGCTCAAAGAGCCGGAAGGGTCTGACCAGGGAAGGCGCCGCAAGGTCCAGGAGCTTCTCCAGAGGATACAGCTCCGCGATCTTCATGGTGTCCGCCATGCGGTATAAAATGCCGGGAAAGGCGGGGAAGGCAAGGGCGCGAAGAAGCGCCAGGGAATGGTCCATGTCCGGCGATCCGAAAAAGACCAGGGTAAAACAGAATACGGCAAAGGTCAGGATCCGCAGCGCCATGATCCCACCCTTTGAAGTCACACGCTCCGCCTTATCCCGGAAAAACCGGTTGTTCACAAGCAGGAAAAATGCAGAAATGACACCCCAGAGAAGGTATGTCACCCCGTTCCCGTGCCAGATGGCGCTCAGGATGAATACCACAAAGACATTGACGGCTGCCCGAAGGCGCCCCTTCCTGCTTCCGCCGAGGGGAATATACACATACCGGGTGAAAAATCCGGTCAGGGACATATGCCATTTCTTCCAGAAGTGGCCGAAGGAGACCGCCCTGTAGGGAGAGTCGAAATTCAGCGGAAGATCGATGTTGAACATCTTCGCAATGCCGGCCGCCATATCGCAGTAGCCGCTGAAGTCATAATAAAGCTGCAGGGCATAGGCGGATACCGTCAGGATCACCGTCAGCGTATCGGAATAATGCGCCCAGGCATATCCATAGGAGACCGCCGCCGAAAGATTGTCCGCGATCAGCACCTTCTTGGCCATGCCGAACAGGAAAAGAAGCCCGCCGCGGATCATGTTTTCCCGTGAAATACGGTGGTTCCTGCTGTCATCGAACTGGGGCATGATCTCCGAATAACGGCAGATCGGCCCTTCCGCAAGTTTCGGGAACCAGGTGACAAAAAGGAGGTAATCCGGAAGGCTCCTTTTTTCCGCATCGCCCCGGCACCTGTCGATCACATAGGAAATCTGGGAAAAGGTATAGAAGCTGATGCCGACCGGCATCAGAAGACTGTGGCTTTTCAGGAACTCCTGCGGCATGTATTTGAAGAAGCACAGGGGAAGAAGATTGAGGAGGATCCCTGCTGCCATCAGGGCTCTCTTATCGGACCGTGTGTCCGCAAGGGCAGCGATGCCGTAGGTAAGAAATGCGCAGGGCAGAAGGATGAGGACGAATTTCCACGAAAAAAACGCGTAAAAACAAAGGGATGCTGCGATCATCAGCCCCCTGGCCATCCTGCCCCTGTTTAATTTGTGAAGACCGAACCACCCTCCGAGACAAAGCGGCAGGAAGATCAGTACGAAAATAAAGGAATTGAACAGCATACAGATACTTACCAGTGAAGCCGGTGCAGGTCTCCCTCTTTTGCAAGGCCCGGAAAACCGTTCTGCCGAAGGGCTTCATATACGATGACCGCCGCGGAATTGGAAAGATTCAGGGAACGGGTGTCCCCCAGCATCGGAATACGGATACAGGCGCCAGGATGCGCCGCCAGGATCTCCTCCGGTATGCCGGCGGATTCCTTTCCGAACATGATATAATCGTCCGGCCCGAAGGAAACGTCGCTGTAGACCTGTCTTGCCTTGGTCGTTGCGAACCAGAGCTTCGGTCCTTTTCCGTCCGGAGCATCCGCCGAAATTTCCGGATGCCGCTCCAGAAAGTCCTCATAATCCAGGTACTCGTAAAGCGTAAGCTCCTTCCAGTAATCCATACCGGCTCTTTTTATATATTTGTCATTCAGGACAAAACCATACGGCCGGATCATATGAAGGGCACAGCCTGCGGCCACGCAGGTCCGCCCGATCGCCCCCGTATTGAACGGGATCTCCGGCTCATGAAGTACGATATTCAGCATTTTCCCTATCCTTCAGGCTTCTGTTTCCGGGCGTCCGGACCCGGTCCGGGACTAAAATGCCTGGTGGCGGACAACGGCATATTCATCGCCGCTGACCCAGAACGGGCAGCGCGTGCCGCGATTCTCCCGCTGCATGAGCCTTGCGTAATCATCTTCGTCCATGTCCGCGCAGCAGTAATAGTCTTCCCAGTCCTCGTCCCAGACAAGGTTGTTGCATGTATCACATTCCGGCATGGCGCACCTCAGATCTTGAAACGGTATCCCTTGCCCCAGATCGTCTCGATATACTGCGGGTTCGAAGTATCGAATTCCACTTTTTCCCGGATCTTCTTGATATGGACCGTGACCGTCGCGATATCGCCGATCGATTCCATGTTCCAGACCTTACGGAAAAGCTCCTCCTTGGAAAAAACATGGTTCGGGTTCTCCGCAAGGAAGGTAAGAAGATCGAATTCCTTGGTGGTAAAGCTCTTTTCCTCGCCGTCCACCCAGACGCGGCGGGCGGTCTTGTCAATCTTAAGTCCGCGGATCTCAATGAGCTCATTGGCTTTCTGGCCGGCGCCGACAAGCCTTTCATACCTGGCCAGATGCGCCTTTACGCGGGCCACCAGTTCGCTGGGGCTGAAGGGCTTGGTCATATAGTCATCCGCACCGAGGCCAAGGCCCCGGATCTTGTCGATGTCATCCCGCTTGGCGGAGACCACCAGGATGGGAAAGTCCTTCTTCTCCCGGATCCTGCGGCAGATCTCGAAACCGTCCATTCCCGGCAGCATAAGGTCCAGGATGACCAGGTCGAAATCCTCGTTCAGCGCTTCTTCCAGGCCTTCGTCGCCGCGTCCTGCGATCACGACTTCAAAACCGGAAAGCTCCAGATAATCTTTTTCCAGGTCCGCAATGGACTCTTCGTCTTCTATGATCAGAATCTTGTTCATCTTCCTTCCTTTCTGTCCGGGAGCCCCTGGTTTCAGGCTTCCTGGCTGTCGACATTCACTTCGCTTTTACCTTTTTCCCTGTATTTGCGGAGTACAAAGTGCTGGCAGGTCCCCCAGCCTTCCTTGCTGGTCGCCCAGATGTATCCGCCGTGATCTTCAATGATCTTCTTTACGATGGAAAGGCCGATGCCGCTTCCGCCCTGGGCGGAATTGCGGGAAGAATCCGTGCGGTAGAAGCGGTTGAAGATATTCGGAAGATCCCGCGTGGCGATGCCCTTTCCGTTGTCCTCGATCTCAAAGCGGACGGAATCCTGCTCGTCCAGGATCCGGATATCGATCTTCCCCTTCGGCTTATCCATATATTTTACACTGTTGCTGATGATGTTGTTAATGACCCGCTTAAGCTGCTCCGGGTCCGCAATGATCATGGTGTCCGGTGTGACGAGGTTGATGTAGTTTAACTCGATCCCCCTGGATTCCAGGTCCATACCGATCTCTTCCACACAGTCCCCGAAATAATCCGCCACATTGATCCTCTGGAAATTATAGAGGATCTTGTTGCTGTCGATCCGGGAGTACAGCGTCAGCTCATTGATCAGGTTGTCCATGTCATTGGCTTTATTATATATGGTGCGAAGGTATTTTTCCTGTTTTTCGGGCGTATTGGCAACGCCGTCGATCAGGCCCTCCACATATCCCTTGATGGCCGTGATGGGCGTCTTCAGGTCATGACAGATATTGCTGATCAGCTCCCTGTCATGTTTTTCATTCTCGATCTTCTCCTCCGTGGATTCCTTCAGGCGAAGGCGCATATCCTCATAACTCTGGTACAGCTCTCCGATCTCGCCCTTTTCCGTTGTGGAAAGCATATATTCCAGGTTTCCGTCGCGGATATTCCCCATCGCGACCGCCAGGGAATCCACCGGCTGGAACAGGCTTTTCTTCAGCCACTGGGTGATCAGGATCGCCGTGATGAGCAGGATCGCGAACATCGTGACGAACATGCCGGTCAGAAGCTTCCTCGAGCCGAGAGGGACCGCCTGGGACACCACGAAAAGACTCCCCTTCTCCCCGTCCGGAAATTCCAGATCCATCTGACGGAACATACGGCTGTTACTGGTCATGTAGTAGCCGGCGGAAGATCCCGACTCATTTCCGTAGGCAGGCAGAAGAAAGAGGATCTCTGCCGCATCCTCTTCATTTCCCGAATAATAGACGGAATTCCCCTTCCGGACCAGGATATAGATATTCTTTCCGGTAAGCTCTTCCGATATGCCGGAAAGGTACTCTTTATCCACGGTGATCGAAGGATCCTTCTCATGATCTTCGAGGATCTTCTCATATACCTCGTCGATATGATCGCCGATGGAACGGACATCCTCCGAAAGGCCGGAATAATCCAGCAGCCGGTTGGCGCCTTCTGCCCTGGCAAGGAGGTTTCCCACCACCAGGAATGCGATGAGAAGAAGTCCCGTCGGCAGAAGTATGATGGTTGTAAACGCTATGCGGAGTTTTTGTTTAAAGGACATGATTCTTTCTCTCCATGAAGCAAATTATAACACACCCGCATCCCGCCTGACATTCGCTTCCCATTATTAGCATTGACTAACGGCATGAAAATATCAGAAAATAATATCAGTAATCGTTACTGTTTTCAGGAGCAGCTTATGGCTTTGAAATACAGCAGGCAAAGAGAGGCTATATGGCAGTTCCTAAGGGACAGGACAGATCATCCGACAGCCGATGCAATCTATACCGGCGTGCGGATGACCTGCCCCGGAATCAGTCTCGGGACCGTTTACCGGAATCTGATGCTGATGCAGGACCTTGGGAAAATACGAACCGTCAGCGTGGGAGACGGGACTGTTCATTTTGATCCGAATCTTGCGCCGCACGATCACTTTGTCTGCTCCGTATGCGGAAAGATCTTCGACATGCCTCCCGCAGATCTTTCCTCCCTTCGGGAATCCCTCCGGGAATCTGCCGAAAGCGGAAATCTTCCAGGACACATCGAAGGGTATACCGCCTGCTTCCACGGCGTCTGCAACGGATGCACGGACAGGAACAGCAGCCGTACCTGAAACAGTATCGCACCGGTCATTCTATTATTTTTCACGAAAGGGGAAAAACAAAATGAAATACAGATGTCTTATCTGCGGCCACATTTATGACGAGGATGTTGAAGGCGTTAAGTTCGCGGACCTTCCGGACGACTGGAAATGTCCTACCTGCAAGCAGCCCAAGTCCAAATTCGTTCCCATGGAAGAAGAAATGGTATGGGCAGCAGAGCATGTAGTCGGCGTTGCAAAAGATGTTCCGGAAGATATCAAGAACGATCTTCGCGCCAACTTTGAAGGCGAGTGCTCCGAAGTCGGCATGTATCTTGCCATGTCCCGCGTAGCTTTCCGTGAAGGCTATCCCGAGATCGGCGAATACTGGAAGACCGCTGCTTTCGAAGAAGCAGAGCACGCTTCCAAGTTTGCAGAGCTCCTCGGCGAAGTCCTGACGGATTCCACCAAGAAGAACCTGGAAATGAGAGTAGAGGCTGAATTCGGCGCAACAGCCGGCAAGACAGACCTTGCCAAGAGAGCAAAAGCCCTGAATCTCGATGCCATCCATGATACCGTCCATGAAATGGCACGCGATGAGGCAAGACACGGAAAGGCATTCAAGGGCCTTCTGGAGAGATATTTCAAATAATAGATCAGAAAAGTCATTACAGCAGGATCCCTGCCGTTTCAAAGGAAGCGGCAGGGATCTTTCTCTTTATTTTTCTCTGTTTGTCTGTCATTCTGTCTGTACTTCTTACCCTGCGGAATTCTTCAGAAGCTTTGCACCGCAGATCGTACAGAAATCATAACGGGGATCCATTTTGAGTCCGCAGCAGGGGCAGGGAATCACGTCATCCTCTGACTTATCATATTTCTCATATGCATTCGGCCCGCCGATGCTTCCAAGGTACCGTACGGCATCTCCTTCCTTCAGATAATCATATAAAGCCGGATATGTCCTCCATGTATTCGAGATCTTTTTTCCGTCATCCGTCTGGAACCGGATCGTCCAGGTCTTATGATCTGCTCCCTTTCTCCTGTAATGCGAGTGTGACTTGCTGACGACCGTTCCCTGCCAGTCCGGCTTTTTCCTTCCCTGGACTATGGCGACCAGGAGCATTACGATCAGAAGGATGATGCCTCCTGCTATGGCTGCCATGGGATTCGTCCCCATGATGATCAGGATGACGGTAATGATCACCGCGATCGCCGGAAGCAATATGAATAACAGCTTCCCCGTCCTTTTCCGGTATGCTTCATAGCTGGGATGATCCGTGACCTCTGCATATCCCTTCCCGGCAGCTCCGGTACGGGGGATTCCTGCATAAGGCTCGCCGGCAATTACTTTACCGCAGGAAGTGCAGATACCGTCCGCACCATTCAGTTTTGCTCCGCAAAAAGGACAATAGACCATTTTAACTGCCTGGCTGTTTTCGTTCATGACAGACCTCCTTTTCATATTTACCTGACCGCACGCCGCTGAAGCCTTTGGTCAGACCCGGGACGCATTGCTTTCCCTTTCATTATAGAAACCGGAGGTTAAGAAAAGACATGTGATATGCCATCTGACAATGACAGATTCCTGTCACGCGGATTGCTGTTTACAAATTTCCGTGCAAAAGATAAACTAATACATCAGAAAAACAGGAGGTCAAACTATGAAAGCAGGCATTATCGGCGCCATGGATGTGGAAGTGGCGACACTGAAAAATAAAATGACAATGACCCGCGTTGAGAGCTTTGCGGGAATGGACTTCTATGAAGGTACACTGGGAACAACAGATGTCGTGATCGTAAAATGCGGCGTTGGAAAAGTAAATGCCGCCTGCTGTGTCCAGCTCCTGGCAGACCGTTTCGGCGTGACCCATATCATTAATACCGGCGTTGCGGGATCCCTGAACAACCGGCTGGACATCGGCGACATCGTAGTCTCGACCGACGCAATGTACCACGACGTGGACGCCACCGTATTCGGCTATCAGCCGGGTGAAGTCCCCCAGATGGGCATCGTTTCCTTCCCCGCGGATGAAATGCTCCGCAGACTTGCGCTTCGCGCCGTCAAAGAAACAGCCCCCGATATCAAAGCCATGGAAGGCCAGGTCGTAAGCGGAGATCAGTTCATCTCCAGCAGGGAAAAGAAAGAATATATCATGAAGAACTTTTCCGGACTCTGCGCGGAAATGGAAGGCGCCGC
>CAMNCY010000084.1 GCA_946534785.1 uncultured Lachnospiraceae bacterium | reverse complement strand
ACCATGGGACGAAGATCCGGAGGAATGACCGGGATGCAGTCCATGATCATCCAGGAAGGCTTGTTGCCGCTCTCGCGGAACGCTTCCACGACCTCGAGTCTCTTGACGATGCGGGCCTTCTTCTGGCCGCTGGATTTCTCCATTTCGTCGGAAAGCATCTCGTACTCTTCCTCAATGTGGTCATCCACATTGCGAAGGAGTTCCTGGACAGCCTCGGCGCCCATGCCGACGCGGAACTTGTAGCCGAACTTTCTTCTGGCTTCCTGGTATTCCGCTTCCGTCAGCACCTGCTTGTAGGCAAGATCCGTTTCCGCATCGATATTGTTCTCGGGATCTGCCGGCTTGCCGGGATCCAGGACAACGTAGTTGGCAAAATACAGGATCTTCTCCAGTACCTTCGGGCTCATATCCAGGATGAGGCCCATCCTGGAAGGGATTCCCTTGAAATACCAGATGTGGGAGACCGGTGCCGCCAGTTCGATGTGGCCCATTCTCTCACGGCGAACGCTGGACTTGGTGACTTCGACCTTGCAGCGGTCGCAGATAACGCCCTTGTGGCGGATCTTCTTATACTTGCCGCATTTGCACTCCCAGTCCTTTGTGGGACCGAAAATGACTTCACAGAACAGGCCGTCTTTTTCCGGTTTCAAGGTTCTGTAATTGATCGTTTCAGGCTTTGTGACTTCGCCATGGGACCACTCTCTGATCCTCTCGGGAGACGCAAGTCTGATCCTGATCGCATCAAATGTTAATGGCTGATAGCTCTGTTTCATATTTGGCATTGTACCCTCAATTCTGCTGCGGCATCGCAGCATCTATCATGAAAAACATGTCATCAGGCTTCGGAATCGTCGCCATAGCTGTCGTCATAGTTTTCTTCGTAGCCGTCATCATAGCCGTCCGCAAAACCGCCGTCGCCGACATCTTCCATTTCATCTTCGGAAACAGGTTCATCTTCCACAGCTTCCATCTCGCCTTCCGCATTGAACTGCTGGATGGTCATGCCGCTCCTTGCGTATGCGGCGCTGTCGTTGTCACCGGAATCCTTGAAGTTATTTGCCATAGCCATCTTGTAAATAGCAGAATCGCCATAGTCAATATCTTCGGTGATCTCCACTTCCGTGCCGTCTTCCTTGAGCACCTGGACATCCAGTCCGAGTGCCTGAAGTTCCTTGAGAAGTACCTTGAAGGATTCGGGAACGCCGGCTTCCGGAATGTTCTCGCCCTTGATGATGGCTTCATAGGTCTTGACACGGCCGACAACGTCGTCGGACTTGACTGTCAGGATCTCCTGCAGTGTATAAGCCGCGCCGTATGCTTCCAGTGCCCAGACTTCCATTTCACCGAAACGCTGGCCGCCGAACTGCGCTTTACCGCCGAGGGGCTGCTGCGTAACGAGGGAGTAAGGGCCCGTGGAACGGGCATGGATCTTATCGTCGACCAGGTGGTGCAGCTTCATGTAGTGCATGAAACCGATCGAGGTCGGGTTGTCAAAAGGTTCGCCGGTACGTCCGTCGCGAAGCTGGACTTTACCGTCGGGCGTGATCGGAACGCCCTTCCACTCTTCCCTGTGGTCGCGGTTGTCATACAGATACTGCATGATCTCGGGATCCAGGGCATCCTTGTATTCTGCTTCGAACTCTTCCCATGTGCAGTTGACATACTTGTTCGCCATGTTCAGGGCGGCAGTGATGTCTTCCTGTGTTGCACCGTCAAAGTTGGGCGTCGTCACATTGAAGCCCAGGACCTTGGATGCCAGGGAAAGGTGCAGCTCCAGGACCTGTCCGATGTTCATTCGGGAAGGAACGCCCAGAGGATTCAGCACGATATCCAAAGGACGGCCGTTGGGAAGGTAAGGCATATCCTCGACCGGAAGGACGCGGGATACGACACCCTTGTTGCCGTGACGGCCTGCCATCTTATCGCCGACGGAGATCTTTCTCTTCTGCGCGATGTAGATGCGGACTGCCTTGTTGACGCCGGGTGAAAGTTCGTCGCCGTTCTCTCTTGTGAACACCTTGGTATCAACGATGATACCGTATTCACCGTGCGGCACTTTCAGGGAAGTATCCCTGACTTCTCTTGCCTTTTCACCGAAGATCGCACGAAGGAGACGCTCTTCCGCTGTCAGCTCCGTTTCGCCCTTGGGTGTTACTTTTCCGACCAGGATATCACCGGCACGGACTTCCGCACCGATGCGGATGATACCTTCTTCATCCAGATCCTTGAGGGCATCTTCGCCGACGCCGGGAACATCACGGGTGATCTCTTCCGGCCCGAGCTTTGTATCGCGGGCTTCCGCTTCATATTCCTCAATGTGGATGGAGGTATAAACGTCGTCCCTGACAAGTCTTTCGCTCAGAAGGACAGCATCTTCATAGTTGTAGCCTTCCCAGCACATGAATCCGATCAGGGGGTTCTTGCCCAGTGCCAGAACGCCGTCTGCCGTGGAAGCGCCGTCTGCAATGACATCGCCGGCCTTGATGCGGTCGCCGACATTGACGATGGGCTTCTGGTTGTAGCAGTTGGACTGGTTGGAACGAAGATACTTGATCAGGTGGATATCTTCTTCCACACCGGCATCGTCACGGATCGTGATCTTTGTTGCATCAACAAAGGTAACGACGCCGTCCTTCTCGGCAATGACGCAAACGCCGGAGTCCCTTGCCGCCTTCTCTTCCATGCCGGTCCCGACAACGGGAGCCTCGGTGGAGATCAGCGGAACGCCCTGACGCTGCATGTTCGAGCCCATCAGGGCACGGTTCGCGTCATCGTTCTGCAGGAACGGAACCAGGGATGTAGCAACGGAGAATACCATCCGGGGAGATACGTCCATGTACTCGAACATCGTCCTGGGATAGGAGGATGTTTCTGTACGGAAACGGCCGGAAGCGTATTTTTCCACGATGTATCCGTCAGCATCCAGCTTGGTGGATGCCTGCGCCACATGGTAATTATCTTCTTCATCTGCCGTCATGTAGACGACTTCATCTGTTACGCGGGGACCCTTGGGATCATCTCTGTCGATGACTCTGTAGGGAGCCTCCACGAAACCGTACTGGTTGATCTTTGCGAATGCGGCCAGGGAGTTGATCAGACCGATGTTCGGACCTTCAGGTGTCTCGATGGGGCACATTCTGCCGTAGTGCGTATAGTGGACGTCACGGACCTCAAATCCGGCACGGTCTCTGGAAAGACCGCCGGGGCCGAGGGCGGAAAGACGTCTCTTGTGGGTGATCTCGGACAGCGGGTTGTTCTGGTCCATGAACTGGGACAGCTGGGAGGATCCGAAGAACTCCTTGACCGCCGCCTGAACAGGCTTGATGTTGATCAGGGACTGGGGCGAGATCTCTTTGCTTGCATCATGTGTCGTCATTCTCTCGCGGACGACTCTCTCCAGTCTGGAAAGACCGATCCTGTACTGGTTCTGCAGGAGTTCGCCGACACTTCTGATACGGCGGTTGCCGAGGTGGTCGATATCATCCTCGCTGCCGATGCCGTACTCGAGATGCATGTTGTAGTTGATGGAAGCCAGGATGTCTTCCTTTGTGATATGCTTCGGGATCAGGCTCTTTACGCTCCTGCGGATCGCTTCCGCGAGTTCCTCGGGCTCCGTATTGTCCTGATACTGCAGCAGGATCTCACGCAGAGCGGGATAATAGACCTGCTCCGTGATGCCCAGCTCTTCCGGATCGCAGTCGACAAAGTGTGTGATGTCGACCATATAGTTGGAAAGGACCTTTACGCGGTCTCTGGTTTCCGTTTCGATCCATACGAAAGGAATCGCAGAATTCTGGATCTCGTCCGCCATTTCCTTTGTGACCATTTCGCCGGCGCTTCCGAGGATATCTCCGTTTGCCTCATCGACAACGTCCTCTGCCAGGACATGGCCCGCGATACGATTCCTGAGCGCGAGCTTCTTATTGAACTTATATCTTCCGACCTTGGCAAGGTCATACCTTCTGGGGTCGAAGAACATGGCGTTGATCAGGCTCTCCGCACTCTCCACGGATACAGGCTCGCCGGGACGGATCTTTCTGTAAAGTTCCTGCAGGCCGGCTTCATAGCTGTCGGTCGTGTCCTTGTTGAAGCTTGCACGGAGCTTGGGCTCGTCGCCGAAAAGATCCAGGATCTCTTCGTTCGTTCCGATGCCGAGCGCGCGGATCAGTACCGTGATCGGCACCTTTCTGGTACGGTCTACCCTGACATAGAAGATGTCATTGGCATCCGTCTCGTACTCCAGCCATGCACCTCTGTTGGGGATGACCGTGCAGGAATACAGGGACTTGCCGTACTTGTCTTTCTCGATTCCGTAATAGATACCGGGAGAACGGACCAGCTGGGAAACGATGACACGCTCCGCACCGTTGATCACGAAAGTACCGGTCTTGGTCATAAGCGGAAGGTCTCCCATGAAGATCTCCTGCTCCTTGACTTCCGTCTTGTTCTCCTTGTCAAAAAGGCGTACCCGAACTTTCAGAGGCGCCGCATAGGTCGCGTCTCTTTCCTTGCACTTTGCGATCGAATATTTTACTTCGTCTTCGCAAAGCCTGTAGCCAACGAAGGAAAGACTCAGATGCCCGCTGTAATCCTCGATCGGGGAGATATCATCGAAGACTTCCTGAAGCCCGTGCTCCAGGAACCATCCGTAGGATGATCTCTGAACCTCGATCAGATTAGGCATCTCGAGCACTTCCTTCTGACGGGAATAGCTCATTCGAATACTCTTGCCGCTGCCGGCAGGATGAAGCCTGATTTTGTCCATTCATTCACCTCGTTCTGTCGCAGGTCCTCTCCCGCTGCATCTTCCGCGGAACGCGCTCCTTCAATGCCGGATACCCCGCCGGGGCTCCGCCGATACCGGAATCCGGCACCGCTTTCACATTGAGATCATCGCACAAGACCGCTTCCGATCCATCGTATTCAGACCCGAAATATGTCGATAGGAACCGCCATATCTTGCCTTTATGTTACTTCTCTTCCGGAACTTAATCCTTAAGGAGAGCATAGTAGGGCATAATTGCAGAACATAGCGCATAATATGATACTACGGATAATGTCAAGCGTCAATAGGGGAAATTTTGAAGGAAATGTTCTCGAAATTTTGGAGGAAATTCACGCCTCAGGCGGTCCTGCAGAAAGTGAAAAAAAATCCCCCGCCGGAATACTCCGGCAGGGGGATCCTGTAAGATCAGTATCGATCGCGTCTTGATTACTTAAGAGTAACCTTAGCGCCTTCAGCCTCGAACTTGCCCTTGATTTCTTCAGCCTCTTCCTTGGATACCTGCTCCTTAACAACCTTGGGAGCGCCCTCAACCATATCCTTGGATTCCTTAAGGCCAAGACCGGTAACTTCACGAACAACCTTGATGACCTTGATCTTGTTGGGGCCAACTTCTGTCAGCTCAACATCAAACTCAGTCTTCTCTTCCTCAGCTGCTGCTGCAGGGCCTGCTGCTACAACTGCAACACCTGCTGCTGCGGATACGCCGAACTCTTCCTCGCAAGCCTTGACCAGCTCGTTCAGCTCAAGTACAGATAACTCTTTGATCGCTTCGATAAATTCTGCGGTAGTTAACTTTGCCATCTTAATAACCTCCGTTATGATTTTTCATTCTTTACTAAAATAGGATCGCATGAGTCCGGATCAGGACTTCATGCCGCTGCAGAATCATTATTCTGCTGCAGGTGCTTCTGCTGCGGGAGCTGCCTCGCCATCCTTCTCCGCGATCTGCTTGATAACACGAGCGAAGTTTGCGATGGGGGACTGCATGCTGCCAAAGAGTCTTCCAAGAAGGACATCTCTGGAAGGGATCTGGGAGATCGCGCCGATACCTGCTGCATCATAAGCGGTACCTTCTACGACACCGCCCTTGATCTCAAGATTGGGAGCGGTCTTTGCGAACTCGCAGAGTACTCTTGCGGGAGCCGTTGCATCGTCCTTGCTGATCGCGCAAGCGCTGGGTCCTTCGAGATACTTGTCAAGCTGCTCGAAATCCGTACCCTTGAATGCGAAACGCATCATGGTGTTCTTGTAGACCTTGTACTGAACGCCGGCTTCACGAAGCTGCTTACGAAGCTGAGTATCCTGTTCAACCGTAAGTCCTCTGTGGTCTACCAGGACTACAGATGCAGCGCCGTCGATCTTCTCGGAAATTTCCTGAACGATCGGCTTCTTTTCTTCAATCTTTGCCATTTCTTACCTCCTTATAGATTTTTTACCGAAGCAAGAAAAAAATTCCTCTGCCCAAAGACAGAGGAACAGAAAAATTCTTTCTTTCTTCCTCGGCAGGTAGCTGTGCGTTATGCCTTTCGGCACCTGCTGTCTTCGGCTGGTCAAAACGACCTTGTATATAATAGTATGTCCTTCCGCTTTGTGTCAAGCCTGTTTTTTCAGGCTTTGGCACCATCCGGCGACCTGCATATTATTTTCCCAGACGGGACAGGGCAAAATGATAATTCTCCGTTGCGACCCGCACGACTTCGGCTGTCCTGCTGATGGCAGCAGCATCACCGCTGTTGACCGCCTGCGTGAAAGCCGTCTGCGCACCGACGAGAATCTCCGTCGCCTTCCGGAATTCCTCTTCTGCCGAAGATCCCACACCGGGAACTGTTCCGGCGGGTACTGAAGATGCGGGAGCCGCATTTGCAGCCGCCGGTGTGACAGACATACCGGGCATCACGCCGCCTTTGGGAAGTACGAATCCCTCGGGCGTGATCGTAACGTTCGGCGAAATACTCCGCATACTGCCAAGCGCCGCTTCCCGTACCGAACCTGTCGGCATGGAGACCCGGCAGGCCCCGTCCGCTTTCAGCGGAATGAATTCCACGCTGCGTGTCGTTCTTGCAGAGGGTGCCAGCGTGACCCTGACAAGGCACGTGTCGCGAGTATAATTGGCAAATACATAATTCCCCAGGCTGTAGATCACCGGGACATCCCCGATATAATCGATGGTCTGCAGGCAATGTGAATGTCCGCCGATGATCAGGTCCGCTCCCGCATTCACGATGCCGGCCGCAAGAGACCTCTGGGAAGCATCCGGCGTCTTCTGCTGTTCGGTGCCCCAGTGGATGAAGACAATGACATAATCCGCTTTTGTTTTGGCATCCGCGATCGTCTGATATAAAAGGGACGGATCATAACAGTGAAACACCCCGGGAACGCCGGGAGCAGCCGCCCTTGTGGAAGGATTCGGATAGCGCTCGATCTGCGTTGCGCTCACAATGGCAACGGTCATGTTCCCCGCCTGATAATAATACGGCTGGATCGCCTGATTCAGGTCCCGGCCCGCTCCCACATAGGGCACGCCGGCAGCCTCCAGTGAACTCAGCGTATCCAGGAAGCCGGGCTCATTAAAATCAAAGGTATGATTATTCGCAAGAGATACAATGTCCGTTCCGATCTCATGGAGCCGGGCCGCATCCCCGGGCGCCGCCTTAAACGTCCACTTCTTGTTATTCCGCGAATTCGATGTCGTATAGGTGAACTCATTGTTCAGCATGAAGACATCGCTTCCCTGCATGACCTGCAGCGTCGCAGCATCAAAGCATCCGGCAAGCCCGTACCTTCTTATGGAAGCGCCGGCCACAAAACCGGGATCCATCAGAATGTCGCCTGCAAAAGTGAAGGTCACACTGTCATTCTGGTCGGCGATCGGATGATACACGATACCCGGCACATGAATAGAAGGTGCCGCCGGTAAAGCCGCAGCAGGTGCTGCTGCCTCCGCACGGATGCCGCTGTCGCCGGCAGGTGCCGTAATGACAAGGAGCGCCGCTGCGGCAATTCCCGCAAGCCTCCTGCAGATCCGTTTTATTGTTACAGAATTCATCTTTTCTCCTTTGCCTCCGGCGGGGGCCGGTGGTGCGCCGCTGAGGTGAGTCACGGGGACAGGTACGCTGACTCACCATACGCGATTTAAAACCCGCCATATAGTATAAACGCTTCGGGCACGCTCTCGCTCC
>CAMNCY010000083.1 GCA_946534785.1 uncultured Lachnospiraceae bacterium | reverse complement strand
CAGCCGATGTAGACCCCGATGTCGGCCTCGGCCCACTTGGCCAGCTGATGCTGCACGACCGTCTTGCCCGAACCGAAGGGACCCGGTACGGCCGCAACGCCGCCCTTGGCAATGGGGAAGAAGCCGTCAACGACTCTCTGTCCCGTGATCAGCGGCATATCCGGCGGAAGCTTTTTCTGATAGGGGCGTCCGCGGCGGACCGGCCATCTCTGCATCAGGGACAGCTCTTTGTCGCCGTTTGCCGTCTCGATCACGGCCACCGTTTCCTCTACGGTAAAGGAACCGCCCTTGATGCTCTTGACCGTTCCGTTTACGCCGTAGGGCACCATGATCTTCTGCTCCACGACCGGGGTCTCCTGCACGGTACCGATCACGTCGCCGTTTACGACCTTGTCGCCTGCCTTGACACAGGGCTTGAATTCCCATTTTTTCTCACGGGTCAGAGCCGGCGCCTCGATACCTCTGGAAAGAAGGTTTGAGTCGGTCTTTTCCATGATGTCCTTCAGGGGACGCTGGATTCCGTCATAGATGGTCCCGATGAGTCCGGGCCCGAGCTCTACGGAAAGCGGCACGTCCATGGACTCCACCGGTTCTCCCGGTCCAAGTCCCTGCGTCTCTTCGTATACCTGAATCGAAGCCTCGTCGCCATGCATCTCGATGATCTCGCCGATCAGACGCGCGTTGCTGACACGCACCACGTCGTACATGTTGGCGTCACGCATTCCGGATGCAACGACAAGAGGCCCTGCTACTTTCTTAATTACTCCAGTGCTCATTTGAGCCAATCACCGTCCTCTCAACTGTCCCCGAACAGAATGTCGCTGCCGACCGCCTGCTCAACGGACTTTTTAACTCCCCGCACTCCGGCTCCCGAATTCCCCTTTACGCCGGGGATCAGAATGATCGCGGGCATCATGCTGGTCTTGAATTCGTCCACCACGTCGTGAAGGATCTCCGCCAGCTCCTCTGTCATATAAATCACGCCGTATCCATGGGCCGCCAGATTCCGGAGCGTCCGCTCGGAATCCTCCCTGTTTTTTCCGTCGTCCGGAAAAATGGAAAGTCCAAGGGCGGCAAAGCCGTAGATACTGTCATAATCTCCCATCACTGCGATCTTATACATACATATCCCTTACCCTTTCCCGTGTCTCTTCTTCGGAAAAGCCGTTCGCTTTCGCGGTCAGAAGGATACGCACTGTCCGGATCTCGTTCTGGCGTGCCAGGTAATACGCGACGACCGGTCCCACGGAAACCGGATTTCCCTTCTGGGGCTTGATCGTAGCGATCAGGCGGTTGTCGCACCATCTCTCGAAGGCCGACGGAGAGTCCTTGACGGCCTCCACCGCTTCTTTGAATCCGTGATTGTTCAGGAAGGAAAAAAGCGCCTCCTCGTTTTTTGCCGCTGCAGAGGCCAGCTCCTTTACGTCGAACGCCGCGCAGGGAGCCAGGGCTTCCCGCAGAAACGCCGCGTTCTTGCCGGTCTTCTGCGCCCGCACCGCGATGCGGATGTCCGACACCGCAGCGGTGGATTCGGTATAATCGCGGATCAGGGGGCTTCCGGATGCTTTTCCGGAAGCGATCATCGCCTCCAGGCAGGCCCGGTCGATGATGTTGTCGCATCTCTGTCCGTCCCTTGCGGTCAGCATGATCTCGTATGCCTCGGCGGCCGCGGCCCTCATGTGCTTCGGCAGCTCCTCGAACTTTTTGTCCTTCAGGATGCGGAGCATCTTTTCTTCGCCGTAGTCGTCAAGGGCATAAAAAATGCCGTAATGCCTTTCACTGTCCATGGTCTGCTTGATGCCGGCCTTCAGATTGTGATACAGCTGCTGAAATGTCAGGGCTTCCATGACGGAGGAGGGGATCTTCAGTTCCCGGATCAGCTCCCGCGTCTTGTCCTCCTCGGCCTTCAGCATTTTGTCAATGTCGCCGGAATCATCGCCGGTGCCCCAGCCTTTGTCTTCCAGCCAGGCTGCTGCCGTCTTCGCGTCCGGCAGACCGATCAGATGTCTGATGTCTGCGTCTGAAAGCAGGGACTTCTCTTTTACCCGGATCCGCGCTACCGCAAAAATATAATCCAGATCACCCATTTAAAAGTCCCTCCTTAAAAAAGCAGCTTATGCACCAGATCCTGCAGTTCCTCCTGCCTGTCGGCAAAAAGCGCTTTCAGTGAGCAGTTTTCCTCGATCCCGCCGTAACGGAGGATAAATCCGCTGTCGATATCGGCCGTCTCGTCGGAAAGGGTCAGGCTTCCGCCCTTCTTTGCGGCGATCTCACCGATCTTTTTGATCAGATCGGCCGTGAGATTCTTTTTGTCCTTCGCGGAAAACAGGATCTCTCCCTTTTCTCCGTGCACACAGTTCTGAAGAAGCTTAAGGATCATGGCGGCGTAGTCCGCTCCGCCAAGATTCTCCATGACGGACTGCGCTTTCTTTATGACGTCCGTTATGATATTCTGCTTCTCTCCGAGGACAGCCTGTTTTCTCTGCATATCGATCTGAGACTGGATCCGTTCCGCATAGAGAGCGGCCTGGCTTTCGGCCTTTTTAAGGGTATCGGCGAGGTATTTTTCGCCTTCGGCCCTGGCCTTGTCTTCTTCGTCCTGAACTCTCTTTTTTGCTTCGCTGATCACGCTGTCTGCTTTATTTCTGGCTTCCTGCAGGATTTCGCTGGTAATGGTCTCTATTCCTGCCATACGATTCTCCTTACTGCTGATTATGCAAGTGACGCGATGTTGGTGATTGCAAGGATCGAAACGAGGAGTGCAAGGATCGCATAGGTCTCGACCATTGCCGGGAACAGCATGGATTTACCGAACTGATCCGGTCTCTTTGCAACAACGCCGATGGATGCGACGGAGGTGCGTCCCTGATGATAAGCGGAGACAAGACCTACGATCGCGATGGGAAGGCATGCAAGGAAATAAAGGAATCCGATGTTTGCGTCCGTGATGGGATTTCCGCCCAGAATTCCGATCTGGGAAAGGGTGATGAAGGTCACCAGAAGTCCGTAAATACCCTGTGTACCGGGCAGCAGCTGAAGGATCAGGACCTTCGCGAACTGTTCGGGATCTTCTGCGATCACGCCTGCCGCTGCCTGACCGGCCATGCCGACGCCCCATGCGGAGCCCATGCCCGCAAGCGCTGTTGAGAGAACTGCTCCTGCCAGTGCCCATACCATACCTACGTTCATAACTTACTTTTCCTCCTTAATCTCAACATATTTATTATTTTCCCGGAACGGAAGGAAGGCTTTTCCCCCGCCCTCATAGAACTTGCCGAAAAATTCGACGAACTGGAGCCTGTTCGTATGAACATATGCTCCGAGAAGATTGATCCCGATGTTCAGCGTATGACCGAGAACGAAGATCAAAGTGAACAGGATCACTCCGATCACGCCTCCTCCGAACATGGAAGCCATCATATTGACGACGCTGGCGATAACACCCGTCGCAAGTCCCAGGGCCAGAAGCCTGGAATAGGACAGCACGTCCGACAGCCAGCTGGTCACGCCGTAAATATCATATGCGCCAAGGGCGATGCGAAGGCCCCAGTTTTTACGTCCCCTGCCCGACATCACAAGGATGATCAGCATTCCGGCGATGGCCGCGATCTTTGCGAGAGGCGCCACAAAGGCCGGGAAGGTAAAGGTTCTGCCCGCGATGGACGCAAACAGATCCGTCGGCAGCAGGATAAATACAAGACCCGTAACAAACAGATACCATGCGAGAACGTCCGAAACAAAACCGACGATATCATGGTCCTTCAGGTATTCGTAGCCCTTGATGCCGAGTCCCGCGTACAGATGGATCAGACCGAACAGCATGCACCACAGAAGCAGGCGCATGGGCTCTTTGATCGGCTCGAACCACAGCGGTTTCAGGATCGTATCTCCCTTGTATCCAAAGAACGTCTCGGCGATCACCTGTATGGCGTCTCCGAAAAAGCCTCCGTACATGAAGCCCCAGAACGTGGTGGAAAGTCCGCACCAGAAGAAGAGCTTGATCATCTTATGAAGGCCTTCTTCCAGATTTTTGAACTTCAAAAGCACGATACCGCAGGCCACCGCCATGATGATGCCGTAGCCGGCGTCGGACAGCATCATTCCGAAAAAGATCACATAGAAGATGGACATGATGAAGGTCGGGTCCACCTTGCCGTGCTGCGGCAGTCCGTAGGACGCCAGAACTCCCTCGGCCGATTCCGAGAAGGAATTGTTTTTTAAAAGCGTAGGCTCCATCTCGTCTTCCCGCTTTTCTTCCATCCCTACCACTGCTCCGTAGCGTTCCGTGAGGATCTTTGCGATCCGCTCCGCCTGGCTTTTCTGTACCCAGCCTTCCAGGAAAAAGACATTTTCGGACTGGGGGATCTCGCCCAGCAGCTCATATTTGTCTCTCCGCATCCGGTAGTAATCCGCCGCGATCCGGAAGGATTCCCTTTCTCCGGCATATTCGGCGATCTGCTTCCGAAGCCCGTCCGCCGTTTTTTTCTGCTCTTCGATGTCCTTTTTCAGGTATTCGATCTCTTCTGCGGGAATTCCCACAATGGGCTGCAGCGGTTTTGCGAATCCGATGTTCCGCAGATTCTCTTCCACCTTTGCCCGGTCCTTTTTCAGGCATACGACCGATACACGGGTCATATCCTTGTCCGCAGAGATCACGTCCACCGAAACAGGCGCCGGATCTGCCATCCCCTGGGATGCGGCCGCGTAAATATCCGAAGCCGCGTGCTCGTCCGGAATGGTTCCGATCAGAGCACAGGTCTTTCCGGTCCCTTCAAAGCTCATGGGGATATCCAGCGCAAGCCACGGCGTAAGGGCCGTGATCTGGTTTTCGTCCTTGACGGCGATCCCTTCGCATTCCTGGATCTTTTTATCCATGTCCAGGATCGTCTGGACCTCCCGGTTGGTCTTCCAGCGGTTTTCGATCACCTTGTCAAGCTGTGACCTTCCTACCTGTTCTTTTCCGTTCAGCGAGGCTAAGAATCCTTTGTTCTCTGGCGCATACTGATCCAGAAGCTTAAGCACACGGTCGTAGCTCTCGGCACGCTTTTCGTATTTGTTCCGCGAGCTCATGGTGTCCATCTTCTCAAGATCCGGATCGTCGAGCCCTGAAGTAATGATCTCCATGGCTCCCACAGACTGCAAAAACTCGAGAATTTCTTTTCTGTGCTTTTTGGAAGCGCAGATCCCAAGCTTTTGCATGTCGACAATCGCCATTCTCCATCCCACCTTTCATATATTATGTGTAACGATTCAGTCGCCCAGGATCAGTTTCTTTACTGCCTCCGCAGCATCCGGAAGCTTTTTTTCAACCTGCTTTCGAAGCTCTGCCGTCTCTGCCCCGATTTCTCCGGCAGCCTTTTCGAGGGCTTCTTCGCCGGCCTTGCGTGCTTTTTCCATACACGCGTCGGCAGCCTGTTTTGCCTTTTCCTCAGCTTCGGTACGTATCTTCTGTACCGTTTCTTCTCCCTGGCGGAGTAGCTCTTCGGCCTGCTTCCGGGCATCTGCTGCCATCGACTCAGCCTGCTGCTCAGCCTGTTTGACAGCCGCGATGCTCTCTTCGATCATGGTCTCACCTGCCTTTCCTTGTTTACCCGTTGTGCTGAACCCGTGTTTCCACATGGTTCTTTCTCGTTTTCCAGATAAATACTCACTATATGATTTTATTATTTTTTGTTGCTTTTGTCCAGTAAAACACGGAAGCGTATCTTTCTGATTACAGTTTCCTTTTTCGTCTTTCGTATAATGAATTCAGTCGTTACGATTCCACCTTCTTTTTTCCATACAGGAGGATACGCCCATGAAAAAACCGGTATTTACTCTTGCTTCCCATCCATGGATCCGCCGGTCGCTTCCGGCTCTCGTCATTTCTTCCATGCTGGCCGCAGCTCTGCCTTCCGCAGTAATGGCGGAACAGGCTGATGCAGCTGCTGCCAATGAGGCAGCCGTCACGGAGGAGACCCCCGAAGTAACCGAAGTGCCTGCCGAGACGCCTGCCGCGGACGCCGCCTCTTCGGCGCTGTCCGAGGTCGCTCCCGTCAATATCCGCTTTGCGAAAAACTATCAGGAAGTCTACAATGTCCTGAAAAAAGCACCGTCGAATTATTACTACGTTTACGATGACCTGGTGGAATACGAAACCGCCGATTTCGCCTATGAGGCGCCTGCGCCGGGGGCTTCCGCGAAAACCGAAGCTGGCGCCTCCGTTTCCGATTCCTATGTCCCGGCCACAGGTTCTTCCGGTGATTCATCCGACGATTACTCAAGGCTGAACACCCGCGAGATCAACGTGGACGAAGCCGACCTGGTCAGGACCGACGGAAAATACATCTACACCCTTGGCTCCAGCGGAAATCTGTACATTGCAAAGGCATCCGGAAAGGATTCTGCCCTTGTCTTTGACCGCCAGATCAATCCGGCCATGTATTCCGATTCTCTTCCGGGCTTTGATCCCAGTTACCTGAGCCCGCAGGAAATGTATGTGGACAACGGCCGTCTCATTGCGGTCTTTTCCTATACGGAACGTTACTATTATGCTTACAGTTCGAACGGATCGTATTACGAAGACGCGGAAGAAGGCACAGACGCCCCGGGCCTTTCAAGTCTCGTTTCGGACAGAGGCTCCTGCATTCTTACCTTTGACATTTCAAAACCCGAAAATCCGGCACTTTCCGGTGCATACTGGCAGAACGGAGCCTACACTACTTCCCGCAAGATCGGCGACATCGTCTATCTTTATACGGAAATGGTACCCGAGATCGGCGATTCTCCGGAAGAAAGCGTCCTTGTTCCCTGCGTGAACGGGGAAACGCTTCCCGCATCGGACATCTGCATTCCGAATCTTCCGTCCGCTGCAGAATATCTGATCGTATCCTCCATGAACGTCACCGCTCCTTCACAGTCCATCGACTCCAAGGTCTTCCTGTCGGGTGCCGAGGATTTTTACGTCAGTGAGTCCAACCTGTACGTCATGAATTCCAGCTACTCCAACGAATCGACCAAAACCGAGATCGCCCGGTTTGGTCTTGACAAGGGAACCATCACGGCCGGAGCGGCCAGCACCGTCATCGGCGCCGTAAACGATTCCTTCTCCATCGACGAATACAACGGCTATCTCCGGGTTCTGACCACCTATACGGGTTCTGATCTCGGCCAGCTGGGCAGGCTGATCTGCTATATTCTGGGCATCGACATCGACGATCCCTGGACGCGCCATAATTCCGTCTATGTCCTGAAAACGGAGGATCTTTCCATGGTTTCCCGCCTGCCGCGCCTTGCGGAGGGCGAGGATATCAAGTCCGCCCGTTTCTTCGGAGACATCGCCTATTTTGTCACCTTCGAGAACACGGATCCTCTGTTTACCGCAGATCTGTCGGATCCGAAATCTCCAAAGATACTGGGACAGCTGGATGTGACCGGTTTTTCCTCGTATCTGCATCCCTACGGCGACGGACTGCTTCTCGGCATGGGCTATGAAGCCGACACAAACGGCAGAGTAACAGGGCTCAAGCTTTCCATGTTCGATATTTCCGATCCCTCCAATGTTTCCGAGATCGACCGCGTCGTCATTTCCGGCGTTACGTACTGTGAGGCCATGGAAAATTACAAGACCGTCCTTGCGGACGCCAACAAGAATCTGATCGGCTTCTTCTGCCAGGATCATTATCTTGTCTATTCCTACAAAAAGGGAACCGGTTTCCAGAGAGACATGATCTATGATATGTTTGAGGACGGACTTTTCCAGAGAAGCTACCAGTTTACGCCCCGCGGCCTTTACAGCGGATCACAGCTGTATGTGGCCGGCGATGACTTCCTGCTTTCCTTTGACATGAAGAACGGATTTAAAAAGGACCTGATGCTGGATTATAAGGCAGCGTCTTAAGGGCGGTTATACGCAGTCAGAAGCTGACTGAATCCAGGGCGGCATGCAAAGGCCGGCGCAGCGGAAAACAATCCGCTTCGCCGGCCTTTTATTTTGCCTGTAATATCCCACGTGGCACCTGCTTCAGAAGCCGTGGCCGCCGCCACCGCCTCCTCCGCCGCCGCCACCGCCTCCTCCGCCGCTGCCGCCGCTTCCTGAG
>CAMNCY010000082.1 GCA_946534785.1 uncultured Lachnospiraceae bacterium | reverse complement strand
CAGATATCATCATGGACTGCGACGATTACTGGGCGGATGATATTGCGGAGATGATCTTGAGCCACGGCTGAGCCGCGGCTCACGCAAGGAGCCCTGTGGCTCACGCAAGGAGAAGAACATGAAAAAGATCCTTATTGTGAACGGCCCCAATCTTAATTTCCTCGGGATCCGGGAAAAGGCCGTATACGGAACGGTCAACTACAACGGTCTTCTGGAAATGATCAGGGAGAAGGCACAGGAACTCGGTGTAGAAGCAGAAGCGTTCCAGTCGAATCATGAAGGTGCGATCATCGACAGGCTCCAGGAAGCCTATTTCGATGAGGACCTGATCGGTGTCGTGATCAATCCGGGCGCACTGACACACTACAGTTATGCGCTGCATGACGCACTGAAGAGTGTATTTGTCACGAAGGTGGAGATCCACATTTCTGATATCGATACCAGGGAGGAGTTCCGCAGACACTCTGTCACGGCACCTGCCTGTGACCATCAGATCAAGGGACATGGCCTGGACGGCTATCTGGAAGCCATGGAATATGTGGTCGCACAGCAGAAGAACGCGGAAGAGGAGAACTGACCGCGGCCGGGCTTGCGATGGGACTGCAAAAGATTCGCGGGACTTCCGATACCCAGGGACATCCATACGCTCGTCCGCAAACCTCTCTGCAGGCAATTTACACTTGAAAATCACGCTTTTACAGTATAAGATAAATCAGTAATGTGACTTGATTGTTATTAGGAGGAATTTTTATGATCTCTGCCAGCGATTTCAGAAACGGCATCACCATTGAGAAAGACGGAACAGTAATGGAAATCATCGAATTCCAGCATGTTAAACCGGGTAAGGGCGCTGCTTTCGTTAGAACTAAGCTGAAAGACATTATCAATGGAGGCGTTACAGAAACGACCTTCCGTCCTACGGAGAAATTCCCGCAGGCGCGTGTTGACAGGAAAGATTATCAGTATCTGTTTGCTGATGGCGAAATGTTTACTTTCATGGACCAGGAGACCTACGACCAGATCACGCTCGGACCCGATGTAATCGGCAACAGCATGAAGTTCGTCAAAGAGAACGACATCGTCAAGGTCGAGTCCTACAACGGCAAGGTATTCGCAATCGAGCCTCCGATGTTCGTAGAGCTTGATGTTACTGAGACCGAGCCCGGCTTTAAGGGCAACACCGCAACCGGTGCTACAAAGCCCGCTATCGTTGAGACCGGTGCACAGGTAGCCGTTCCGCTGTTCGTCAATATCGGCGACAAGATCAAGATCGATACCAGAACAGGCGAATATCTTTCCAGAGCATAAAGCTGAAAGAGCAGACGCCGTTTTCGGAAAAGCTTTCCGGATCATTCTGAAATGTCATCGAAAAGACAATGGATATCAGTCCATTGTCTTTTTGTTTGTCCAAATGAGTCGCGGTGAGTCGCGGGGACAGGTACGCTGACTCATTGTACACAATCGATGAGTCAGCGTACCTGTCCCCGTGACTCACCGCGACTCGTCTCATGACTCACTTCAGGAGGATCCATTCATGCAATATGAAACACAGAGAGAAAGCTTTGAAGAAGTAAGGGACCGGATCTGTTATCGTCTGGTCGGATACGAAAGGAACCGCAAGAGCCTGGAACGGCAGCCGCATATCCGGAAGGCGGATCTTGCGATCACCTTCCACTATCTCTTGAATCCATTAGGAAAGAACAAGACAGTCACCGCAGCAAACAGCGGTGCCGGAAACGGCCGTTATCCGGGCGGCGGATATGCCGAAGACTGCTTTACGGATGGCGGCTTTGCCTGCCGCAACATCGGCGACCGCCTCCTGGAAAGCTGGGGGAAGAGCATCACCGACCTTTACCAGGCCGCCATGCGCAACACACCGGTCCTGTTTCCGGCATTCATCCGCCCGATCGAAAGGATGCTCTGCGACCTCGGCTATCCCGGCGCGGAGATCTTCGCAGAGGACGGGACCATAATGATGGACCGGAAGAATTTCGGCAATGGTCTCTACGTCCTGACGAACGGCCATTCCTGGTTCGGGGCATCCTGTGTCCTGTATCCGGGGCTCCTGGAAGCGGCAGCAGGACTCTTCGGAGGGCGGTACTTCCTGCTTCCGAGCTCTGTCCATGAAATGCTGCTTCTGAAGGCGGATGCAGGCACCTGCGCGGCAGACCTCAAAACGATCGTGGAAGCCGTGAACCGGGAAGAAGTGGGAGAGGACGAGATCCTGTCGGACTCCGTGTATTTCTACAGGACAGGGTATGAGAGTTTTATCCGGATCGACTGAAGTTCGGATGAAGACCGACTGAAGACCGGAAGAAGTCCGACTGAAGCCCGCATGAAGACCAAGACCACCTGCAGACCGGCCCCAAGCCGCCGAAATGCCCCGGCTTATGTGCAAACGCCCTGCAGCATGCCTTTACAAAGATGGCCGATTGTTTTAAAATTTGAAAATACATGACAAAAAATGACCCGCTCCGGGAGGAAACAAAGAGTATGGAAAGAGAAGAGTTTTTACAGGTTTACCGCCATTCACTGGCACACATTCTGGCGAAGGCCGTGATCGAGATCTACGGTAAAGACGTCCAGTATGCGATCGGACCCCAGATCGCGGACGGCTGCTACTATGATTTCGTCCTGCCGGATGGCGTCAGCATCCGTGAGGAAGATTATAAGAAGATCGACGACAAGATGCGCGAGATCATCAAGCGCCGTGAGGACTGGACCAGGAAAGAAGTCTCCAAGGCAGAGGCACTGGAGCTCTTTAAGGACCAGAAATTCAAGACCGAGCTGATCCAGGATCTTCCGGAGGATGAGATCATCACGATCTATTATACCGGCGATGACTATGTGGATCTTTGCAGAGGCCCGCACATCTCCAATTCCCAGGAGCTGATGAATGTCGCTTACGAAGTCCGTGCCGTATCCGGCGCATACTGGAGAGGCGATGAGAAGCGCGACACGATGCAGAGAGTCTATGTCTATGCTTTCCCGGACAAGAACCAGCTCAAGGCTCACAAGCAGATGATCAAGGAAGCGCTGGAGCGCGACCACAAGAAGCTCGGCCCGCAGCTTGACCTGTTCATGTTCACGGAGACCGCACAGGGCATGCCTTACTGGCTTCCCAGAGGCTGGAGAGTGTTCAACACCCTTCTTTCCTATTGGAGAGACCTGCATGATCTGCACGGCTATCAGGAGATCTCCGCACCGGTCATCAACAATAAGAAGCTCTGGCTGGTATCCGGCCACTGGGCGCACTATGTCAACAACATGTTCATCTTCCCGGAAAAACAGGAAGACGGTTCCTTCAGCGTGGAAGACCCCAACACCATGGCGGCCAAGCCCATGAACTGTCCCAACGCGATGATGACCTTCAAGAGAAAGGTCCGCTCCTACAGGGATCTGCCGATCCGTTATTCCGAGACCGACATGGTCCACAGAAAGGAAAAAGCCGGCCAGCTCAACGGACTGTTCCGCGTGCAGGCCTTCCGTCAGGATGACGACCACACCTTTGTCATGGAATCCCAGATCGAAGAGGAGATCGAGGATATCCTGGCGATCGCGGACGAGATCTACGGAACCTTCGGCCTTACCTACCGTGCCGAGTTCTCCACACGTCCCGACGATTATATGGGCGATATCGAGCTCTGGAATGAAGCGGAAGCAGCCCTGAAGAAGATCCTCGACAAGCGCTACGGCGAGGGCAACTACGAGATCAACGAGGGCGACGGCGCCTTCTACGGCCCGAAGATCGACCTGCAGATCAAGGACGCCCTGGGAAGAGAGTGGCAGTGCGGTACCGTACAGCTGGATTTCCAGCTTCCCCGCAACTTCGAACTGAAGTATACGGCAGCAGACGGAACCGAGAAGACACCGGTCGTTATCCACCGTGCGATCTTCGGTTCCCTGGAAAGATTCATCGGTATCCTGATCGAGAACTTCAAGGGTGCTTTCCCGTTCTGGCTCAGCCCTTACCAGGTCGCCATCGTGCCGATCCGCGAAGAGCATAACGAGTACGCGAAGAAGGTGGCGAACCGCCTGACCGCGGCAAGGATCCGGGTGGAAGCCGATTACACGGATACCAACATGAAGGAGAAGATCAAGAAATTCAAGAACTACAAGGATCCGTACATCATTGTCCTGGGCGACAAGGAAGCTGCCGAGAACACTGTTTCCATTAACATGCGCGGCTCCAACAAGCAGATCCAGAACGTACCTCTGGAGAAGTTCGTGGAGATGTGCATGAAGATGAACGCAGAACATAGTCTGGATCTGATTGATTCTGCAGAGTAATTGTGCTATAGTAAAAAAGTTAACGGGTCGTGCACTTTTAAAGTGCACGCCCGCATGCGCTCGTAGTCTAATGGATAGAACGAAGGCCTCCGACGCCTTTAATGCAGGTTCGATTCCTGTCGGGCGCATTATTTTTTGCAATTGTTCAGCCGTTCGGAATAAGACTCTTTTGACTTTTTCCGGGCGGCTTTTGATAACTATAAACGGGATGAAACGATGGCAAGAAGAAAGAACAGAAGTACAAAAGACATATGGTACTGGCTGGGACGTTTCATAGGTAAGAATTACAAACTCCTCATGCCGGCACTCCTGATCGTCTGTATACTGGTGACAGTCCTGATCGCAATGAGTTCCCGGAGGGCCGCCGCGAAGAAACAGGAGCCCGCACCTACAACAGCCGCAGTCAATCAGTATGACAGCATCATAATGGAAGAAGACGCGCACCAGGAGGTCAACGACCTTCTGCGCACCTATTACAACGCCATGGCCAACGGCGATCTTACGACGATCGAAAGGATCAGCTCCGAGCTCAGCGAGGAAGAAGAGATCCGCATCATGGCCATCGCCGATAATATCGAGTCTTATCCGAAGCTGATCGTCTACACAAAGGAAGGCCCGGAAGAGGGAAGCTATGTCGCCTATGCGGAGAACTACGTCCGCTTCGAGGGACACGACTGGGAGATCCCCGGACTTCAGACCTTCTACGTGTGTACCAGGGAAGACGGGAGCCTGTACCTGAATACGGATGATGAGCAGGATTCGGAGATCACGGACTATATCCAGTCCGTCTCCGCAGCGGATGACATCGTGGACCTGAGCAACCGGATCACGGCGGAATACAACGACCTGGTCTCCGGAAATGACGAGATCCTCGCCTATCTGAATGATCTGTCCAATGAGATCAATGTAAAAGTAGGAGAAGCCCTCGCACAGCTGGCAGCAGGCCAGGAAGCGCCCGCGCAGGAGCAGGCGGAGGAAACACCGGAAGAGACACCGGAAGAAACCGCCGAAGAGCCGGCAGAGGAGACGCCTTCTGAAGAGGCCGCTCCCGCAGCGCAGGAAGAGACCGCGCAGGAAGCCGCATCTTCCTATACGAAAGCAAAGGCGGATGACACCGTATCCGTCCGTGCAGGCGCAGGGACCGACGAAGACAAGATCGGGACCGTCTATCCCGGAGATGAGCTGAAAGTCGTTTCCTATGGAGAAGACTGGTCGAAAGTCGAATACGAAGGGCAGGAAGGCTACGTGAAATCCGAGTATTTCACTTTCTCCGAATAACACGGAAAAACTTTGCCTGATATTGCTGTATTTTATACACAAACGACTTGCTTTTTATATCTTCATTGGAGTACACTAGTGGTGCTGACAAAAATTTGACAATCATTTAACAAGTTTGGATGGTCAGATATAAACAGTTCCAATTTTTTAATTAGGAGGACAGAACAATGGCAGTAAAAGTAGCAATCAATGGTTTTGGCCGTATCGGTCGTCTTGCTTTCAGACAGATGTTCGGAGCAGAGGGATATGAGATCGTAGCTATCAACGATCTTACAACACCTTCCATGCTGGCTCACCTTCTCAAGTATGATTCTTCCCAGGGCAGATATGTTGCCATCGGCGAAGAGGATCAGGTCACAGCAGATGACGAGGCCGGCACGATCACCGTTAAGGGCCAGACCATCAAGATCTACAAAGAGCCCGATGCAAACAATTGCCCTTGGGGCGAGATCGGCGTAGACGTAGTTCTTGAGTGCTCCGGTTTCTATACATCCAAGGCTAAGGCTCAGGCACACATCAATGCCGGCGCAAAGAAGGTCGTTATTTCCGCTCCTGCAGGAAATGATCTTCCTACCATCGTTTACAACGTTAACCACACAACCCTTACAAAGGAAGATAAGATCATCTCCGCTGCTTCCTGCACAACCAACTGCCTGGCTCCCATGGCTAAGGCTCTTAACGATCTGGCTCCCATCGAGTCCGGTATCATGTGCACGATCCACGCTTACACAGGCGACCAGATGATCCTCGACGGACCTCAGAGAAAGGGCGACAAGAGAAGGAGCCGTGCAGGCGCCATCAACATCGTTCCCAACTCCACCGGTGCAGCAAAGGCTATCGGCCTTGTTATCCCTGAACTGAACGGAAAGCTCATCGGCGCAGCTCAGCGTGTTCCTACACCTACAGGCTCCACCACAATGCTGTTCGCAGTTGTTAACAAGAAGGTCACAAAGGATGAAGTCAATGCAGCCATGAAGGCAGCAGCTACTGAGTCCTTCGGCTACAACACCGACGAGATCGTTTCTTCCGATATCATCGGCATGAGATTCGGTTCCCTGTTCGATGCCACACAGACCATGGTCGCTCCTGTCGGCGACGACAAGACCGAGGTTCAGGTCGTTTCCTGGTATGACAACGAGAACTCCTACACATCTCAGATGGTTCGCACCATCAAGTATTTCGCAGAGCTCGGCTGATCCCTGGGGATGCGCGATACGGACGGCCTGATTCAGTAAGAAGAAGGCAGTCAGCATATAAAGACCTGAGAGGTCCGGTTCGAAAGGACCGGACCTTTTCTTAACGGCAGGCGGGTTTTGGAAAAAGATGACCTCCCGCCAATATCAATAAGGAGGCTGGTAACATGGCAGCATTAAACAAAAAGTCCGTTGACGATTTCAACGCAGCGGGAAGAAGAGTCCTGGTAAGATGTGATTTCAACGTTCCCCTTAAGGAAGGCAAGATCACCGATGAGACACGTATCGTTGCAGCACTTCCCACGATCAACAAGCTGATCGAAGAAGGCGCAAAGGTCATCCTCTGCTCCCACCTTGGAAAAGTAAAGAACGGCCCCAACGAAGGCGAATCCCTCGCTCCCGTTGCAGCAAGACTTTCCGAGAAGCTCGGCAAGGAAGTCAAGTTCATCGCCGATTACAACGTGACCGGTGAAGAAGCGACCAAGGCCGTTGCGGAAATGAAGGACGGCGACGTCATCCTTCTCCAGAATACACGTTTCCGCGGCAAGGAAGAGACCAAGCCCGAAGTAGCCGGCGACGGTTTTGCCAAAGAGCTGGCAGACCTTGCAGATGACTATGTCTGCGACGCTTTCGGTTCCGCTCACAGAGCACACGCTTCCGTAGCAGGCGTTACAAAGTTCATCACCGAGAAGGGCGGCACCAACGCAGTCGGATACCTGATGCAGAAGGAAATCAAGTTCCTCGGCCAGGCAGTGGAAAATCCGGTTCGTCCTTTTGTAGCGATCCTCGGCGGCGCCAAGGTTGCTGACAAGCTCAACGTTATCTCCAACCTTCTGGAGAAGTGCGACACCCTGATCATCGGCGGCGGCATGGCTTATACTTTTGCCAAGGCTCAGGGCAAAGAGATCGGCACCTCCCTCTGCGATGATACCAAGCTTGACTACTGCAAGGAAATGATCGAGAAGGCGGAAAAACTCGGCAAGAAGCTTCTTCTTCCCGTTGACGCCGTTATCACCGAGAGCTTCCCGGATCCCATCGACGATGCAAGCATCGCTACACAGATCGTTGACATCGACAACATCCCCGCTGACAAGATGGGCATGGATATCGGACCGAAGACAAGAGAGCTTTATGCTGAGGCTGTCAAGTCAGCAAAGACCGTTGTCTGGAACGGACCTATGGGCGTATTCGAGAACCCTGTTCTTGCAGAAGGCACAAAGGCAGTTGCCAAGGCACTTGCTGAGACAGACGCTACCACCATCATCGGCGGCGGCGATTCCGCAGCAGCTGTCAACCAGCTTGGCTTTGCCGATAAGATGAGCCACATCTCCACCGGCGGCGGCGCTT
>CAMNCY010000081.1 GCA_946534785.1 uncultured Lachnospiraceae bacterium | reverse complement strand
GAGAAGCTTCGTAAATCACCCTGTAAAATACGCCGTACTCATTTGTCGTATCGATCTTATCCCTCTCAGATGCCAGAAGGAATGAACTCATGAATCCGTCCGCGGTCTCATATTCCGCCGGCGCCGCTGCTTCTGGCGCCTCTTCCTTCGCGGGAGCTGCCGCTTCCGGCACTGCATCCGCCCTCAGCACAGTCCTCCGCGCCGTCCTTTATGATACGCATCTGCCATTTCTGATGGATATCTGTTCTTTTCATGCCCGATGGCCTCTCTGTCTGATATTTGATCCTTATTATGCAGTCTGTCGGCTCTCCGTATTCCTTAACGGTATTATACTGAATATTGAAAGCCCGGTCTCGAGCAAATATAATCAGATTAGGTTCAGAATATTCAATAGTTTCCTCATATATCAAGAAGGAGCATACTGCAATGACGGATCACGAAATAACGGATGCAACCCATTCCAATGAAAATGAATCCCACCGGAATTTCCTGCAGGTCGTATACCAGGTAAACAATATCGCCTGCCTGTTCGCACAGAATGACGACGGCAGTCTTTCCGCCGAATATGCCACCCCTTCATTCGTTGCACTGATGGAGTGTAACACACAGGAAGAAGCGCTGGAGCTGATGGACGGGGACAATCTGTTTACGAACACCTGGCCGGAAGACCGTCCGATCCTCCGGGGTATTCTCACAGACCATATCAGCGCGGACGGCGAGCTTGACATCACGATCCGCCAGACCACCCGGAAGGGAAATCTGATCTGGTGCACGATCCACTTCGCTTTCATTGATGATTACGGAAAGCCTTATATTTATGCGACATATGCGGACATTACCCGCTGGAAACGGTACGAGGAGCAGCTGCAGAGTGTTTATTCCAGCCTTGGTGAAAGCTTTCATCAGACCAACGACGACCTGCTCGCACGCGTACGAGCCAATCTGACAGAGAACTACGTGGAAGAAGCAAACGGCGCTTCCAATTTCATCCCGGAATACAGCGAGAAGAGCTACACGGATTATCTGGAGATACGCTCTTCCTATCTGCCGATCGCAGAAGAACGGCAGCTGTTCCTAGATACATTCAGTATCGACGCTCTGACCAAATCCTACATGGACGGCGTGGTCGCAGTGAATAAAGTGCTCTATTCCCGGCTTCCGAACAACGCCGTTTTCTATGTGAAGATCACCGCCAATGTCACCCGGCATCCGATGTCCGGGAATCTTATCGTATTCATCACGGAGGAATCGAATAACCCCGAAAAGCTGGCGACCACCATCAACGGCAAGATCCTGGCCAAGCAGTTCGACCTGGTGGCATATATTGCCCGTGATATTTATGACGTGGCCATTGGTGATGCCAGCATGATCGCCCATGGAAATATTTTTCCGAAGATCAAGCACGGCTCTTACCGGGAGTATCTGGAGTCGCAGATCATTCCCGCCCTGCCGGAAGACGAGGCCTACCGGCAGAGGATCCGTGAAGCGATGGATCTGAAGACCGTATTCGAAATGTTCAAGATCAAGGAACCGTATTCGGTGGATATTGAAGTGGACATGGAGGACGGGCATTTTTATAAGCGCTTTGACTTCTATTCCGTTGATCCGGAATCCGAGTACTGTATCGTCCTGAAAACCGACACGACCGAAGTCCGCCTCGAACAGTTGGAACAGGAGGAGCGTAAACGCGAACTCGAATACAGCAAGCAGGAACTGGCCGATACGGACGGCATCATGGCCGATGCCGGTTTCGGAATGTGGCACATGACCCTGGAGGAAGGAAAAGCCTCCCGGCTGCGCGCAAATGACAAGATGAAAGAGCTCCTGGGGATCGCCGGACAGGATCTTACGGAAGAAGAGATCTACGATGCATGGTACTCTCATGTTCCCGAATCAGAAAGACCTGGCGTCATGAAACGTATCGAAGAGATGCTTTCGGGAAAACTGTCCGAATGCATCAACCTCTGGATCCATCCGGACGGCCATGAGATGTATACACGCTTCGGCGGCACGGTCGTGGCCGATGAAAACGGAAGACAGAGTCTGCGCGGATATTACAGCGATGTAACGGAATCCGTCCGTGAAGACCGCAACCAGAGGGATGCGCTGGCCGACGCGCTGGTCGCGGCAGAACATGCCAATAAGGCCAAGACCGCTTTCCTCAACAACATGTCCCACGATATCCGCACGCCCATGAACGCGATCGTAGGATTTACGGCCCTGGCCACATCTCATATAGACAATAAAGAAGAGGTACGGGATTATCTGAGCAAGATCACCGTATCCAGCCAGCATCTGCTATCGCTGATCAATGACGTGCTGGATATGAGCCGGATCGAGAGCGGCAAGATGACGATGGATGAGACGGAGGTCCATCTGCCCGACCTGATCCATGACCTACGCACGATCATTCACGCGAATGTGTCGGCCAAACAGCTCAATCTCAATATCGAGACGCAGAATGTCGTCAATGAGAACATTATCGTCGACAAGCTGCGCATGAACCAGGTGTTCCTGAACATCCTGTCCAATGCGATAAAGTTCACGCCAAACGGCGGCACGATCAGTTTCTGTGTGTCGGAAAAGAACTCCCCGATCCCTGAACACGCCGTCTTTGAATTCCGTATCAAGGATACGGGCATCGGCATGAGCCGGGAATTCCAGAAAACGATCTTTGAGGCATTTACGCGTGAGAAGACCAGTACCGTCAGCGGTATACAGGGTACAGGCCTGGGAATGGCGATCACCAAGAGCATCGTGGATATGATGGGCGGCACCATTTCCGTCAACAGCGAAGAAGGCCTGGGGACCGAGTTCATCGTAACGATCCCCTGCCGGCTGAGCAATAACGCTGTCGAGATCGAAAGCACACCTGAACTTCAGGGACTGCGGGCACTGGTCGTGGACGATGATACAGACAGCTGCCTGTCCGTATGCTCCATGCTCCGGAAGCTCGGGATGAGACCGGACTGGACAAGCTCCGGAAAAGAAGCGGCCATCCGCAGCAAAGAAGCCTGGCAGCAGGAAGATGCTTTCCGTGTCTATATCATTGACTGGCAGATGCCCGATATGAACGGTATCGAGGTGACAAGGAGGATCCGGAAGATCGCCGGGGAAGATGCTTCGGTCATCATTCTGACAGCATATGACTGGTCGGATATTGAAGAGGAAGCCTCCGCAGCAGGCGTAACGGCCTTCTGTTCCAAACCCGTTTTCATGTCGGAGCTTCGCAATGTGCTGGCTGCGCCTTTCCGGGACGGTGATGCCGAGATCAGGCCTGAAGAAAAGAAAGCCGACTTCACGGGCAAAAAGGTCCTGCTGGCGGAAGACAATGAAATGAACCAGATGATCGCACAGGCCATTCTCACGGAATCGGGTCTGGACGTCGTGATCGCCAACAACGGGGAAGAAGCGGTCATGCTGATGGAAGAAGCTCCTGCGGGAACCTACGATATCATCCTGATGGATATTCAGATGCCCGTCATGGACGGGTACAAAGCAGCCCGTCTGATCCGGGCAATGGAGGACCGCGAAAAGGCAGAAGTCCCGATCGTCGCCGTCACGGCGAACGCCTTCGAGGAAGACCGGAAGCTTGCGCTGGAGGCCGGCATGAACGGACATCTCGCAAAACCGTATGATATCCCGAAGATGCTGGAGACCCTGACAGACCTCCTGGGATAAACCTCCCGCGATAATATCCGCACCATTAAGCTGAACGCCTTTGGCTCATCAGAAGCCAAAGGCGTTTTCATTTCCGCTTCAGGCCCATCCCCCCGTTACCTGACCTTTTCGAACAGTTCGTCCAGAAACTCTTTTGTTATGGACCCTGTCTCATTGTAAACGATTTCTCCCTCTCTGTTCAGAATGACAGTGTGAGGAAGAACGGACGGCGATGCACCGGACAGGCCATAGAGATCTTCGTCCATGGAATCGATCGCACATGGGAGCGATATCCCGATCTTATCGAGGTACGCCGGCACATCTTCAAGCGGATCGGAGGCGTGAATGATGAGTACTGCCGCATCCTCTCCATGTGCCTGCAGAAAGTCCTGAAGGACTGGAAGCTCCTTCACACAGGGTTCACACCAGGTCGCCCACATGTTGATGATAACGACCTTTCCGCGCTGATCCGAAAGGCGGAAGGACGTGCCGTCTGTCAGCTCCGCCGTAAAGTCGGCCATCCGATCCCCCGCCGCGGTGCCGGCCGTCTTCTCTCCCGCTGCGGCGCCGGTTATCTTCTCTCCCGCCGCGGTGCCGGCCGCCGCTGTACCTGCAGGGGAATCTCCTGCCTTTCGAACGGAAGGATCCGAAAAATTGAACCAGAGCAGGGCAAAACACAATACGCCAAGTGCCGCTCCCCGGGAAATCCTGCCATAGCCCGGCTGTTTCCCTGCGCCTGTATCTGTAACTCCTGTATCTGTAACTCCTGTGTCTGTAACTGCCGGCTGCCCGTCTCTGCATCCGCAGGCAGGCGCGATGATCGTGTGCGTCCCTGCCCGCAGGGACAGCGCATTCCGGCTGCAGGACGACATACATCCCGCGCAGTTTATACACTCATGGTCGCCAACGCGCCGGACGTCCATCCGGCAGGTGCGGACACAGGCGCCGCAGGAATTGCAGCGCTCCTCGTCGACCTTCATGCTGACCAGGGCCAGCCTGTTGAACAGGCCGTAGATGGCGCCGAGGGGACAGAGGAACCGGCAGAACGAACGATAGCAGAAGATACAGGCAAGTCCGATGACCAGCATGATCACGAATTTGCGCGCAAAGAGGATCTTCAGCATGGAAAAATATCCTGCATTCCCGGAATTTGCCAGAAGGCCCACAGTGCCTTCGAAGGTGCCCGCGGGGCATATGTACTTGCAGAAGGCCGGGACCGGCAGGTCGTGACGGATCCCGTACCACAGCGGGATCACGACGGCGAAAACCGCCAAAACCACATATTTGAGCCATGACAGTACTCCGGTGACACGGCTCTTCCTGATCTTGGGCGTCGGGATCCTGTAGAGCAGCTCCTGGATAAGTCCCATCGGACAGAGCCACCCGCAGATGGTCCTCCCGAGCGTCAGGCCGAAGAGCATGATCATGCCCAGCACGTACCAGCCGGCGCGGTGGCCGGAATAAGCAAGCGCGTTCTGGATGGCACCCAGGGGGCAGGATCCGACAGCGCCGGGACAGGAATAACAGTTAAGGCCCGGTACGCAGACAGCCTTTGCCTTCCCCGTGTAAATCTCCCCGTCGATGAATCCCTTCAGGTGCGCGTTATAAAGAAACGCGCTGTAAAGCTGGATCAGCTTTCTTTTGGAAGGACGGAGCCTTTCCGGCCGGGTCCCTGTATTTTTCTTTCTATCCGTATTACCCAAGGCCGATACACTCCGTACATACTCTGATCGCTTTGACGAGGACATCTTTCATGCCGCCGTTCAGAATACCCATGATTATAAAAACAATGGCAGCGGCCATCAGGATGCGCCGCAGAAGGTTCCGCCTCTCTTCTTTTTCCGGCCCTGCTGCGGCCTGTTTCGCAAAACCGGCCTGCACGGCCTGCACGGCCAGAGGCCCGTGCTGCACGGGTTTTTCCGCATCCTCGTCCTTAATGCCCTTCACCAGGCCGATGATCGTCATGAAGGCGGACAGGCAGCACAAAGGAAGGACCGCAAGGAGTGCCCGCCCGGCTTTCTCCCTGGTAAAGATCCAGTCAGAGGGGTGCCCTGCGGCCTGCCATGCGCTTCCTTCCATACAGGTCCGCACCGTAAATATGACCAGCACTGCCGTGATCAGGACGCACAGAAACGCCTGGACGGTCAGGAAAATTTTCTTTTTCGACATACTCCTGCTCCTTATCATCATGAGCCGCCGGACGGCATCTTGCCCGGGCCGTCTGAAAAAAGTATAATTCGTTCATATTGACCCGGTCAAACGAACTTATCTAAGGGAGGTACAGAATGAAGAAACCACTTGCATTACTGCTTGCGGTCATGATGATCTTTGCGCTCCTTACCGGATGCACAGGAGGAGAAATCTCCGGCGGATCGGAACAATCCGGAAGCGCCGCTGAAAGTGTACTGAAAACAGACATGGCAAAAAAGCCTTCTGAAGGCACGTATACGATCCGGGTCAAGGATGCGGATGATTCCGCACCGCTCTCCGGCGCCATGGTCCAGTTCTGTTCGGATACCCAGTGCCTGACGGGCAATACCGGCACAGACGGCACCGTTTCGTTCGAAGCCGCCCCCGGCGACTACACCGTGCACATCCTCAAAACACCGGAAGGGTACGAAGCGACCGAGGAAGAACTGACACTGTCGGCCGAAGACCGTGAGGCGGCCTTTTCGCTTCACAGGTCCGATGCGGATGCCTCTGACAGGCAGGCCGGTTCAGATGAGTCACGGGGACAGGTCCACTGACTCAGGAAATATATGAAAGAAGCCGCGAAGCACAGTAATTACTGGCTTCGCGGCTTTTTGATTGTTCACAACGAGTCAGTGGACCTGTCCCCATGACTCACCCCGCGCCCCGCGACTCACCCCGCGCCCCATCCGCGTCATGCTTTCTCCGCCACCACCGCGATCCACGGCTTTGAAGCGTGGTGGTCGCTCCTGATATTGGTGAAACCGGCTGCTTTCAGCGCTTCTTCGATCTCCGGCACGGTATGGTTCTTCATTCCGTCGATGATCTTTTCGAACCGCAGGCTTGTGGCATCTGTTCCATCCGATTCATTGCAGATCAGGAACACTCCGCCCGGCCGAAGGACCTTCGCCACCTGGGCAAAACATCTCTCGAGCCCGGGCCAGAAATAGATCGTCTCAAAGGCCGTTGCCAGGTCATAGGTGTTCTCGCCAAGATGCAGGTCTGATACATCTCCCTGTACGACTTCACATCTTCCGGCTTCGATCATGCTCTTGTTGTACTCTTTTGCCTTTTCCACGGAAAGATCGGAATAATCGACAGCCGTCACATGCGCTTTGGGATATTTCTTCAGAAGCTCTCCCGCGTTCCGGCCGCCTCCGCAGCCAAGGTCCGCCGCTTTGTCCGGCGTGATCCCGGGCAGGTGCGTCAATCCCCAGTCCGCCATTTTTGCATGGCCGGAATTCATGCCGCTGAGCATCATTTTGCCCAGTATGCCTTCCGGCTTTCGTGTCTGACTGACATAATCCTTAAAAAGTCCCATATTCCCGTTCTCCTTTAATCAGCTTTTTCTTCTGCATCTCATACGATCTTTATCTCATACAATCTCTGCATCCCGGTATGCCTTTGCCGTTTCACTCTCATCACCGACATACCAGTAATCACAGCTCTTGCTCCCAAGGGCACAGGTATGTGTCCGGATCAGTTTTGCATGGACCAGTCCGGGAATCAGGTGATCCGTGGAGCACATGTAAGGGAGCAGATTCATATAGCCGTTCGCCCTGGCATAATCCGCAAGAGGACATCCGACGAGGTCAAAGCAGACGCCCTCTTCCGTTTTGCGGGGATTGATCCTCACGCGCCAGGTGTTCCCCCATTCTCCCCGGGATACCTTGTCTTCGACCAGCTGCGCATACGGTACATACCGCCCGTACATGACCTTTCGGATCAGGTTCATCTGCCACTTGCGATTCACATTGACAAAATGGCGGAGGAACCGGTATTTCGCAAAGATTCCCTCTGCCATCTCCATAATGGCCGGACCGTCGATCCGGTGATCCGACGCTTCATAAAATGCTGCCGACAGGATCATAAGATCCAGGTTGTAGGACATGAGGTTCTCCCTGCCGCCGATATCCGGCGCTTTGGCATAAAGCTCCGGAAACAGCCTGTCCGCTTCCCGGATGATCTGTTCTGCATCTTTCGGATAATGTTCCTTCGTATACCGGATGAATGCTTTCCTGACGGCTTTGTCCAAGGCTGCCATACCTGCCACCTCTGTCTTCTGAAAAATATCACCATATGGTTAGGTAATGCTAACCCATGAGTAATATACACTTTTTGCACTGCATTTTCAATGGCTGCGTTTTCAATGGCTTTGTTTCCCGGGGTTTTGTGTTTTCCGGACGAAAAGTTCTATGAAGCGAAGCAGCAGAGTACCACATCCATAGGAGCTGCCGCACCGCATGGTTGTGGGTGAATGCCAGGACAAACTTACTGGTTCCGGATGTAATCCCGGACCACCGCGAGAGAATTCTCGCTG
>CAMNCY010000080.1 GCA_946534785.1 uncultured Lachnospiraceae bacterium | reverse complement strand
CCCCCCGGCTCACACCGGCTCTGCGGCTCACCTTCCGGTGAGGCTGAGCGGCAGTTCCAGGCCGGCGCTTTCCAGGAGTTCCCGGTCCCGGAGGATCTTCTCCGGCACGCCGTCCGCGATGATCCTGCCCTCTTTCAGCAGGATCACGCGATTGCAGGTATCCCAGACGAAATCCAGGTCATGGGAGGATATGATCTTCAGATGGTCGAATTCATTCAGGATCCGGATGAGATTCCGGCGGTTCCTGGGATCGAGGGCAGCGGAAGGCTCGTCCATGAGGATGATATCCGGCGTCATGGACAGGATCGTTGCGATGGAGGCAAGCTTCTTCTCGCCGCCGGAGAGGCGGTAGATGGCCTGGGAGGCCAGGTGGGCGATGCCGGTCTTCTCCAGGGCCGCCCGGGTCCTTTTCTCCACCTCTTCTTCCGGAAAGCCGTAGTTTCTCGGCGCAAAGGCAACGTCCTCATAAACGCTGGAGGTAAAGAGCTGGTTGTCCGCATCCTGGAAAACAAACCCGATCCGTTCGCGGATCTTTCCCAGCATAGCCCGCTCCAGCGGCATTTCTTCGATCCGGATACTTCCCCCATAGTTCAGGTACAGTCCCGTAAGGAGTTTTAAGAAGGTCGATTTACCGGCGCCGTTCGCGCCGATCAGGCCGATGGCGTCCTCTTCCGCGGCATGCAGCGTGATGCCGTCCAGGACCTTTCTCCTGCCGTCATAGGAATAGCTCAGATTTTCAACATCGATATGGATATGACTCATTTCACCACCAGACTTCCGATCATGCGGACAACGGGAAACATTCTGAGTAAGACAAGCACCATGCACCAGAGCAGGAGCCACAGGATGTCCTTTGCTTCTGCTTTGCGGACTCCGGAAGGATAGAACTCTCCGCTGAATCCCCGAAGGCACATGCTCTCATACAGTTCACCTGCGCGGTCCATGCTGCGAAGAAGAAGGAGACCGGCAAAAGATCCCCATTCCCGGAAAGCAACGCCCCTGCGGCCGGGTGCCCGGAGTTCATAGGCCTGGGTCATCTTCCGGGTCTCGGAAAGAAGGACCGCGATGTACCGGTAGATCAGGAGGATCTCCGTGACCAGGATCTTCGGCACATGGACAAGCCGCAGCGCATAGCAGATCTTTCCGATCGTGGTCGTGGCGATCAGGATGTAGGAGGCAAGCACTGTCAGGACGCCCTTCAGCATCAGGGTGAACATCGTGACAACACCGCCGGATACGGGAATGCCCGCGATCCGGGTGACAGTCTGCCGGTCGAAAAACGGATTGAAAATACCGACGAGCATAACAAGGGGAAGCACGATCCGCAGCCTTTTTACCGCATCCCGGAAAGAAAGATCCGCCAGGTTGAACAGGACGACGGGATACAGGATCATGCCGAAAAGCCGGTCCGAATCATACCTTCCGCAGGATACCACCAGCACGATATAAAAAAGGGTAACAAAAAGCTTGACCAGCGGGTGAAGCTTATTCACCCACCGGTCCTGCCCTGCTGTCTCCTCAATGGAACAGATTTCATTTAGTGCGGATCCGATCCTGTTGTTCTGCATTCTCCGGTCTTATCTCCTATACTTCGGCGCTGCTGCTCTTTGCCGCATTCCGGAAAAACTTAAATGCCATGGAGCATCCGATACAGATGAGCGCCACGATCAGTCCGCCCACCAGGCCGGAGACGGTCGTTCCCGCCGCACTCTCCGAGCCTTTGAAGGCATAGTCGGGAAGGAAGGAAAGGGTACTCTGCACCGATTCCGCAGCCGCATAGGCGCCGCCTTCCGCAGCCAGTTCGGAAGTCCCTGCCACTCTTTCCATGGCCCATTCCAGGCCGTCCGGAAGTCCGGAGGCGAACAGGGAGAGAATACCGCCGATCAGTGCGGCACAAATCCCGAGAATCGTGACGGTCTTTGCAAAAGAAAGCCTGCCTTTGGCCTGTCCTGTTTTTCCGATGCCCCAGAGCATCTCGGGACGGGCTTCATATACGAAGCTAAGGACCGCTGCCGTGATCAGGCCTTCCACAAGACCGATGGCCAGATGGATCGGCTGCATGGCCGCTAAAAATACCGTAAAAGGAAGCTCCGTCACGCCGGAAAGGAGCGTCTCGAGCACCACGCTGAAAGCGCCCAGCTGAAGTGTCAGAACGCAGCCGAGGACGGAAGCGGTGATGATCTTTTTCTTATCCGCGCCGTTCTTCATCATGGGCTTCCAGATAAGGAGTGCCCCGATAAAACAGCCATAGAAGGCCATGTTCCAGATATTGCAGCCAAGCGCAAGAAGGCCTCCGTCCGCAAAGAACAGACACTGTACCAGGAGCACGCCGATCATGGTGAGAAAACCGGCATAAGGCCCCAGGATTGCCGAGAGCATCATGCCGCCGCAAAGATGCCCAGAAGAGCCGGTGCCCGGGATCGTGAAATTGATCATCTGGGCAGCGAATACGAATGCCCCCATAACGCCCATTGCCGGGATCTTCAGGGGATCATTTTCCTTTCTTACCTGTACGATCGAATAAGCCGCTGCGGCCGTACTTGCCGCATACATGGTCCCTGCCACCGCCGGGATGACCAGAGCATCTGCCATATGCATAGATTCATACCTCCGAAAAAATAGAAGGCCCATGCGTTTCCTTCTGGAAATACATACGCCTTCTGAGCATACAAAACAAAACGTATAAAATAATCAGATCATGATCAAACACTGCTGATAAAACAGTGCTCCCTGTCCGTCCGTCAGACAGGCCGGCACGCTTCTGCGGCCCCCGCAGGGCTTCGTGCCCTGCAGAACAGATTTTAACATCCGGAGAGCCCGCGTGTCAATTTGCCCGCACGCACGATCTTCAGTGCCTCTTCACAGGCTTCCTCGATGCAGGCGGAAAGCCCGCCTTCCGTCCTTGTTCCGACCACGATCGTCTTGCATTTATTGAGGGGGATCAGGATCCTTACCGCCCTGCTTTTCCCGATCGCGGCTGCCATGGACGCCGTGATCTCGCCGAACAGGGAATCGGCGATCACGACCCCGATGGGCCCCAGGATGACGTCCGCATCCCGCGCCGCCACGATCACGGCATTCTCACCGCTGGCCGCGATGTCCGCGCCGGCTTTTTTCATGACGGCGGCTGCCGTGGAATTGGTGCCGGCAGCGCGGAGCGTGACAGGAAGCCCTTCCGCGTCGATCTTTTTCCGAAGGACGGCTGTCAGCTGTTTTCCCAGGCCGCCGCCCTGGGCGTCTACTACAAGTATCGTCATATCAAACCTTTCCGGATGCCCTGCTTATTCCGCTTTGAAGGGAACAACGCCCTCGACCGCTTCTTTGCAGATGATCCTTCTGTCATCGTTGTCGATGTCGATGAGGACATATTTGTCATTGCCCATGCCGAGCTCCTTCATATAGCTGAGCTGGCGGAAGCCGTGGCGGGTCGTCATCCTCTCGACCAGGGCCTTTCCGTCTTCCTTCTTCAGGGAGCAGACCATGTCCACGCAGGCCTGGTCGGCCGCCAGGATATCGACCGATGCCGCGATGCCGATATTCGGCGTTACGACAGGCTGCGCTGCCACGCCTTCACAGTCGCAGGAAACGGACATGTTCCGCATCACATTGATGAAGGCGATATTTCTCCCGAAGTGATCGACCGTACCCTTGGTGGATTCGGTGATGCGCTCCATCAGCATTTCCTCGGTCGCGCTCCACATGTTCGGGCCGCCGTCATAATTGTGGATCTGCCCCTTGCCGACCCGGCCGTCCGCACAGCCGATGCCGATATTCTTGTTGGAGCCGCCGAAGCCGCCCATGGCATGCCCCTTGAAGTGGGTCAGGACCAGCATGGAATCATAGCGGAGCATGTGATCGCCGACCGCGATATCCGTGAACCATTTGCCGCCCTTTACGGGGAGCTTTGCGATGCCGTCCTCGTCCATGATATCCACATCGGTGAAGGTCCAGCCGTTGATCTTAAGCGTCTTTCGGTGCTGCGCCGTCGTGTAGCGGTCTCCGTCATAAAAGGTGTTGGTCTCTACGATGGTGGCGTCCGGGAGCTCTTTTTCCATAAAGGCCTTCACCCATGCGGCCGGAATGATATTCGGTCCCTTCGGCTCGCCGGTATGGAGCTTGATGGCTGTTTTTCCGGTGATGCTCCCTTTGATCCTCTCATAGATCTTTGCGATCCCCTCCGGGGAAAGATCTCTTGTGAAATAAACGATGGATTCGTTCCCTGTCCTTTCGGAATACGGAACATACCTGTCTCCGCCGGGAAGCGGCCTGATGTCTTTACTCATCCGTCAATCCTTTCTGCGGCTTCTGCCGCCCTGCGCCGCGGCTTCTGCCGCAGTCTGTCCCTTACCTCCCCGCAAAAATACCTCTTACTTTTCGTGGACGAGTTTCCCCGTCACGTGTTCGATCACCAGCTCCAGGCAGGTGATGCGCGCCCCGCTGCGCTTTATCACTTCATCCACATCATCCACCGAAGGATAAAATTTCAGCCCGATGTTCCGGGCCGCCTGCAGGGCCAGCGAATGATCTTCGATGATGCCGATCCTGCCGAACACGACCACACTCTTAATGTACAGCGCCCAGTCGTCCCCTTCGGTATGGCCCCGGTCATACACGCAGAAGGTTACTTTGTCATGACGCCGGATGGCATCGATCTTATGCCCCTCTCCCGCGCCGTGAAAATAGATGCGGTCCTCTCCCGGATCGTAATAATAATCGATCGGGACCGTATAGGGATATTCGTCATCTCCCAGGACCGCCAGGACGCCCCTCTTTTCCTCCTGCAGGATCTTCCTGCACTCTTCCTGCGAAAGCTCCTGCCGGAAACGCCTCATCTTACGGAACATCGCGTTCTCCCTTCTGCGGCCGCGTCATCTTCTGACTGCCGGCCTGTTATTCCTGCTGCTCTTTGGGCTGCTCTTCCTTTTCCTCATCGGCCGCCCAGGCGATCGCACAGCGCACGGCCCGCTTCCAGCCCTTCAGGAGGCTCTCTCTCTTCTCATCCTCCATCTTCGGCGTAAAACGGTTTCCGAGAGCCCAGTTGCGCCGGATCTCTTCCTTGCTCTTCCAGTAGCCGGAGGCAAGGCCCGCAAGATATGCCGCACCCATGGCCGTCGTTTCGATGCAGCTGGGACGGTGCACCTCGGCGCCGATGATATCGGCCTGGAACTGGACCAGGAAATCATTGGCCGTCGCGCCGCCGTCCACCTTCAGCGTATTCAGTTTCACCTCCGCATCGTTCTCCATGGCCCGGATAACATCCGCCGACTGGTAGGCAATGGATTCCAGCGCCGCACGGATGAAATGCTCCTTGCTGCAGCCCCGGGTGATGCCCACGATCGTTCCTCTTGCGTAGGGGTCCCAGTAGGGCGCGCCCATCCCGGCAAAAGCGGGGACCAGGTAAACGCCGGCCGTATCTTCGGCATGCTCCGCGTACTCCTGGGAATCCGCAGCCGTGCGGATCATCCGCATCTCGTCCCGAAGCCACTGGATGACGGCTCCGCCGACGAAAACACTGCCCTCCAGGGCATATTCCACATCGGAGGAAGTGGATGCCGCGATCGTCGTCACAAGACCGTTTGTCGATGTGATCGCCTGTTTTCCCGTATTCATGAGAAGGAAGCATCCGGTGCCGTAAGTGTTCTTGACATCGCCCGGTGCAAAACAGCACTGCCCGAAAAGGGCCGCCTGCTGGTCGCCCGCGGCGCCCGCGATGGGGATCTGTCCGCCGAACACGCTCTCATCCGTATGGCCGTAGACTTCGCTCGAAGGACGTACCTCGGGCAGGATGCAGCGCGGGATCCGGAAAAGCTCCAGGAGCTCCTCGTCCCACTCCAGGGTGTGAATATTGAACAGCATCGTGCGGGAAGCGTTGGTATAGTCGGTCACATGGACTCCGTGGCGGGTAAGGTTATAGATAAGCCAGCTGTCCACGTTTCCGAAATACAGCTCTCCGTCCTCCGCCTTCTTCCTGGCGCCCGGGATGTTGTCCAGGATCCAGGCGATCTTGCTGGCGGAAAAATACGCATCCGGGACAAGTCCTGTTTTCCCGCGGATCATGTCGGTGTATCCTTCCGCGACGATCCTGTCGATCATGGGCGCCGTCCGCCGGCACTGCCAGACGATGGCATTATACACGGGCCTTCCCGTATTCTTGTCCCAGAGGATCGTCGTTTCTCTCTGGTTGGTGATCCCGATCGCCGCGATATCCTGCGCGGTAACACCCAGCTGCGCCATGACCTCCATGGCGGTGGAGAACTGGGACGACCAGATCTCCATGGGATCATGCTCCACCCAGCCCGGCTGGGGGTAGATCTGCGTGAATTCCTTCTGCGCCATGGCGGCGATCCTGCCTTCATGATCGAACAGAATGCTGCGGGAACTCGTGGTCCCCTGATCCAGTGCCATGATGTATTTCGGCATATCCGACCTCCCTGCGTATCTATGTTTCTGCGTATCTGTACATCCGTGTATCAGTGTGTAAAAATATCGATCCTCCCGGGATCGTACTTGTTGTAACGGATCTTCTGTGCGGAATAGAGTCCGTAGTGCCCGGAGAACAGATATGTCAGGGCAATGCACAGAAGAAGGAACGGCATTCCTTCAAAGCCGAACAGTTCAAAACTGATGAGGAGCGCCGTGATCGGGCAGTTGGTGACTGCGCCGAAAACACTGCCCATGCCCATGCAGGCACAAAGAGCGGGGTCCATGCCCGCGACCCGTCCGAAGGTCGAGCCCAGCGTTGCGCCGATGAAAAGGGACGGCACGATCTCGCCTCCCTTGAAGCCGCAGGAGAGCGTGATGGCCGTGAACAGGATCTTCAGGAGGAATGCGTAGGACTTTACGTTCTCTGCCGTCGCATTTCCTGTTTTGCAAAGCTCGATGATGGCGGAGCCTGTCCCGTTGTAGGTCTGGTCGCCCACGAGGAGGGTGAGCAGGATGATCATCACCGATCCCACGATGACGCGGACGTACTCGTTCTTCAGCCTTTTCTTCATGACGTGGCCGGTCTGGTGCATGACGACGCAGAACAGGATCCCGGCCGCCGCGCAGAGGATGGCAAGGATCAGTGTCAGGAACACCGTCCGGATGCCGAAGGTCTCTACGATCCGGAGCCGGACGGCCTCGCTCTCAAGGCCCATCTTTCCCGCGATCACATTGGCGGTCAGCGCCGCAATGACGCAGGGCACCAGCGCGGAATCATAGATGATGCCCACCGTGCTGATCTCCGTCGGCATGACGGAGGCGGCCAGGGGCGTTCCGAAAAGCGCGGAAAAGGCTGCGCTCATGCCGATCATCATGGATCTTGTCCGGTCCTTTGCCGGGAGTCGCAGAAGATGTCCGATCCCGTTCCCCAGGCTTCCGCCCAGCTGGAGCGCCGCGCCTTCACGGCCGGCAGAGCCGCCCGTCAGATGCGTCAGCACCGTTGCAATGAAGATCAGGGGCGCCATGCGAAGCGGCGGCTCTTCGTCGTCGCTCCTTATCGCATCGATCACCATATTCGTCCCGCGGCTCGTGCGCTCATCTGCAAGCCGGTATAAGGATACGATGAGGATACCTGCTGCCGGCATCGCGTACAGGATCCACGGATGCGAAAGCCTGAGCGATGTCGCAAAGCCGATCGCCTTTGCAAAAACAGAAGCGCACAGCCCCGTTACGGATCCGACAAGAAGCGCGATACAGATCCATTTGACGGAGAACGCCGCGTTTCTCCCCACATGCTTTAAATATGATTCCTGCCCCTTCATGACTGATTTATTTCCACCTTATTTTCCTATTTTTCCGATCCTTCTTGCGTGCTTTTCCTCTCCGGAAAAAGGCGTCGTAAGGAAGGCTTCCACGACATCCAGCGCCACGTTCTCCCCGATCACGCCGGCGCCGATGGCCAGCATATTCGCATCATTGTGGAGTCTGGTCAGCTTCGCGCAGGTAACATCCGTGCAAAGACCGCACCGGATGCCCGGGACCTTGTTGGCCACGATGGAAACGCCGATGCCGGTCGTGCAGATGACGATTCCCTTTTCGCACTCACCGCTTGCGACAGCCTCTGCCGCCGGCCTTGCAAAATCCGGATAATCGCAGGATTTTTTATCAAAACAGCCGAAATCCTTATAGGCGATTCCTTTTTCATCCAGATATTTTTTGACTCTTTCCTTGAGGTCAAATCCGCCGTGGTCGCTTGCAATACTGATCATGTTCTCTCCTCCTTCTGATGAATATGCACTGC
>CAMNCY010000079.1 GCA_946534785.1 uncultured Lachnospiraceae bacterium | reverse complement strand
TTATGGACATATCAATGATATTATAAGCGTTCGATACGACCTTGTCCGTTTTCGCCTTTTCCGCAAGCTCGCCGTTTCCATACATAATGCTCGTTAACAGCAATGCCGCATATACGGATTCGGTGTTTCCGGCAGTGATGTCTTCCTCCAGCTTTTCAACGGACGTGACCGTCTTCAGATAGTTATTGCAGCCCGCCAGGAACGTTTCACGCATGGACTCCTTGTCCTGGAAAGAAATTCCTTCCGGCGTGATCCCGTTGTCTTTCAGATCCTTTATCATGGAGTTTTTGCCGGCAAAATACCACTCCACTTCCTGCTCTGTCACGACCTGCATTGCCTGGTCGACTTTATCTTTATTCTCTATAAAGTCAGGATACTCAAGGCTCCCGGCAGGCGTTTCTTCTTCCGAAGAAGCCTCCTCTTCTGCAGACTCTCCTTCCGCAGGCTCTGCTCCCGCTTCCTCTGCCGCGGATCCGGACTCTACTTTTTCCTCCGCGAGGGCAGCTTCCGTTTTCGCGGGTTCCACGCGTGCGTCTTCCGGGATTTTTTCAATGAAGCTACTCTCTTCCGCAGATTCCTCTTTGGAAGCAGCTTCAGGGGAGCTGCTTCCGCATGCGCTGATACACAATGCCAAAATGATGATCCAGGCTGTGAGCCGTCTTCTATGCATAATATCCTCCCGATCTGACATCTACGTGAAGATCACACAGAACATTATAGCATGAAGATGGGTGAGTCATCGTACCTGTCCCCCTGACTCATGAGCCACAGGGACAGGTACACCGACTCACTCGATCCTGCTCCGGTCTCCCCAGTAAATGAGCGATACCATGCCCGGGCCGGTATGGGCTCCGATGACAGGGCTCAGCATCATGATGTGGATATCGGCATCCGGCACCTTCTCACGCACCTGCTGCGCCACATAGTCCGCCTTGTCCGCACAGTCGCCGTGGGTGATATAGATGCTGGAGGCAGAAGGGTCCCTGCTTTCGAGGAATCTGTCCAGCATCATCTTGATGGCCTGCCGGTCGCCCCGCTTCTTGCCTATGGTGGGAAGCTTTCCTTCGCCGTTGATGATCAGGACCGGCTTTACATTCAGCATAGTGCCGACGACAGCCGTTGCGGCGGATACTCTCCCGCCTCTTCGCAGATACCCCAGGTCATCGACCATGAACACGTGGCAGGCATTGACGGCAGTCCTCTGCAGGTCTTCCGCATTTTCGGAAACACTCATACCGGCTGCGCGGTTTTTCACTGCACGTTCCGTGATCAGTCCCATTCCGCCGGTCGCGGCAAGGGAATCGACAGGACAGACTTCCTGCTCCGGGTATTCTTCCTTCAGTCCGGCCGCCGCCAGGCGGACACTTTCAAAGGTGTTGGACAGCCCGCTGGAAAGGCAGATGTACAGGACCGATTTCCCTTCTTTGAGCACCGGCGCAAAGGTCTCTGCATACTGGTGCGGCGTGATCTGGCTCGTCCTTGTCAGGTCGCCGTTTCTCTGACCGTCATAGAACTTCTTCAGGATCTCTTCGCTTTCCATGCCGGCGCAGAAACGTTCTTCGCCGCTGATCGTATAATTCATGCCGATAAAGCGGATCCCGTTCTCCCGTGCAAAAGCTGCATCGATATCCCCCGATGTATCCATAAATATTTCGTAACTGTATTGATCTTTCATTTTCAGCACCCCGCGGCGGAAACAGTTAAGTAACAGCTGTTTCTTTATTAATGTATACATTATAATGAAAGATAACGATAACAACAACGGGCATATCCTTACATGTGTTTCTTATAACTACATCTGCCCACTTCTGTTACTTTTCAGGAGGACGATCTGAGTGAATACGGAAAAACAGGACCGGCGGGTCCTTCGCACCAAAGCGTGCATCCGCCGCGCATTTATGGAACTGATGGAAGAAAAGGAATTTGCGAAGATTACCGTCATGGAGCTCTCCGAGCGAGCGGGGATCAACCGGAAGACGTTTTATACCTACTATGACGGAATGGAAAGCCTGATCTCGCAGATCGAAACGGAGATCCTGGAAAAATACCGCCCGCTCCTGGAGTCGATCGACTTAAAGAACGGGACCTTTGACGCGCTCGTCTTTTTCCGGGAGTTCAACCGCAATATCGAGCAGGATATCGGGATCTTCCAGCTGCTCGACGATGCCGGCCGTCTTCCCCAGCTCAGCCTCCGGGTCAAAAATATAATAATTGATACTTTTCTGAAACAGTTTCATGAAGATGACGAAGCCCGCTATGCGCTGTTTGCGGAATACGCATCTGCGGGTCTTCTGTCCATGTTTTCCCAGTGGGTCTCCTCAAGGCAGATCTCCCTGGAGGAATTCACGAGCCTTGCCGCCGGGATCTCCCTGGCCGGCTTTGGTGCCATCCCGGCCACCGGCTCCGCGGGCAGCGGCAAATAAAAACACCGCAGAGGTTTCCCTCTGCGGCGTTGCCGTTAATATTCTCTCAGGACAGAAATGATGCCGGTTCAGCGGTCCATCAGGTAGGAAAAGATGATATAGGCCGTCTTCAGTGAATTGTGCCTTATTTTTCCTTCTTCGATACAGAACACATCCCCCGCGATGATCTTCGCCCCCAGGGCTGTTGTCGGTCCTTCATCGATCTCCACCAGCTGCTTGCCCTCCGTTTCCAGATATCTGGCCGTCACATCGGCATCAATGACCGAATTGTTGGCAACGACGATATCCACTGTTCTGCCGTCAAGATACCGATCCAGTACTGCCACATGGGCACTCAGCCTGGTATCATCGGTCTCTCCCGGCTGTGTCACAAGATTTGAGACATACATGATGGGCGCGGGACATTTTTTCAGTGCCTCCACGATCTCTTTGGACAGAAGATGCGGAATGATACTGGTATACAGGCTTCCGGGACTGAAGATGACAAGATCCGCATCCATGATCCTTTCGATGATCTCGGGATTGACCCGGATCTCATGATCATAGGCCAGCCGGTCGATATTGCGGATGTTCTCGCTGACGGCTTCCTCGCCGTAATAGTCGCCGTCCTTCGCATGGCCTACCAGCTCCACCTTCTCCGCGGAAAGGGGAAGGACCTTGCCTTTGATATTCAAAAGGCTGCTCATATATGCGGTGGCTTCCGTAAGATTGCCCTTTAAGTCGATCAGCGCCGCCAGCATGATATTGCGGACCGGATGGTTATACAGCGATCCCTCTTTATCAAAGCGGTAACGCAGGAGGCGGACGAAATCGTCGTCCACGTTGGCCATGGAAAGCAGGACCTTTCCGATATCGCCCACTGCGGGGATATCCAGTTCTTTCTTGAGAAGCCCCGTGCTGCTTCCGTTATCGCTGACCGTTATGACTGTCGTAACATCAAGAGGAAATAATTTCAGTCCGGAAAGGAGGCATGAGAGTCCTGTTCCGCCTCCGAATACCACTACTTTCTGCATAATAATTCTCCTACGGGTTTATAAGTTCCATTTTTTCAAATAAGATTATAAATCCTTCTCCGGAAAAAAACGAGTTCTGATGATATTTGTTACAATGGAAAAAAGAAACCCGCGAGATACCGCAAGGAGCAACTGTATGATCACTGAGATCCGTAACGGCCTGGTCTTTCGGGACGGTCGTTTTGTCAATGAATCACTGTATATAAAAGAAGGCCTTATCATCTCTCCGGAGGAAGTGTTCCGGGAGGAAGCGGCCGGCAAAGAAGCGGTCGGCAAAGAAGCGGCCGGGGAGGGAGTGTCCGGTACGGATGCAGTCCGTATCCTGGATGCGGATGGTATGTATATTCTTCCCGGTCTTGTGGATATTCACTTTCACGGGTGCATGGGCGCCGACCTTTGCGACGGGACTGAAGACGCACTGTCTGCTATGGCTGCCTATGAACTCCGGCACGGGATAACGTCCATCATGCCGGCCGGCATGACGCTGCCGGAGGATGTCCTCCTTGCGGCCTTTGCAAATGCAGCGGCGTTCCGCCGCCGTCAGCAGCAGGATCTTTCCCGTCTTCAGAAAGAGGCGGAGCTTGTGGGAGTCTACATGGAAGGCCCGTTCCTCTCCCGTAAAAGGTGCGGTGCGCAGGATCCCGCCAATATCCGAAGGCCTGATTTTACACTGTTTGAAAAGCTGCAGGAAGCAGCGGAAGGACTGATCCGGATCGCCGCCGTTGCACCGGAAACGGATGGCGCCATTCCTTTCATCCGGAAGATCGCAGGATCCCCTGACGGAAACGTCCGCATTTCCATCGCCCACACCGATGCCGATTATAGGACAGCCGCTTCTGCGATAGACGCCGGTGCACGGCAGCTCACCCACCTGTACAATGCCATGCCTCCCCTTCTGCACAGAGAGCCCGGTCCCATCGGCGCGGCAGCGGATTCGGGAACTGTCATGGCAGAGCTCATCACAGACGGCATCCATGTGCATCCCTCCGCCATACGTTCCGCTTTCCGGCTCTTCGGACCGGAACACATCCTCTTTATCAGCGACAGTATGCGGGCAGCCGGCATGCCCGACGGCTCCTACCTTTTAGGCGGTCAGGCGGTTACCGTGTCGGGAAGCAGGGCCATTCTTACACAATCTCTCAAAGGCGACGGCAGAGAACCCCGGTCTATCGAAGGCGGCACCCTGGCAGGCTCTGTCACGAACCTGTACGACTGCCTCCGGTACGCCCACTTTAAAGCCGGCATCCCCCTGGAACAGGCCATTGCCTGTGCCAGCGAGAATCCCGCAAAAGCCATCGGACTGGCGGACCGGATCGGCTTTCTTACGCCGGGCCATCAGGCGGACTTTCTTATTGCAGACCGCGACCTGGTCCTTCGAAAGGTATATAAATGCGGACAGCTTTGCACTTTTTCAGATGGGTGCAAATAATATTTCCCCTTGCAACTTCGCGGCGGTATTCCTATAATCAATTGGCTACGAAAGAAAGGACACATTTTATCATGAACAGGAAATCCAGAGCAGAAGTATTACAGAACATCTGGGTCGTTCTGGGACTGACGATGCTCAGCTGCGCCCTCTGGGGAAGCGCTGCGCCGTTCATCAAACTGGGGTACAAATATTTCTCCATTCCCGCCGACCACACCTTTGACATCATCTTTTTCGCCGGTATCCGCTTTATCCTGGCGGGTATCCTGACGATCGTCTTCGGAAGCATCATTGAGCGCAAGGTACTGGTCCCCAAACGGGAATCCTGGTTCAACATCGTCAAGCTGTGCCTGGTCCAGACCGTTCTCCAGTATTTCTTTTTCTATGTGGGCCTTGCCCATACGAGCGGTGCAAAGGGCGCGATCCTGGTAGGTTCCAACACCTTCCTGACGATCCTGGTCTCCTGTCTCGTATTCCGGATGGAGAAGCTGACGCCCCGCAAGATCATCGGCTGTATCCTCGGTCTTGCCGGCATCGTCATCGTAAACCTTACGGGAGAAGGACTGGATTTCAGCTTTACGCTCCTGGGCGAAGGCGCCGTCCTGTTCACACAGATCATGTACGCAGTCTCTTCCGTCCTGATCAAGAAATATTCACAGAATGAAAATGCCGTAACGATCAGCGGCTACCAGTTCTTCATCGGCGGCATCATTCTTTCCGTGATCGGCTTTTTGTGCGGCGGCAGGATCCCGCAGGTAACAGGCACCGGTATCTGCATCCTCCTGTATCTGGCACTGGTCTCATCCGTTGCCTATACGGTCTGGGGAATCCTGATGAAGTACAACCCGGTCTCCCGTGTTGCCATCTTCGGATTCATGAACCCGATCTTCGGTGCTGTGCTCTCTGCCCTTCTTCTGGGCGAAGTAAGCCAGGTCTTCAACTGGCGCAGCATCGCAGCGCTCCTTCTGGTAAGTGCCGGTATCTTGGTCGTAAACTACGTCAAACATACAGACCAGGGCACTGTTTAATCAGAACTGCTTTCCAAAGGAAACTAAAGGATCATTCGCATCTGATATTTCAGTAGCGGATGATCCTTTTTTTATTTGCTCATTTTGATTTAGGCGAATACATTTACCGGGATATGCCAATGTGGATGCTCAGTTGTGCTTCGTGTCTTTGGTCCTTACTCTTCCATTTCCATCCGGAGCAAACACATTCTTATAAATCCGGAATTGTAGATGCACCATCTTACCCGGTCCGGCAAATACAATCCGGGAAATTCCAAAATGTAAATGCTTCGTAGAACTAACCCTCTCCGGAGCAGGCAAATACATTTGCCAATATCTCCCAATGTGGATGCATTTCACTGAAATACCCATAAATTGCTGCATTTGTGTCCTGCATCCGGGCAGATACATTCTTTCTAATCCGCGATTGTAGATGCATCCCATGTCATCTGACTGATCCGGGCCCTATTCCGGGCAGATACAGAAGCCCGAAAATGCCCATGCAGATGCGCATCCCCCGGAAAATAACCCCCGGCTAATAGCCGAGGGTCATTTTTCTTAGAAGATATAAGAATATCAGGTGAAGCGGGTAGAAGAAATAGAAGAAATACTTCGGTCCCCGTCCTCTCTTCCCGTTATACAGAAGTGTCAGGAGAAATCCCGTAAAGGCCCATCTCTCCTCGCCGTTATAATAGGCGATCCAGATCTGCCCCAGGATGACGGAGGCAGGCGGATACTGCCGCAGAAGGTACAGGATCACGATCAGGATCACGCCTCCGTGACGGTAGTCCGTATGAAGAAAGAACGCCGCAAGGGCACAGGCTGCAGTCGCGGCGCCTCCCCATATATATCCCCGTTCATCTATTGCCCATATGGCGATAAATCCCAGCGCCAGCGTGAACAGGACATCCAGATGAAGCACATCGGCGCTCGGGAAGAACACCTTCTGGAACGGCCAGATCGAAAGAACTGCAAAGATCAGAAGGCGGATAAGATACCGCAGGCGGTCTCGGGTATGATAGAAACCTTCTACCAGAAGAAAACAGAAGATCGGAAATGCGCACCTTCCGATGCCGCGAAGCAGGTTGTAGACTTTATATCCTTCCTGCACACTTTCAAAAATGCGGTACGGACTGTTCCCGATGAATACGTCCACGAAAGAGGCGGCCGCATGATCTATGAACATGGTGACCAGCGCGATCCATTTCAGTGTCCCGCCGCTGATGATCCTGAACTTCTGCAGATTCTCCATCTGTGGCTTTACTCCTCCGGCAGCATATACCATTCTCCCGGCGCGCAGATCTTCGTCTTCTGGGCCGGGTATTTGAGTGCCATGTACCGGGTGAACTGTTCCGGATCCTCGCTGTTGTTCGCGAACATGTCATAGTGGCCGGGGATTCCGACCTTCGGCGAAAGCGTGCCGATAAGATCCACCGCTTCCTGGAAGGTCATGTTTCCGATGCAGTTCCTGGCGTACCGTTCCGCGTCCCGTCCGTTGATGGGCGCCATGATGGCGTCCAGTTTTCCAAAGGTGCGGAGCTTTGCATACAGGCCTTCGTAAACGCAGGTATCCCCCATATGGCAGAGGATCCTGCCGCCGATCTTAAGCAGGTACATCAGGCAGGGATGCCTTCCCTGATCATCTGTTTCAATGAACTCATGGGCGGCTGCAAGGGCTTCGACTGTGAGCTCGCAGGAAGGGCTCTCCGGATCTGAAGGATCTGCGAAGATCCTTGTCGTCACAGGCCTTCCTTCATCCACAAAAAGAAAACGTTCCTTCGCAATCCCCAGTTCTTCCGGCATCGTATCCTCGAAATAGGCAGGAACCGCAAAGCGGAGCGCCGGGTACAAAGCGGCCGCTTCCTTCCACATCTCCCTGTCGATATGATCCACATGGTCATGGGTGCCCATCAGGATGGACACGTTTCCCAGATCCCGGACCGTAATGATGTTCTTGATGACCCGCCGGTCCATCTCCGTAAGAAGAAGATCCACGCCGATGCAGGCGCCGGTTGTGCTCTCCTTTATGACGTAGGCCTGCTGCCCCAGTCTCATTACCTGTACTGCCATCTGTTTCCTCCGTTTCCCGTACACAGATACAGCGCAGGGGGTTCTCCTGCGCTGCATCGATCAATCCTATTTACTTCTGCGTACAGCCTGCAGATTCTTATGAGAAGATCGGCTTTAATGCTTCTGCCAGCTGATCCTTCTCTGCCTGCGCTTCCGCAAGATCCTTGCCGAGCGTTGTGTAGTAGCCCTTGATCTTCGGCTCTGTGCCGGAAGGACGGACCACGACGGTAGCGCCGTCATCCAGTGAATAGATCAGGACGTTGGACTTCGGAAGTCCGGTCTCTTCGGGTTTGTTGTAGTCGGTGACCTTCACGACGGCCTTGCCTGCGATCTCCTTCGGAGGATTCTCGCGAAGTCCGCTCATGATGCCTGCCATCTTGTCCATGCCGGAAAGTCCGGGGAACTCGAAGGAATCGACCTTGTTGAGGTATCTTCCGTACTGGGCATAGATCTCTTCCAGACGCTGCTTGATGGAAGAACCGATGGAACGATAGTAAGCAGCCATCTCGCAGA
>CAMNCY010000078.1 GCA_946534785.1 uncultured Lachnospiraceae bacterium | reverse complement strand
TATGTCACGGCTGCAAAGGCGCTGGGCGGCACCAACCGCCGCATCATCACCAAGCACCTGATCACGAACTGCATCGGTACGCTGATCGTAACGACGACCCTGCAGATCCCGTCCTCGATCTTCACGGAATCTTTCCTGAGCTTCCTGGGCCTGGGCGTGCAGGCTCCGATGCCGTCTCTGGGATCTTTGGCCAGTGCTGCCCTGAACGGTATGCAGACCAGTCCGGAGAAGCTTTTTGCACCGGCATTTGCCATCTTTGTCATCATCCTGAGCTTCAACCTCCTGGGCGACGGCCTCAGAGATGCATTTGATCCGAAGATGAAGCGCTGAGCGGGGGAGACAGAAGATGAGTGAACAGTATCTGGTAAATATACAGCATGAGAAGCTGTCGTTTTTTACCCCTGCGGGGGAAGTCAAGGCACTGAATGACGTCACGATCCAGATGAAGGAGGGCGAGGTCCTCGGGATCGTCGGCGAATCCGGATCCGGCAAGTCCGTAACGGCCTATTCCATCATGGGACTGACGGCCGATAACGGAAAGATCGTCGGCGGAACGGTAGAATTCAACGGTCACAGGATCGACCAGATGACCGAAAAGGAAGTCCGGAAGATCCGCGGCAAGGAAGTCAGCATTATTTTCCAGGATCCCATGACCTCCCTGAACCCGGTCTACACGATCGGCAACCAGATCGAAGAGGCCATTAAGCTCCATACGGATAAAAAAGGAAAAGAAGCAAAGGACAGGGCAGTAGAGCTCTTAAAGCTCGTCGGTATCAATGAGCCCGAGAAGCGCGTGAAGCAGTATCCCCATGAGCTTTCCGGCGGTATGCGCCAGAGAGTCATGATCGCGATTGCCCTTGCGTGCGAACCCAAGCTCCTGATCGCGGACGAGCCCACGACCGCGCTGGACGTTACCATTCAGGCGCAGATCCTGGAACTGATGCAGGAACTGAAGAATAAGCTGGGAATGGGCATTATCCTGATCACCCATGACCTGGGCGTCGTTGCTTCCATGTGCGACAGGATCGCGGTCATGTATGCGGGCGAGATCGTCGAATACGGCGATACGGATGATATTTTCTATAATCCGCAGCATGAATACACCAAGGGACTTCTGAGATCCATCCCCAAGTTCCATGAACAGGAATATTCCAAGCTGATCCCCATCGAGGGCCAGCCCGTGGATATGCTCAACCCGCCGGCAGGGTGTCCTTTTGCGCCCCGCTGCGACAGCTGCATGAAGGTCTGTCTGTCCGCAAAGCCCGGCAAAACCTATTTCAATGACGTACATTATTCAAGATGCTGGATCCAGAAGAAAGGAGGAAATAACTGATGGCTGAGAAAAATCTGCTGGAAGTGCAGGACCTGAAACAGTATTTCCCCGTTGCCGGGTCCAGAAAGGTCGTAAAGGCCGTTGACGGCGTTTCCTTCTTCATCCGGAAGGGAGAGACCTTCGGACTGGTAGGAGAGTCGGGCTGCGGCAAGACCACGACAGGCCGTGCGATCCTCCGGCTTACGGAGCCCACGGGCGGCAAGGTCATCTATGACGGAAACGTGATCTTTGACGGCGCTTCGGGAAAGAATATCGACATGCTTCCCTTCCGCCGCAGGATGCAGATCGTGTTCCAGGATCCCTACGCTTCCCTGGACCCCCGTATGACAGTCGGGGACATCGTCGGAGAAGCGCTGGATATCCATAAGCTCTATAAGACCAAGCAGGAGAGAAGAGACAGGATCATTTCCCTTCTTGCGACGGTCGGCCTCAACTCCGAGCACGCAAACCGCTATCCCCATGAATTCTCCGGCGGACAGAGGCAGCGTGTCGGCATCGCCAGGGCGCTTGCCGTGGACCCCGAGTTCATCGTCTGCGACGAGCCGGTCTCGGCTCTCGACGTTTCCATTCAGGCGCAGGTCGTCAACATGTTCGAAGAACTGCAGGACAAGCTTGGGCTTACCTATCTTTTCATCGCCCATGACCTTTCCGTCGTCAATCATATTTCGGACAGGATCGGCGTCATGTACCTGGGACATATCGTGGAAATGGCGGATTCGGATGAGCTGATCTTCCATTCCATGCACCCCTATACCCGTTCCCTGATCTCGGCTGTTCCGATCGCGGACCCGAAGATCGCCAGGGCTTCGCAGCGTATCATCCTGCAGGGCGACGTGCCCAGTCCCGTGGATCCGCCCTCCGGCTGCGCATTCCGGACAAGGTGCCCGTATGCTTCCGAAAAGTGTGCGGCAGAAGCACCGGCCTTCACCGAGGTCAAGCCCGGACATTACTGTGCCTGCCATCATCTGGATAAGCTGAACTGACAGGGGTATAATGAATCTCGTATATTGATCCTGCCGACGGCCCCAATCCCAAGGCAGTATTGATAGAGTTCCGCCGATCATGGCGGGACGGAGTATTATTTTTCGCAGGACCTGACAGATGATCCTGCGTAAGGAGGAAAGTTTATGAAAAGAAAAGTAGCATCTGTACTGGCTGCTGTTCTGGCTGCATCCATGGCCCTTGCCGGCTGCGGTTCATCCGCACCCGCAGCAGCGCCCGCACCTGCAGCAGAAAGCGAAGCAGCTGAGAAACCGGCAGAAGGCGCAGAAGCGGAAGCTCCCGCAGCGGAAGGCGCTACTGTCCTGGATGTCCAGGTCGGTCCTTCTCCCGAGACGATCGATCCCGCTCTGAACTCCGCAGTCGACGGCGCGAACATGATCATTCACGCTTTCGAAGGCCTGCTGAAGTTCGACAAGGACAACAATGTTGTTCCCGGACTTGCAGAGAGCTGGGAAATGTCCGATGACGGACTTGTATGGACCTTCCATTTAAGAGAAGGCCTGAAGTGGTCCGACGGATCTCCGCTTACAGCCAATGATTTCGTTTATTCCTGGAAGAGAGTTGCAGATCCCGCAACAGCTGCTCCTTACGGCTATGACCTTCTGAACTACATCGTAGGTTATGAAGAAGCCGAAGCAGGCGATGTGGACGCTCTGGCAGTTTCCGCTCCCGATGACAACACCTTCGTCGTAGAGCTGAAGAGCCCCTGCATCTACTTTGACAAGATCTGCGCATTCGCAGTCCTTGTTCCCGTTCAGCAGGCTACGATCGAAGCCAACGGCGATGCCTGGACGATCGATCCCGCTACCTACATCACGTGCGGCCCTTACTACATGACCGAGTTCACAGACGGTTCCCAGATCGTATTCCAGAAGAACGAGAACTACTGGGATGCTGAGCACGTAACCTTCGATACGATCGTATGGCATCTGATCGAGGATTCCAACGCTGCTTATTCCGCATACCAGAACGGCGACCTGATGATGATCAAGGACGTTCCCACAGAAGAGATTCCTTCCCTGGAAGGCAACGAAGAGTTCTTTGTTGAGCCTATCATGGGCACCTACTATGTATCCTTCAACACCCAGAGAGCTCCTTTCGACGATGCACGCGTCCGTGAGGCACTTTCCCTTGCCATCGACAGAGATTATGTTGCCGGCACCATCATGCAGGGTACATATTCTCCCGCTACAAACTTCGTAGGCCCCGGCGTTTCCGACGCTGCTGAAGGCTCTTCCTTCGAAGATGTCACAAAGGAGACCTACGGCGATCACTTCGACGTTACCAACTATGAAGCTGACCTTGAGAAGGCAAAGGCACTGCTTGCAGAAGCCGGCTATCCGAACGGCGAGGGCTTCCCGGAGATCAAGTACCTGACAAACGATGCAGGCTACCACAAGGCTGTTGCAGAGTATCTGCAGAGCGCATGGGGAGATCTGGGCATCACCATGACAGTTGATATCCAGGAGTGGAAGACCGTTACCGCTGACAGACGTTCCGGCAACTTCGACGTTGCACGTAACGGCTGGGTCTATGACTGGGATGATCCTTCCAACATGATCAACCTTCTTGAGACCAGCAACGGCAACAACGACGGCAAGTACTCCAGCGCCGAGTTCGATACGCTGGTAGACGAAGCCAGAAAGTCCACCGATGTCGCTGAGCACTATGATCTGCTGCACCAGGCAGAGCAGGTACTCCTGGAGGATGCTGCTATGGCTCCTGTAGCTTACTACAATGACTTCTGGCTCCAGAAGCCCGAGCTCAAGAACACATGGCATTCACCTTACGGTTACTGGTATTTCATGTACGGCACGCTTGAATAATTGGGGTATTCGGACGAAATCCGTAGTATAATAATGCACCGGGGAAGCAGCAGCTTCTCCGGTGTATTTTTTTCAGGGTAATTTATGGAGCGTTCAGTCAGAGACATGACGCACGGGAGTCCCCTGCGTCTTATTATCACCTTTGCCATTCCGATGATGCTGGGGAACCTTTTCCAGCAGCTGTATATGATCGTCGATGCGCTGGTCGTAAGCCGCGCCGTCGGCGTGGAGGCCCTTGCCGCCGTCGGTTCGGCGGACTGGTATACCTATATGAACCTGGTCGTGGTGCAGTCCTTTACCCAGGGCTTTTCCATCCAGGCGGCGCAGGATTACGGGGCGGGAGACATCGGGCACCTGAAGAAGACGATCGCCCATTCCATCCGTCTTTGCTGCGTGATCGCCGTTCTGCAGCTGATCCTGTTCGAAGCCGGTATCCTGCCGGTCCTTCATTTCCTGCACACGCCGCAGGAGATCCGGCCTATGACGATCCTGTATATCGCAACGCTCTTTGCGGGGATCCCGGCCTTGCTCCTGTATAATATGGGAGCGTCCATCCTGCGGGCAGCGGGGAACAGCAGGACGCCCCTTATTGCGATGGTGATAGCATCTCTCCTGAATATCGCGCTGGACATTCTGTTTGTCATGAACTTCCGGTGGGGGATCTTCGGTGCGGCATTTGCAACGGTCCTTTCGGAGCTGGTCTCCGGACTGTTCTGCGCAGCGGCGATCCGCAGGATCCCGGTCCTTCGGACCTCAAAAGAAGACTATCTGCCGGAAAAAGGACTGAATGCGCGGCTTCTGAAGCTGAGCCTTCCGCTTTTCATGCAGAATGTCCTTATCTGCGTCGGCGGCATGCTGGTCGCCTCCGTGGAAAACAGCTTCGGCGTAGATTATGTGGCAGGCTATACAGCCACCAACAAACTTTATGCAACACTGGAAATGGCGGCGATCTCCTACGGGTATGCCATGCTTTCCTATACCGGGCAGAATTACGGCGCGGGAAAAGACAGAAGGATCCGGGAAGGGTTCCGGGCATCCCTTATCCTTTCCTGTGTGACGGCCGTTGTGATCGGCGGAGCCATGGTCCTTGCGGGGCATTCCGTGACGGGCGCCTTCCTCCCCGGAAGCGATGCGCATACGTTGGCAGCAAGAGCGGTATCCTACCGGTATCTGCTGATCTTAAGCCTGCCGCTCCCTATTCTGTATATCCTGCATGTTTCCAGATGCATGCTGCAGGGAATGGGTGATACCGTGGCGCCGATGATCTCGGGGCTTGCGGAATTCGGCGTGCGTATCGTCTGTGCATTCCTCCTGACGGGCTTTCTCGGCCAGTCCGCGATCATGTGGGGAGAGCCGGCAGCCTGGGTCGCGGCGGACGTTGTCCTGATCGGCGCAGTCATCCTGCATTTCAGAAAGGGAATGAGATCTTCTGATGAAGAGAGTTGAATTCAACAGCGGCAGAATCACACAGAATATCCTCCTCACGGCGCTTCCCATGCTGGTGGCGCAGGTCCTGCACCTTCTTTACAATATCGTGGACCGTATCTATATCGGCCGTATTCCGGGAGAAGGAACGGAAGCTCTGGGCGCCGTGGGCCTTTGTTTTCCCGTTATCATGGTCGTCACGGGCTTTACCAATATGTTCGGCATGGGCGGGGCGCCCCTGTTCTCGATGGCCATGGGAAGCGGCGACAGAAAGAAGGCCGGCGAGATCCTGAATACGGCTTTCCGGCTCATCCTGACGGTCAGCATCCTGATCTTCGCGATCGGGGAGATCTTCGGCCGCCAGCTCCTTACGGCCTTCGGAGCGGGAGAGGCGGAGCTGGTCTATTCCCTGCCGTATCTTCGGATCTACCTGATCGGAACCGCTTTTTCCATGATCGCGGGCGGCATGAATCCGTATATCAATGCACAGGGATATTCCCTGATCGGAATGATGACGGTCACGGTCGGCGCAGTCTCCAACCTGGTCCTGGATCCGATCTTCATCTTTCAGCTCGGAATGGGCGTTGAAGGCGCCGCCATCGCGACGGTCATTGCCCAGGGCCTTTCTGCCGCGCTGGTCCTGTTTTATCTTCTCGGAAAACGCAATGAGCATCCCCTGACGATCCCCGGAAAGGGAAAGCTTTTCCCTCATGCCGGAGACATCATCAGTCTCGGCCTTGCGCCGTTTATCATGCAGGCGACCAATTCCGCCGTGCAGATCGCCTGCAATTCCACGCTGATGCATTTCGGAGGATCGCTCTATGTGTCGGTCATGACGATCGTTTCCTCCGTACGGCAGATCCTGGAGGTTCCGATCTCCGCCTTCGGAGAGGGCGCATCGCCGACCATCAGCTTCAATTTTGGTGCGAAGCGGCCGAAGAACGTCCGGAAGGCGATCTTTGTCATGCTGTCCTGTACGCTCCCGTATACACTGGCCGTATGGCTCCTGATCCTGTGGCGGCCGCAGATGTTCATCCGCGTCTTCACCAGGGACCCGGCGCTTATCACGGCAGCCGTGCCGGCACTGCATATCTATTTCTTTGCCTTTATCTTCCAGACGCTCCAGTACAGCGCCCAGATGGTCTTCAAGGCCCTGAACAAGAAGAAGCGGACGATCTTCTTCAGTCTGTTCCGGAAGATCGTGCTGGTGGTGCCGCTGACGTTTATCCTGGCGTATTCGGTAGGGCTTGGGACGGACGGCGTCTTCATGGCGGAGCCGATCTCCAATGTCACGGGAGGAATGGCCAGTTTCGTTACGATGCTGGCGACGATCATGCCGGAGCTTGCCCGAATGGAAGCGGACCTTCGCAAGGCGGAAAAAGCCTGATATATTCACGAAAATTTAAGCGGTGCTGCAGTTGCGCAGCGGCGCTTTTATGATACAATAACGCTGGTATAAAACGGCCTTTTAATGAATGAAAGAAAGAGGAACGCAATGGCAAATATTGAACAGCACTTACGGAACACTTCTTATCCCGGCAGAGGGATCCTGATCGGACGCAGCGCTGACGGGAACAAAGCGGTCATCGCATATTTTATCATGGGACGAAGCGGCAACAGCCGCAACCGTGTCTTCGTCGAAGACGGAGAGGGGATCCGCACGCAGGCCTTTGATCCTGCAAAACTCGAAGATCCGAGCCTCATCATCTATGCTCCCGTAAGAGTCCTCGGCACCAAGACGATCGTCACCAACGGCGACCAGACGGATACGATCTATGAGGGCCTTGACAGGCAGATGACCTTTGAGGAATCCCTCCGCAGCCGCACCTTCGAGCCAGATGCACCGAACTACACGCCCAGGATCTCCGGTGTTCTCCACATCGCAGACGGGAAGTACAATTTTGCCCTTTCCATCTTAAAGAGCAATCACGGCGATCCGTCCTCCACACAGAGGTTCACCTTTGCTTATGAGGCGCCTGCCGCGGGAGAGGGAAGATTCATCAGCACCTACATGGGAGACGGAAGCCCGCTTCCGTCCTTTGAGGGAGAACCGCTCTGCTGCGGCTTTGACGCAGACTTTACCGCAGACATCGACAGCTTCACGGACAGGATCTGGGATGCCCTCAACGAGGACAACAAGGTCTCCCTGTTCACCAGATTCATCAACATCGCAGACGGAACATACGAGAGCCGGATCGTAAACAAGAACAGGTGATCCTGTACTTTGTCCGGCAGCCACAGGATCGCGCATGCGATCATATGAGTATGGAAGGAGAATTCACATGAATGAGATGGAACTGAAATACGGATGCAACCCCAACCAGAAACCCGCACGTGTTTTCATGAATAACGGCGCGGATCTTCCCATCAAAGTGATCAACGGCCGTCCCGGCTATATCAACCTTCTGGATGCCCTGAACGGCTGGCAGCTGGTAACGGAGCTGAAGAAAGCGACAGGCATGCCTTCCGCGACATCCTTCAAGCATGTCAGCCCCGCGGGTGCCGCAATTGGGCTTCCCTTAAGCGAGACTGACAGGAAGATGTACTGGGTAGAGGAAGAAGGAGAGCTTTCTCCCCTGGCCTGTGCCTATGCACGTGCAAGAGGCGCCGACAGAATGTCTTCCTTCGGCGATTTCATCAGCCTTTCCGATGTATGCGACGTGGATACGGCGAAGCTGATCTCCCATGAGGTCTCCGACGGCGTCATCGCGCCCGGCTATGAAGAGGAAGCCGTAAAGATCCTCAGCCAGAAGAAAAAGGGCGCTTACTGCATCCTTGAGATCGATCCGGATTATGTGCCGGAGGAGATCGAGCGCAAGCAGGTCTTCGGCATCACCTTCGAGCAGGGAAGGAACAACGCCGTTATCGACGGTGAGATGTTTAAGAACATCGTTACAAAGAACAAGGATCTTCCG
>CAMNCY010000077.1 GCA_946534785.1 uncultured Lachnospiraceae bacterium | reverse complement strand
AATATGCTATCATAATGTGCAGTTCTGACTTTACGAAGAGCCGGGTCATACGCACCGGCTCCGCACAGAAAAAGGCATATATCTTTCGGGGAGGAAAAGGAAATGTGGTTCTGGCTTGCGCTCGGATCCGCCGTATTTGCGGCATTAACGTCCATATTGGCAAAAATAGGAATTGAGGGAGTGGGGTCCCATCTTGCCACGGCGATCCGCACCATGGTAGTCGTTATCATGGCCTGGGGCATGGTCTTTCTGACGAACCAGCAGGGCGGGCTGAAGGAAATCAGCACGAAAAGCTGGATCTTTCTTATTCTTTCCGGGATGGCGACCGGCGCGTCCTGGCTGTGCTATTACCGTGCGCTGCAGATCGGGGACGCCTCCAAAGTCGTTCCTGTTGACAAGCTTTCCGTGGTGATCACACTGGCGCTCGCTTTTGTTTTTCTCCATGAAGAGTTTACGGTGAAGTCCCTCCTGGGCTGTCTTCTGATCGGGGCGGGGACTCTTCTGATGGTCCTGTAAAAGGGCCGGGATTCATAACGGAAAATCTCCGGGGAGCCCCGGGCATGACAGGACCGCCGCACTGAACAGACAGCGCGGCGGTCCTGGTTATTTTTCCAGAATAATTATGAAGTATAATGATCAGGCTCTCTCGAAGACGACCTCTTCCCCTTCATGTGTCCAGGTGATGGTGTTGTCCTCGTTCAATGCAAACGTTCCTTCCCCGAGGACCTGCTCGTCATTCACAAAGCAGTCCCAGTACCATAAGGTATTCGTTCCCATCTCATAGGTAGCATATACAGAGCAGAGCATATCTTTGCCGGTGATCTCAAAACCGCAGGTAAAGCCTTCATCCTGCGCCTCGATCTCCATCGTCATGGCAGAGTCTGCGGACTTCCAGCTGCCGGCAATGTCCGGGAACTGCGCATCTGCAGCAAAATCCTTATCATCCATGTCGACCTGTACCGGATCCCAGCCATAGTCCTGATAAGCACGGATAGTCATGCCGTTCTCGACCGCATAGCTGTGAATGACATAGGAACGGACGTCCCTTTCATCAGCGGATGCCGCTTCAAAGGCCGCCAGCAGTTCGTCATCGTTGAAGATCTTCTTCACGGACTCTGTCCAGTCGGTGCCGTCTTCCACAAATTCCACGGACTTTACCTCATAGCCATCGCCCGTCTTTGCCAGATGGAAGCAGCCGGGATACTGTCCGCCGCTGCGGAACATGAATGTCGTGCCGCGGACGCTGTAATTTGCGACATGATAATCGCCCCAGACCTTGATGTCTTCGGGATCGGTATCATCCTCGCGCAGAATATCGAATTCCGGAAGGAATACGTCTGCCTCTTCATAATCAGGTTTGATGTTATCGCGGAAATACTCATAGATCGGCTGAACATACGGATCTTCGCCGGTGTAAACATATTCCGGGAAAGCTTCCGCCGTCTTCTCCGTCTCCTCTGCGGGAGCTGTTACCTCTGTCTCTGCAGTCTCTTCCGCAGCTTCGGCCGTTTCTTCCTTAGCTTCAGGAGCAGCCTCCTTCGCCTCTTCGGGAGCCGCTTCTTCTGCCGCAGCCTCCGCCTTGGGCTCTTCCTTTGCCGCGCCCGATGCACAGCCGGTTACCAGAGCGGCTGCAAGCACAGATGCCATAATTGTTGCAACAAAGCGTTTTTTCATAAATCCTCCTATCCCCATGATTCCATGAGATTATAATTCTAGTTCCCATTTTGGAAAAAAGCAACCACGCCGCATCAGTATTCTACCGCATCTCCGCAGTTTATTATGGGCGTTTTTTTGGACACTTTGTATGATACAGTTAATCTGGCAACAGAAAAACCGCCGACTTGCTTCTGATCGGCGGCTGCAGACGGAGGTGTAACGTGGCTATTCTGATTTACAGTACAAATTCACACAGGAAGATCGCCCATCTTTCGCATTGCAAGATCCTGAAACGGATCCCGAAGACAAGCCGCCGTACCTTTACAAGTCTTGAAGAGGCACAGGCGCATGGTTACCGGCTTTGCAGATGCTGTCCCGCCATTGCCGTTAAATACCGGAAGGAACGAAGGCAGGTCGATCAATACTGCAGGGACAACGGATTCATTCTCAAGCTGCTGGACTATAGCATCCATATTATATCGAAACACGACTGCTGGAGGCTCATTGTGAACGGAGGCAACAAGTCCCTTTTCCTGTATCACAAGAATACCGACAAGTCGCGCGGGGGAAGCAGGTCCGACCTCGTGCCGGGCTTCCATTCACAGAAGTTCCGTACCGATACCATCCTCGGCTATCTCCGGTATATCTCCTCTCATGATGCATACAGAGAGGAGCATCCCTGCACGGAACAGCCGCCCGCTCCGATGGACAGGACCATCCGTGTTCCGGACTGGGTGAAGGACAAATACGGCGGGGAGTACCTTTCTCTTATCATGCCAAAGCGCAGGCCTGCCAGGGGTACCAGGCGGTATCGAAAAGAACAGGCGAAGAAGAAGCGCCAGAAACGTCATGCGGCCATTATCCGCGTGAATGCCCTGCTGGACGAGCTGGCTGCCATCCGCCTGTGACATACGTAAAGGGAGGAAATGTGATGTACGGATTAATCTTTCCTTTTCTCCCGGCCTGAAGTATTATCCTGTTAATCAGGCTCGTTCTTTTTCCTGGAAAGAAAGGTGATTTCATGAATACTGAAGAAAAGGGAAGACAGATCATCCGGGACATCCGTTCCGAAACAGGGACAGATCCTGTCAGGATCTTTACCGACATGGCAGAAAAAGAGTACATGAGTATCCACGGACCGGAACATCATGTACTGGATGGAGCCTGTATTCTTGCGGCATTTCGCAATGCCGGAGGGAGCATTGATCTGGACAGCAGTCTGGAAATGCTCCTGAAGGAAGGCCTCCGAATGCCCGGCGCGATGTGCGGTCTGTGGGGCGTCTGCGGAGCGGTCACTTCCATCGGAGCTGCATTGGCGATCATTGACGGCACAGGACCTCTCTCTGATGACGGATCATGGGGCGACCATATGTCATTTACCTCCGGCGCCATAGAAGAACTGGGCAGGATCAACGGCCCCCGGTGCTGTAAGAGAGATGCCCTGATTGCCTTTGGGAAAGCTGTGGAATACATTAATACGCATTACCCTGTCCGGCTGGAATACGGAACGCCGGAGTGCTCTTTCTCAGACAGGAATGCGCAGTGCATCGGAAACAGGTGCCCATTTAATCGGGCCTCCCGCTCTACCTCCCGATAAGGGAAAGAGTGTTCAGGCTGTAAAGCGCCCTGCTCCCATAGCCCTCCGCGCTTTCAAGGGTGCAGTGGACTTCGGCGACAAGGCTTCCTTCTCCGGTAGGGATAATATATACATTCTGCAATGATCCGAAAGGCGCCTTCCCGTCTTTTGCGCCGGATGCACTGATACATATGCACTGCCCCGCTTGATCGAGTGTATACTCTTCCGATTCGACCGTATCGTACGCATCCGAGAGTACTGCACTCATTGCATCCGCCGCCATGTTGGCATTCGCCTGGTTGTATTTTATCTCGAAATAATTCCAGGGATCCGCAGGGTCCTCACCATCTGCGACAAAATACTCCCGGTCCGCTTCGCTGTGCCGCACGAAGTAATCATATTCAAAGTCCAGTTCAAAGCCGAGGGCATCGCTCTTTGCATGTTCATAGCCGACCGGCTCCTCCATGCCTTCCAGCATGATGATCTCTTCAAAGCGTTCACCGTCCGCCCTGCCGGTATCTGCTGTCGCTCCGGTATTGCCGGAATCTGCCTCCGCTTCGGGAGTCTCATCAGCTGTTTCATCAGGGTTCTTCGCTTCGGCCCCGGCAGCGGTCTCTTCAGCGACAGTCTCTTTGGCAGCAACTTCTTCGGCGGCAGGAGCATCCTGTTTCTCTTCCGCATCTTTCTCCTCTGCGGCAGGTGCCGGGAACTTCTCAGGAATCTTCTCCACGACGGCAGGAGCTTCAGCCTCTTTCGGTTCTGAGCTTCCGCATCCTGTCAGGGATAGTATGAATATTAATGATGCAATGGCAGCAAGTACGTACTTCTTCATGTTTTCCTCCAATTGCTTACTGTGTTGGAGATTATAAGTCCTGCGGAATGGCAATGGCAAGCTGGAAGCACCGATGTATTACTGCCGGTCATTCCACGATCCAGTCCACAAATACGGCCTCTTCCCCGGGAAAATAGTCGGCCATGCTGCTGCTTAGTCCCGCAGCCTTAAATGCCTGCTCAAAGGTGATCTCTTCCCGGTTGCTCAGGTAAACAAACGTGGCGTTCTTCTGTGCATTCGGCATGCGTCCTTTGATCTCAAGACGGTATTTATACTCCAGGCCGTCGCACTCCCAGGTCCCGTCCGGAAGCTCATAATAGGTCCGGAAACCTCCGGTGAAGGCTTTCTTCCCGTCTTCGGCGATGACGATCTCCGCCCTGTACATATAGGCGTCCCAGTCTCCGCCCGGATTGCGTATATCCCTGACCCGGAAGCAGAGGAAATACCGTCCGGGGGCAAGACTGCCGTATTCTTCAGACCAGTCTATATCGATTTCCGTCTTTGCGTCCTTCTCAGCCGTATATGGCCCCTGTCCTGTCTGAATCTCGTCTTTCCACCCCCAGGAGTCCTGTTCCGCATCATAGCAGAGTAGCTGATACCGATCGTCCGCCACGATCTCTCCTGTAGGATAACCGCCGGCCTGCCGCAAGATCAGCCTGCAGCCTTCAGGCGTGATATTTTCCGCAATGACCATAAGTCCCAGGCCGCCGCTATCCTCCAGCGTTCCATGGGACACCCAGATAAGCTCCTCCTGCCTGTCTGAAAATGTCAGGACAAGATGCTTGCCGTCTTCGCCGAAACGGTAGTGTGCCGTTTCTTCCCCGTTCTCCGTACGGAATACGATCAGTTCGTCTCCTGCATCCTCATATGTGAAAGATACCGCATCTCCCTCATCATATCTTCTTGTTCTTCCGTCGCAGTCAACATCGAATTCATAGTATCTGTATGTCTGGTCATATGTCCGGGCTTCCCATATTCCCGCATGGACCGGAAGCTGCGGCAGGAACTCTTCCGGAGCATTCCCGGTGGGCATGTCAGAAGCCTCTTCAGCGGATACTTCGGCAGCCGGCTGCTCTGATTCTGCTTCGGATGTTTCTTCAGAAGGTGTTTCCTCTGCGGCCTCTGTCGGCTGCTGCGAAACTGTCTGTGCGGCGGGCTGTGCGGCGGGCTCTTCAGGCTGCTGTGAAGGGGCTGCTGCACAGGCGGTCAAAAGCAGCGCCGTCATTGCCATTAATGTAATGATTTTCTTTTTCATAACTGGCCTCCTTGCATGAAACGAGACAGGGGGGACAGGTCCTGCGCCTTGGCCGTGACCTGAAAATCCATTATAACAATTCACCTGTGAATAATCTGTGAATCATACAGACCCTCCGTCCCGATCAGATGGAATCCGCTCTGATTCATTCCTTACTGATTCGAGTGATACAAATTCCGTATCACTGATATTTACATGGAATTTCTCACACAAGTTCCACTGTCCTGCAATTACAAAGAAGCCTTTGAAAGAATCCCTCGCCGGTTCTTATGAAGCTCCCATCAGCGCTGCGGCGGCACAGGCTGTCCGCCAGGCTGCCGCAATGCCTGGTCCGGGGTCTGCGGGGCTTCTCCTGCTTCACCCGGCACCTCCGGCGGTCCTGCCGGCGGCTGGGCTGTCTGCTCTGGAGCCTGATTCTGAGGCTGCTGCAGCTCTTCTGACTGTTCCGGGGCCTGCGGCGATACCTGTGACAGACCTGCGGGCGCCTCCACTGTCTGGCCGGACGCCTGCTCTGGAGCCTGCGGCAGATCCGCGGGCGAATCCGGCACCGAAACCTGTTCCGATGTCTGCTCAAGGGCCTGTTCCGGGGCCTTCGAAGATTCCGCAGGAAGTTCTGCCGGCGGTTCTGCGGGAAGTTCTGCCGGCGGTTCCCCGGGAAGTTCTCCGGGTCTTTCCGCCGCATCCCTGAGTTCCTTTACGGACCTGTCTTTCCAGTCAGACGGGTCAAAATCGCTGCCTTCGGGAAGGCTTTCCCGGACCTGCTCGATCAGGTATGCCCTTCCGGGACTGATATTCATTTCTTCCGCCTTTTCCCTGATATCTTCCGGCACTTCCACGATCGTGGCTTCGGCTTTTCTTTCCGGGCCGCCTTGTCCTTTTCCGGCTTCATTCCAGGATTCCACGCCATCGGATATTTTTTTCTCTATTTTCCTGCCGTCCCTGAACCTGCTCTTAACGGTGATGATCACTTCCGAATCCTCTTCCATGACCTCTTCATCTTCCAGTGCATCCAGGGTGATGCTGACGGCGTCGGTTATCTTTTTCCCCTTTACGCTTTTCTGCGTCTGCATGGAGAGTCTGTCCCCTGCATCGTTATAGGCTTCCATGCCGATAACGCGGTCGAAGACGTTCAGCTCATAGGAGACAGAAGGGTTGACGTCCATCGTAACCGTCGTGCAGGGCATGGCATACGCCGTAACGGAGCCGACCGATGCCAGAAGGACAACGGCTGCCGCCGCGCCGGAAAGGACACGGGGAAAGCGGAATACGCCGGTTCTTTTTCCGGCAAATCTGCCCGAACGAAGGGCCCGGTCTGTGCTCTTTCTGGCTTCCTCCGGATCCAGTTCAAAGGTCTGGCCGACCTGCCAGCCCCTGTCGGGGACAATATATACGCAGCCATCCTTTCCAAGGACCGCGGCGGAACTGTCTTTCAGTTCCAGAACGACCGCTTTCATTCCTTCACCTCTTCCTCTTCTCCCAATTTCATCACCGGCTTCAGATACTCGGCAAGCCCCGGATAATCCCCGGACAGGATCAGCACTGCCGCGATCAGGTATTTCCTGTGTTTATCCAGGATCTTCTGCGAGACGCCCGACCGCTTACGGATCTCGCGGGCAGGCAGGATACCTGTTTTTCTGAGTTTTTCCACAAGGGGCGGCGGCATGAAAATGCTCCGCAGCGCCTTGCCGCAGCTTTGCCTGGAGGAGGTCCTTCCCGGGGAGCACCCCGCCAGGTCAAAAAAGGAAAATCCGTACCCGGACAATTCCCCGGCGAGCTCTTCAATTTCTTCCCGCAGTCCTTCCTCTGTATCTGTCTGCGATGCGCAGGCGTCCTCGCCATACAGCTTTCCGGCCGTTTCCATGTCTTCCGGCCGCTCTGTTCCGTCGTCAGGCCAGCCTCCTTCGAAGACTTCCGGTCTCACCGGGACTTCCTCCGAATAGGTCGGAAGCTTCCTGTAATGATCGGTCACCCGGCTTTTGATGACGAGGGCTGCAAAGGGCCAGAAGTCGCCCTGGTCTTCTGTATACCGGTCAAGCGCCTCATTGACGGCGCTCATCGCGATGATCCATTCGTCATCGCTTGTGGTCACGATGCGGCCGGTGATGGTGGATACAAGCCTGCGGACGTGCCCCTGATGGGCAGCAAGAAAGGCCTCCCTTTCGGAGGCGCTTTCTGCCGCTGCCGCGGCCGCGCGGTTTTCAGCTGTACGATCTGTCCCTTTTGCCGTCATCTTGAATACGCTGTGTTACTGAATAAGTCCTTTCAGGAAATCGATCATCTTTTCTACCAGGTTTCGATCTGATCCGCTGAGACTTCCCGTCTCTGAAGGAGCTGCAGTCTCTGCGGGCGCTGCCGTGTCTGCAGTAGCTTTCTTCAATTCTGTGCCTGCCGTGTCTGCAGATGCCTTCTGTGTATCCGTGCCGTCCGCAGCCTTCTCTGATGCCTGTTCTGCCGGTTTTCCGCCGGTCTTATCGGCCGGGCGCCCTTTTCCCATATCTGCCGGCATTTCTGTCTCGATGCCTGCTTCATCCATCGCCTCCAGCAGTGCATCCATCGCTTCCTTCACGGCAGTCCTGTATTCTTCCGGAATCTCGTTTCCCTCCTGCGCTTCTTCAAGGGCGCTGCGTTCGTTATCGAGTGCTTCCGTAAAAGTCTCAAGAAGGCCGGTCAGCGTTTCTTTGGTCTCTTCATCCGTGACGGATTCGATTTTCTCTGACAGCATTTCGACATTCATCATGCCAAAACCCGGTCCGCCTTTTCCTTTCATGCCATCCGGCGCCTCGCTATCCGGAAGCTCAGGCTGTTCTCCCTCCGGGAGCTCCGGCATTTCGCCATCCGCGAGTTCGGGCAGCTCTCCCTCAGGCAGTTCCGGTCTCTCGCCCCGGGACATTTCCTGCTGTCCGCGGCCTGCCATCGGGCCGGCTTCCCGGCCGGCCGGGCCAAAGCCCTGTCCGCCGTTCGGCGCGGCGTATACGCCAAGTCCCATTCCTGCAGCAAGAATACCGGTGGCAGTTAACAGTGATGCTTTTTTGATGATGTTTTTCATAATGACCTCTTTCTCAGATATTGCATCTGTTTTTATCCGTTTTCTTTCGGAGGCTTTTCCCTCCTGCTTATACATACGCGGGCTTTTCCGCAGAAACGGGGGTCGTTATGAAATTTTTTTTTCGAGGGTGGGGCCAAGGGGACAGCTTCCTGTATTCTTTAAACAGTGAAGGGAAACAGCCTTGACCAAGAA
>CAMNCY010000076.1 GCA_946534785.1 uncultured Lachnospiraceae bacterium | reverse complement strand
AAAAAAGAGTGCGCATGCAAAAGCCGGACTTACGCTTTCGCTGCTCACTCAACGACTGGGAGTAAATCATATTTTCTTTCCGAAAATCAAAGGGCGTTTTGACGTTTTTTCAGGAAGTTCCTGCAGGGAGCTTCAGGCATTGCAGGACCGTCATGGTTTTTATTAAAATAATATGGAGACATCGGTCGCATTCCCGGAACAGCAAGGTGTCCGGCAGATCCTGAGGAAATGGAGGGAAAAGATGAAAGAATCCGACATGACCGGAAGCGGCTCCCGTTATTTATGCCGGCTTGCCTGCACGCTCTGTATTTTTCTTTATATACTCTCCTGCCTGTCTGTCACGGCTTTTGCGGAAACGGAAACGAAGACCGTACGCGTCGGCTATTATCTGAATGAGATCTTCCAGGAAGGTGCGGCGGACGGAGAAGTCAAAAACGGCTATGCCTATGAATACTACCGCAAGCTGTCGGAATACACCGGCTGGAAATATGAATATGTATATGGAGAATTCGGGGATCTCTACCAGATGCTGCTGGACGGAGAAGTCGACCTTCTTGCGGGACTTGCCTGGAGGGAAGACCGCGCGGGGCTGATCGGCTACCCGGACGCCATCATGGGCAATGAATCCTATTACCTGGTAAGGCATGATTACACCCCGGAGATCACGGCAGACCCGGCAACGTTAAACGGCCGGAAGATCGGCGTTCTGGACAGCAACCTGGTAAGTGTCCTGAACCGGTATCTGGAGGAGCACCATGTAAACGCCGAAGTCATTACCTATCCGGGTCATACAGAGCTGTCGGAAGCATTCAATGCCGGTGAAATGGATGTCCTTGCAGCGGAAAGCGACGGCGCCTACAGCAGGGATCATGTGGAAGTCCTTACAAGCTTCGGCGGCGCCGATTATTATCTCTGCGTCAGCAAAAAGCGCCCGGACCTTCTCGAAGAGCTGAACACGGCGCAGACACTTCTTGCTGCCGAGGAGCCGAATTATCTGAACTCTCTTCGCGAAAAATACTATTCCCTGAGCGTTACCGCCAGGGCCTTCTCTGCTGCGGAACGCGAATGGGCCGATACGCATGATACTCTTCATGTCGGTTATCTGAACAACTATCTTCCCTACAGCGATACCGATGCCCAGGGACAGGTCACCGGCATCGTGAAGGATATCATCCCGGAGATCTTCCGCGATCTCAATATCCCGGATATCACGATCATGTATACCGGGTATGGCAGCTATGATGAGATGATCGCCGATATGAGCACCGGCAGGATCGACGTTGCTTTCCCGGTCGGCGGAGGCCTTTACTATTCCGAAGAAAACGGCATTTACCAGTCAACGCCCGTGGTATCCGCACAGACAGAGCTGGTCTATAAAGGGACCTTCAGCGAAGAGACCGTGGCAAGCTTTGCCGCCAACGAAAACAACCGGATGCAGTACTATTACATCCGCACCAATTTCCCGGACGCCGAAATCAGGATGTATCCTTCCATCGACGGGTGTCTTGCCGCTGTGCTTTCCGGAGAAGCCGGCGCCACGACACTGAATGGCCTCCGGGCAAATGATATCCTGAAAAACAGCCACTACAAGGGCCTTTCCCTTCGGCAGAACAGCCGGAATGACGACCGGTGCTTTGGCGTGGAGATCGGAAATGAAGGCCTGTTAAAGCTCCTGAACCGGGGCATCAATGTGATCGGCAGCGATTATGCGCAGAATCTTTCCTATCGCTACACCGGCGGTCTGTATTCCTACGGCATTCAGGATATTATCCGGGATCATATGGCGATTTTCGCCGCAGTCATCGCCGCTGTTGTCGCTTTCATCATCTTCCTTCTTGCCCGCGACACACGCCGGACCCGGAGGGAAGTACAGGAAAAAGAAACCGCAAGACTGGAACTGGAGGAAAAGAACCGCCAGCTTACGGAAAGCCGGGAAGCCCTTGCGGATGCCCTTGCCGCCGCCGAGCATGCCAACCATGCCAAGACAGCCTTTCTCAACAACATGTCCCATGATATCCGCACGCCGATGAATGCGATCGTCGGCTTTACGGCATTGGCGGCATCCCATATCGATAATAAGGAGCAGGTACAGGATTACCTGGAAAAGATCACCGTTTCCAGCCAGCATCTGCTGTCCCTGATCAACGATGTTCTGGATATGAGCCGCATCGAAAGCGGAAATGTCCGGATCGAGGAGGGCGACGTCCACCTGCCGGATGTCCTCCATGATCTTCGAACGATCATTCAGTCCAATGTCGCCTCCAAACAGCTGGAGCTTTTCATAGATACGCAGGATGTTACGCATGAGGATGTCATTACGGACAAGCTCCGGCTCGACCAGATCCTGCTGAACATCCTTTCCAACGCGATCAAGTTCACCCCGAACGGCGGAACGATCAGCTTCCGTGTCATCGAAAAGCCCTCTCCTTCCCCCGGGCTGGCCAGCTTTGAGTTCCGCATCAAGGACAACGGCATCGGCATGAGCGAGGAATTCCGGAAGACGATCTTTGAAGCCTTCACCCGCGAGAAGACCAGCACGGTCAGCGGCATTCAGGGCACAGGCCTTGGCATGGCGATCACGAAGAACATCGTCGACATGATGGGCGGGACCATTACCGTCCATTCCGAGGAAGGAAAAGGCAGTGAGTTCGTTGTGGATCTTCCCTTTAAGATCAGCGGAAATCCTGCCGGCTTTGCGCCGATACCGGAGCTTTCCGGACTCCGCGCCCTGGTCGCGGACGACGATACCGATGCCTGCCTTTCCGTCTGCTCCATGCTGCGCAAAATCGGCCTTAGGCCCGACTGGACGAATTACGGAAAAGAAGCCGTCATCCGGGCGCAGGAAGCGCTTCAGCAGGCAGACCCGTTCCGGGTGTATATCATTGACTGGATGATGCCGGACCTGAACGGCCTTGAGACCGTGCGCAGGATCCGCAGGGTCATCGGCGACGATGTTCCGATCATCATTCTTACGGCCTATGACTGGACGGATATTGAGGAAGAAGCCAGGGCTGCCGGCGTAACGGACTTCTGTTCCAAACCCCTGTTCATGTCCGAACTCAGGAATATCCTCGTCCGGCCGTTCATGACAGATGGCGCCGCGCAGGAGACTCCGGAAGCCTCCCCGGCAGAGCATCCGGATTTTACGGGAAAACACATCCTTCTGGCAGAAGATAATCAGATGAATCAGATGATCGCCGTCGCGATCCTGGAGGAGGTCGGATTTACCGTCGATATCGCTTCGGACGGTGTGGAAGCCGTGGAGAAAATGACGTCTTCTCCCGCAGGGACATATGACGTCATCCTGATGGATATCCAGATGCCGAAGATGGACGGCTACGAAGCAGCCAGACAGATCCGGGAAATGGAGGATCCGAAAAAAGCCGGTATCCCCATTGTCGCGGTGACCGCCAATGCCTTTGAAGAAGACCGGAAGGTCGCCCTGGCTGCCGGCATGAACGGGCATCTGGCAAAGCCGTACGATATCCCCGCCATCATGGAGACACTAAGCGCCCTGCTCCGGTGAAGATCTCCTTAAGGTCCTGCGGCATGGCTTCAAACATCAGCCTGACGACCGTTTCGGCGCTCGTCAGGTTGTCTTTCAGCACCCATTCCCTCGTCATACCGTCTCCGGAATGAACCTGACCGGGCCGGACTTCCTGAAAAGGAAGGACAGCATCCTCGCTGCCCTGGACCGGGAGATCCGCTGTCATGTCCGGCTTCCTTTGCGCCTTCCGCAAAAGCATTGACCATGGCTGTCGTGTTTTCTGCTCTGGGACTTCCGTTCAGTATTGCGATCTTCATTGATTAACCCTCCGCTCTTCTGATTGCATTGTATGCCATACAATTGTGCAAAATCTTATATTCATTATACCCGCCGGGAGGGTATTATCAACCGGCTGCTCCACTGCAGGCTTTGGGGGATGCAGATGTTTTTTCATATTCCCAATTTCCTGCTGCCGGAGTATGATAGGAACAACTGAAATTTCTGTACACAGCCGTCCGGAATCCGTACCGGCCTCCGCCGGCAGAGGAGAAAACATGCAGTTCATCTCCTATTCTTTTTTCATACTGTTTCCCTTCGTTGTACTCGCATATTACCTTTTTCCCGGGAAGATGAGACCTGCATGGCTTCTTGCTGCAGGCCTGTTCCTCCATATCTGGACGGAACCGCAGCATGCCGTGCGGAACCTTGCCGTACTGCTTTCCATCGGTGCGGTGATGTACGGTGCCGGTATCCTTCTTTCCAGAACTGCGGAAAACTCCGGAGAATCATCCGGTGCACTCCCGCCCGAAGGAGAGATCCGCAGGAAAAGAAAGCGGATCCTGGTCTGTTCTCTGCTGTATATTATCGGAAGTCTTGTCGTCTGGAAATACGCGCGCATGGCTTTCCCCGCTTCCCGTTCCCTGACGGCACCGCTTGGCATCTCCTTCTATGCTCTTGCTGCTGCCGGCTACGTCATCGACTGTTACCGGGACAGCAGCCGTGTTGAAAAGAATCCTCTGTACTGTTTTCTTTTTGTCTCCTTTTTCCCGCTGACGCTTTCGGGCCCCATCGAACGCGGAAGGAATCTGATCCCTCAGTTTGCGGAGCCTGTTCCTTTTTCCGCGGACCGGACATGCGAGGGCCTGTCCATGATGCTGTGGGGATTTTTCCTGAAGCTTGTGCTGGCAGACCGCATGGCGCTTCTTGTGGATCCCGTATATGCTGCCCCCGATGCTTTCGGAGGGGCACTTGTTCTCCTTTCGATCTTCTTCTATGCGCTGGAGATCTACTGTGATTTCTATGGTTATTCCTGCATCGCCCGGGGTGCTTCCCTGATTCTGGGCATCCGGGTCATGGAAAACTTTGAATGTCCGTATTTCTCGAGCTCCATAGCTCTTTTCTGGCGCCGGTGGCACATGTCCCTGTCTTCCTGGTTCCGGGATTACATCTATATCCCTCTGGGCGGCAGCCGCAGGGGGGCCGCCGTCAAATACCGGAATATCCTCATTGTTTTCGCTGTCAGCGGATTATGGCACGGCACCGGCCTGACATTCCTGATCTGGGGACTGCTCCATGGCATTTTCCAGATCGTCGAAGCTTGCCTGATGCCAACGCGCCATAAACTTAATGACATGTCCGGCATTCTGGAAAAAAGCCTGTCCCACCGGCTGCTCAAAGTTATTTTTACATTCTGCCTCACTGCGTTTGCATGGGTGTTTTTCCGGGCTCCCGGACTGAAGGATGTCTGCCGGATCTTCAGGGGGCTTCTTCATCCGGCTCTCTATCGCCTGACCGACGGAACGCTTTCCGGGCTCGGGCTGGATATGCCGAATATGGTCCTTCTGCTGTTTGGTCTTGCCATCCTGATCATGGCAGACAGTTTTAAATTCAGAGGCTTCTGCATGCGCAGGAAGATCATGAGTCAGGGGCAGTGGATGAGATGGCTGATCTATATAGGCGGCGTTGTCCTGATCGCTGTCTGCGGTATCTGGGGTGCGGGTTACAGTGCTTCCTCTTTTATTTATTCTCAATTCTAGGTGATCTGAAATGACGGGATCCGGTCAGGATATGAACGAACAGAAAGAAATAAAGACCGACAATGGGAAAACCAATGGATTTCTGCAGGGGAAAACTGCCAGAAGAATAAGCATTCTCCTGTTCTGGTGCCTTCTTGCCCTGGCGCTCTTTGCGGCAGTCCGGCTGACGGAACGCAAAGACGGCCGGAGGATGCACGGAAGCTTCTTTCAGGAAGCGCAGGCCGGCCGTATCGATGTCCTGATCGTGGGAAGTTCCCATGTCATCAACGGGATCCTTCCCTCCAAAATGTATGAGGATTACGGCATCGCCTCTTACAATTTCGGCGTCAGGGGAAGCCGGCCGCAGATAACCTACTGGATCCTGAAAAACGCACTGGACTATGTAAAGCCGAAGGTCGTCCTGATCGATACGTATTACTGTACGGCAGACTATCATTACCTGGATGTGCCTGCCGAAAACTATGATGAAGAAGAAAGCTCTTTCGTCCTTTCTTATTTCCATGACGGGATCGATCCTTTTCCGCTTCGGAAAAACAAGATCGATGCCGTCCGGGATCTCATACAGGATAAAGATTTAAGGAAAGAGTACTACTTTGACTTTATAAAATATCATTCCCGGTGGTCTTCTCTGGACGGCGGAGACGTCCTTGCGCTGATGAACAGGGGCGGCAATATGTATCTCGGAGCTGACCCGGTCTTTAAAATCAACTCTTTAGCCTATAATTACCCGCTCCTTCCTCCGACCGAAAAGCTCACGGAAAAAACAGAAGGCATCATTTACCTGGAAAAGGCCCTTGATCTGTGTCTGGAACGGGGCATCAGGCCGGTCCTCATCCAGGTTCCCTATTCCGAATCGGAAGATGACCAGCGCGCATCCAACCTGGTGGGCTCCATTGCAGAGGAAAAGGGCATCCCGTTCTGGAATATGCAGTATGTTCCGGACCTCATCAACCATGACTCGGATCTTTGCTCCCAGACGCACCTGAGTGCTTACGGCGCCTGGAAGGTCAGTCATTATCTGGGGTCTCTGCTCGCCACGTACGGAATGCCGGATCACCGCGGCGAACCCGGTTATGAACGCTGGGAAAACAGCGTGTCGGCCTTCCGGGATGAAGTACGCATGTCCGTCACGGACCAGCGCGATGTCTACAGTACGCTGATGCTTCTCCAGTTTCCGGAATACCGCTCCGTGATCTATGTCAATCACGGAGCGTGGATCCTCAATGACCGTTTCGCACTCGCCCAGCTGGCCGATCTTGCCGGTGTCCGGCGGGGCCGGTTATATATGGATTCCGGACAGGTATCCGACAGGCAGGACATCCCCGACAGCGAATGGCAGCTGGACTATCAGGACAGCCTTCTCATCGTACGGGACGGCCCGCAGCAGAAGCCTCTTGCCTTTCTGGGTTTTACAGAAGGTTTCCTGGACACCCCTTTTCTGACGGGAACTGAAAACGAAACGATGCTGCACTATCTTTCCACCCGGAACTGGTCCTCCCTGGAGATGGAAGAAAACGGCACAGTACCGGAAGAAAAAGCCGAAAACCTGCTTTCTTACTATGAACGGAGCAACGTAGACGTCCAGATCCTTGTTTTTGACAATGAAACCGGAGAATTTCTCGGGGAAGTCACATACTGACCGCCCTTCTCCGTATCCGGTTTATTTAAGATATTCCGTAAAGAAGCTCTGAAGCCTGTCAAACGGGATCGCATCCTTGCTTCCGCCGTCATAAAGATCGGTATGGGAAGCACCGGGGATCGTCAGGAACTCCTTATTGGCCGTATATTTACTGTCCTTTACCATATCCTCGTAGGCATCCTTGCCGAAATAGTAGGAGTGGGCTTTGTCACCGTGCATGACAAGGACGGCAGAGCGGATCTCATCTGTATACTTCAGGATTGGCTGATTCATAAAGGACTCGCATCCGATCACGTTCCATCCTCCGTTGGAGTTGAGGGATCTTGCGTGGTAGCCGCGGCCGGTTTTGTAATAATCATAGTAATCCTTCACGAAATACGGCGCATCCTCCGGGAGCGGATCCACCACACCGCCGCCAAGGGCATACTCTCCTGCCTTCAGGTCCGCAAGGCGCTGTGCGCACATGGCCGCTCTCTTCTGATAGCGTGCCTCCTCGCTGTCCTCGCTGTCGAAATAACCTTTGGCGTTGACGCGGGTCATGTCATACATGGTGGAAGCGACCGTCGCCTTGATGCGGGTGTCGAGTGCCGCCGTATTCAGGGCCATGCCGCCCCAGCCGCAGATCCCGATGATGCCGATACGCTCCGGGTCGACTCTGTCGCTAAGAGACAGGAAATCGACTGCCGCCATGAAATCCTCAGTATTGATATCCGGGGAAGCCATGTAACGGACATTGCCGCCGCTCTCTCCGGTGAAGGAGGGGTCAAAGGCGATCGTAAGAAAGCCTCTTTCCGCCATGGTCTGCGCATACAGGCCGGAGCACTGCTCCTTTACTGCACCGAACGGTCCGCAGACCGCAATCGCGGGAAGTTTCCCTTCCGCATTCTTCGGCACATACATGTCTGCTGCCAGCGTGATGCCGTAGCGGTTGACGAAAGTCACCTTGCAGTGATCCACCTTTTCGCTCCTGGGAAATGTCTTGTCCCACTCGTTTACCAGTACCAGTTCTTCTTTTCTGATCATGCTCCCGTTCCTCTCTTTCTTTTACCTCATCTGCTTTTCCTGATTCCGGATCAGGAAATCCATACAGTCGACCCTGCGCTGACTTTCGTGCATCTTTTCCACCAGTTCACAGCGCTGTTTCTTCATCTGGTGCAGCACCTCTTCGAAACTGCCGTTCTCATACAGAGCGCCGATCCTCTCGGCCGCATCCGCCTTACATCCGGCATCAAAGAGCCCCCGCATCAACTGTTCCTTTGCATCCATGCCGCAGACTCCTTTCTGAATCCTGTCATTCCGGCACCCCGTCATTGAATCTGCTTTCTTCCTGCAAGCTTATCGTAGCTTCTTGAGGTGATCGCCGCTAATGGTTATAATTTATATCGCGATATTCGAAATTGGCATATCATGAGTGAGTCACGGGGACAGGTACGCTGACTCAGACTGCTGAACGAAAACCGGTCCTATGGTATAAACAGCCGAGGGCCCTTACCGAGCGCCGGCCCTTGGGCGCCGTCTTTTGGCGCCCTAGTGCCGCTGCGCCGAGGTACGGAGCGGGAGCGTGCCCGAGGCGTTTATACCATAGGACCGGTTTCATCGGGACGCGAGTCAGCGTACCTGTCCCCGTGACTCACTCAGCCCGGCACAC
>CAMNCY010000075.1 GCA_946534785.1 uncultured Lachnospiraceae bacterium | reverse complement strand
TCAATACCATGCACACGATCGGGATCATGGTTCCCTCCATTTCCGATCTGTACATGTCCGGCGCCGTTTCCTATCTGGAAGACGAGATGCGCAAATACGGCTATGACTGCATCCTCGGCTGCAGCGGGTTCGAAAAGGAAAAAAAGGAGAAGCAGGTCCAGCTCCTCCTCTCCAAAAGGATCGATGCGCTCATCCTGGTCGGTTCCACCTACGCCGGCTCCGGTCTTCTGAAAAACGAGACGGATTATATCCGGGAAGCGGCAAGGCAGGTACCGGTCTTCATCATCAACGGCGCCATTGAGGGGGACAACGTCTATTCCGCCGTATGCGAGGACCGGCAGGCGGTCTATGACGTGACCTCTGCCCTGATCAGGAAAGGAAGGAGGCGGATCCTGTTCCTTACGGACTCCCACTCCTACAGCGCCCAGGAGAAAATGGCCGGCTACGAGCAGGCCCTCTCGGATGCGGGCCTTCCCGTCCTGGGAGAATTAAAGCTCCATGTCAGGAACAACATTCATTACACAAGAGACATGCTTCTGCAGTACCGGGAGCTTACCTTTGACGCGGTGATCGCCACCGACGACGGCATGGCCGTGGGCGCCGTCAAATACGCAAAGGTCCTTGGCATGAAGATCCCGGAGGACCTGAGCATCGTCGGGTATAACAACTCCACCCTCGCGGTCTGCTGCGAGCCGGAGCTGACCAGCATCGACAACCGGACAGAACAGATCTGCCGGGAAGTGATCGACAGGATCGTAGGGCTTCTTCGGAAGGACGATACCGGCACCGGGGAGCCGCTCCCCTTAAGTTCCCATATGACGGTCCCCTGCCGTCTGGTCAAGAGGAACACCACCGATTTCTGACCTTCCGGAAATCCTTTGATTAAGGTTCCACAATTTCGGCACAGGATTATTGTAAGCATTTACAATTGACTTGTGCAGGAACAGTTAATATAATTTATGTAAGCGGTTACAATTTAGCAACACAAATTTATATAATGAAAAGGAGGCAGGCCGGCGTCTCATCCGGCCGAACAAACAACATGAAAGCATTTATGGATAAGGACTTCATGCTCAACAACGAAACAGCCAAGCACCTGTTTCACGATTATGCGGAGAACATGCCCATCATCGACTACCACTGCCACCTGAACCCGAAGGAGATCTACGAAGACAGACGCTTCAACAACATCGCAGAGATCTGGCTGGGCGGCAGAAACGATGACGGCACGTATTTCGGCGACCACTACAAGTGGAGAGTCATGCGTTCCAACGGTGTTCCGGAGGAGATCGTTACCGGTAAGGCTGATCCCTACACAAAGTTTGTTGAGTTCACAAAGGCCCTTGAGATGGCCATCGGAAACCCGATGTACCACTGGTCCAACTATGAGCTTCACAGGTATTTCGGTATTACCGAGCCCCTGACAGAAGATAACTGCAAGGAGATCTGGGACAAGACCAGCGATATGCTCCAGCATGATCCCAACCTCTCCGTCCGCGGCCTCATCAAGCAGTCCAACGTAAAATATGTCGGCACGACCGATGACCCCACCGATACACTGGAATGGCATGAGAAGCTTGCCGAAATCAAGGATCTCGGCTTCACTGTCTGCCCTTCCTATCGTCCCGACAAGGCCATCAACATCACAAAGGCAGGCTGGGCTGACTACATCCGCAAGCTTGCGAAGTCCGTCGGCAAGGAGACTCTGGAGAGTGCACAGGATGTCTGCGACGCCCTGAACGAGAGAATCGACTTCTTCAAGGCTCACGGCTGCAAGGCTTCCGACCACGGCATCGACTATGTCATGTTCCGTCCCTGCACCATCGAGCAGGCCAATGAAGTATTCCGCAAGGCTATGGCCGGCGAGCCCATCACAAAGGAAGAGGCCGAGATGTACCAGACGACCGTTCTCCTTTCCCTGGCCCGCAAGTATCACAAAGAGAACATCGTCATGGAGATCCACTACTCCTGCACGAGAGACAACAACAAGCGCATGTTCCGTATCGAAGGACCCGACACCGGTTTCGACATGATCGCAAAGAGCAACTGCGGCGATGAAATGGCTGCCCTCTTCTCCTGCCTGGACGAGACCAACGAGCTTCCCAAGACCATCGTCTTCTCTCTGGACCACAACGATTTCAACCAGATCACGACACTTCTCGGCTGCTTCCAGTCCGATGAAGTTCCCGGAAAGATGCAGCTCGGCGCAGCATGGTGGTTCCTTGATACAAGAGACGGCATGGAAGAACAGCTCAAGGCGCTCGGCAACCTCGGCCTGATCGGCAACTTTGTCGGCATGCTGACTGACTCCCGTTCCTTCCTCTCCTACACACGTCACGATTACTTCCGCAGGATCGTCTGCAACGTGCTCGGACAGTGGGTAGAAGACGGCGAGTATCCGAACATCGAGAAGTCCCTGAAGAAGATCGTCGAAGGCATCTGCTACAACAACGCAAGCAGATATTTCGGAATCAACTGAGTTTTGTAATTGGTGTTTTACATAAATGAAAAGAGGTATTGAAATGGCAGACAAGCTTAATTATGCAGTACTGGAGAAGTCCGGCTATGACGGATATATTCTGAAGAAAGCACCTGTAAAGGTCCTTCAGTTCGGCGAAGGCAACTTCCTCCGTGCATTCGTGGACTACTGGTTCGATATGGCCAATGAGAAGGTCGGCTGGAACGGCAAGGTCGCTCTTGTACAGCCCATCGCCCAGGGTCTTACCCAGTTCGTAAACGATCAGGAAGGTCTTTACACACTGTATCTGCGCGGCTCCGAAAACGGCGAGAAGATCAACCGCAAGAGAGTCATCTCCGTCGTGGATGCATGCTACAACCCTTATGATGCAGCAGACTGGGAGAAGATCAAAGCGATCGCAGCAAGCGATGACCTGGAATATGTCGCTTCCAACACAACAGAAGCCGGTATCGTATACGATCCCGAATCCACAAAGGATCAGCTTCCTCCCACCTCCTTCCCCGCAAAGCTGACAGTCCTCTTATATGAGAGATTCAAGGCCGGCAAGAAGGGTGTCGTCATCCTCTCCTGCGAGCTCATCGACGACAACGGCAAGGAACTCCAGAAGTGCGTCAACAAGCACATCGATGACTGGGGACTTGGCGAAGAATTCAAGAAGTGGGTCAATGAAGAGAACCTCTTCTGCTCCACACTTGTAGACAGGATCGTTCCCGGACGTATCCGTGATCCCAAGGAAGTCGCTGCTCTTACGGAAGAGAATGGCTATGATGATCCGCTCCTGGATGTCGGCGAAGTCTTCGGCGTATGGTACATCGAAGGACCCGCATGGCTTGAAGAGAAGCTTCCTTTCAAGGCTTCCGGCCTCAATGTCCATGTTGTTCCCGAGGTTGCTCCCTACAAGAAGAGAAAGGTCCGCATCCTGAACGGCGCACACACCGGCTTCGTTCTCGGCGCATATCTGGCAGGCCAGGACATCGTCCGTGACTGCATGCACAACGAGACCATTCACAGCTTCATGAACAAGATGCTCTATGAAGAAGTCATTCCGATCCTTCCTCTGGACAAGGATGACTGCGATGCTTTCGCAGCAGCTGTTACCGACAGATTCAACAATCCTTTCGTTGACCACCTGCTCATGAGCATCTCCCTGAACTCCACCTCCAAGTGGAAAGCCCGCAACATGCCTTCCTTCCTCGAGTACATCGAGAAGTTCGGAAAGCTGCCGGCAGCCCTGACCATGAGCCTTGCCGCTTACATTGCCTTCTATTCCAGCAATATCGTCCGCAGGGAAGAAGACGGCCTGATCTGCGTCCGTCCGAAGGGCAATGAGTACAAGGTACAGGATGACGCATGGGTACTTGACTTCTACTATGATCACAAGGATGCCGATGATGCGACCCTTGTACATGATGTTCTGACCAACGAGAAGATGTGGGACCAGGATCTTACAAAGATCGCAGGCCTCGAAGAGACCGTCCTGAAGGATCTTGCCCTCATCAGAACCGAAGGCGCAGAGGCTGCTTACAAGAGCGTCCTGTAATTATTATCCAAAATGAAACGTGCGCCGCAAGGCGCACCTGAAAAGAAGGGTGCTGCCGCATTTCAAAAATGCAGCAGCACCCTTCTTTAATTTATTCCGGGACGGGATCGCATCCCGCCGTATTCATTCGCTGTCCAGTTCCTCCAGGATGCGGTCGATCTTCATGCGGATCCGGTAACCCGCGTTTTCGACGGCTTTCCGGTCCCTGCCGGTAAGCGCCGATATCTGCTCATTATCCAGGTGGCGCAGCTTCATCCGGTACACCTCATATTCCAGGCCGCTCAGTTCCTCCCGGATCCTCTTCTCTATCAGCTGCACCCGTTCCCTGTCCAGCATCACCTGCTCCGGATCCGGAGAAGCCGTATCCATGGTATCCAGAAGATAGGCCCTGCTGCCGCTCTCCTCCTGCCCCGCCGCTTCCAGCGGCAGGTCCAGGGAAATGGACTGGTTCAGGGGATTTCTTTTTTTGGCATTGGAATTCGTTACCGCCGACTGGATCTTCCGGGTGATGCAGGTCGTCGCAAAGGTCCTGAAACCGGCGCTCCTTTTTGCATCATACCGGTCGGCCGCCTGGATCAGGCCCAGGTTTCCTTCCTGCAGAAGATCCTGGGTGTCGCCACCGATCATGTAATAGAGCCTTGCAAGGCGCAGTACGAGCGGCTGGTAGCGCTCCATGAGGTATTCCCTGGCCTCCCAGTCTCCGCTCCGGTAGAGTCCGATCAGCTCTTCATCTGAAATTGTATGGTAATCTTTTCCCATTTGACTCCCCGGCACGGCCTCTTATGAGGGCTTCTCAGCCCCTCTGCCGCACGATCTCATATGCAAGGATCCCGGCTGCCACGGATGCGTTGAGGGAGTTGATCTCTCCCTTCATGGGGATCGATGCGACCGTATCACATCTTTCTTTGACAAGTCTTGAAACACCGCTGCCTTCCGCACCGATCACGAGCCCGATCGGTCCGGACAGGTTGAGCTTTGTCATGGGGACGCCGTCCATATCCGCGCAGACGAACCAGAGTCCCCGTTTCTTGAGTTCTTCGATGCACGCCGCGATATTGGTGACCTTTACCACCGGCGTATAATTCAGTGCGCCGGCAGAAGCCTTTGCCACCGTCGCCGTAAGTCCGACCGCCCTGTCCTTGGGGATGATGACGCCGTGGGCGCCTGCCACATTGGCGGTACGGATGATCGCGCCGAGGTTATGGGGATCCTCGATGTTGTCCAGAAGGATGAAAAACGGGTCTTCTCCGCGCTTTTCGGCTCTGTCGAAAAGATCCTCCATTTCACTGTAATGATACGCCGCAAGGACCGCTATCACGCCCTGGTGATGGCCGGTTTCGGAGATCTGGTCCAGGCGCTGTCTGGACAGGTACCGGATCGGCGTTCCCGCCTTGGCGGCCAGCCTTTTGATCGTATTGACGGATCCTTCCTGACAGCCGTCGAGGATGTACAGCCGGTCGATCGTCCTGCCGGAGCGGAAGGCCTCCGTGACTGCGTTCCTGCCTTCTGCGCGGCCCTCGTTCTCTCCGATCACGGCGTCTTTGGCATCCGCTTTTGCTTCTTTGACCTTTGCAGGCGTGCTCTTTACGGCAGGTCCTCTCTTCTGCTTCCGGAAGGCCGCTTCCTTAGCCTGGCCCTGCTTTTTTTCCTGCATTTTCCTGATAGTTATTTTTCTTTCCATGTATCGTTGTATTCCTTTATGCACGGAAGACCAGGACGGAGAAAGTCCTTATCCTTTCTCCGCCCTGTCGATTCCTTCTTTGAGTAATGTGATAAACCGGTCCGTGCGGTCCTGCAGGTACAGGTATCCGCACAGCGCCTCCAGCCCCGTGGCCTTCAGGTATTCCTCCAGTGTCGCGTTTTTCGCGTGATGGGGAGGATTGGCGTTGCACCCCCGTTTATAGACCTTTTCTTCCTCTTCGGTCAGAAGGTCCCGGAGCGCATCCGCGATCCTTGCCTGTGCCGCGGCGCTTACATATTTTTTTGTTTCATTGTGAAGCTTCTCCGCCTGCCGGTTCCCTTTGGCGATCACCATCGACCGGATGATCAGGGAGTAAACGCTGTCTCCGACAAAGGCCAGCGCCAGCGGGGAATAAGTGCGGATATCCGCCTCCGGACGCGGAAAGGCGTCCATGACCATGGCGCGGATGGAGCCCTTTACTGCTTCTTCCATTTAACGCCTTCCTTGGTATCCTCAAGGATGATCCCCTTCGCCTTCAACTCATCGCGGATCGCGTCTGCCTTTGCGAAATCCCTGGCCTTTCTTGCGGCCTGGCGCTCTTCGATCTTCGCCTCGATATAGGAAGCTTCATCCTCTTCGACTTCCGGCTTCCTGTCCAGGATAAGTCCCAGTACGTCCGCAAGCTCCAGGAGCTCATGACGGACTTCTTCCAGGAATGCGCGGGAGGAAGACTCATTCACGTTCTGGTTGATCCAGCGGACAAGGTCGAATACGGAAGAGATCGCATCCGCCGTATTGAAATCATCGTCCATGGCTTCCTCGAACTTGCCGCGGAAAGCATCCGCAGCCGCAAGGAGCTCTTTTTCCTCTTCCCGGATGTCCCCGGCGGAAGCGCTGCCGATCAGGAAATCCAGGTTGCCTGCGCAGTTGACCATGCGCTCGTAGGAACTCTTTGCGGATTCCATCAGCTCCCGGGAGAAATTCAGGGGGCTTCTGTAATGCGCGCTCAGCATCAGGTAACGCAGGATCTGGGGATCGTATTTTTCAATGACCTCGCGCACCGTGAAGAAGTTGCCGAGGGACTTGCTCATCTTGCGGTTATCGATGTTCAGGAAGGCATTATGCATCCAGTAATGGACGAAGGGCTTGTCGTTGGCCGCTTCGGACTGGGCGATCTCGTTCTCATGATGCGGGAAAATAAGATCCTCGCCGCCTGCATGGATATCGATGGTATCTCCCAGGTATCTGCGGCTCATGACAGAGCACTCAATGTGCCAGCCGGGACGCCCCTTGCACCACGGGCAGTCCCAGTAAGGCTCTCCTTCCTTCTTCGGTTTCCAGAGTACGAAATCAAGCGGATCTTCCTTCTGGTCCTCTCCCGCGACCCGGATCCCTCTCATATTGAACTGAAGATCGTCCAGGTTCTTATGGGAAAGCTTTCCGTAAGGCGCAAAGGACCTGGTCCGGAAATAAACGGTGCCGTCCTCTGCCACGTAGGCGTGCTTCTTTTCGATCAGGGTGCTGATCATGTCGATCATGCCGCCGATCTCTTCCGTCGCCTTGGGGTGCGTGGTGGCAGGCTTCACGTTCAGGCTCTGCATGTCCTTTTTGCACTCTTCGATATAGCGTTCCGAAATGACCGCGGAATCCACGCCTTCTTCATTGGCCTTTTTGATGATCTTGTCATCCACGTCCGTGAAGTTGGAAACGTAATTGACCTTGTAGCCCTTATACTCAAAATACCGGCGTACCGTATCAAAAACGATCATGGGCCTTGCATTTCCGATATGGATCAGGTTGTAAACGGTCGGGCCGCATACATACATTTTCACCTCGCCGGGCGTGATCGGTACGAACTCTTCGAGTCTTTTGGTTTCGGTATTATAGATCTGCATATGATTATCCTCTGGTTACAGTTTATTGAATGGTAAAACAGCCGTCGTTATTCTTTTCCCGCTGCAGGACAGCCGCTGCAGCCGCCGCAGGCTCCCGGGCCCATGACCTGTGCGGAAAGATCCATGGGCGATGTCACAAGGCACACGGCCTGGGCAGAGATTCCTTCTCCCCGTCCCGTAAAGCCCATGTGCTCCTCTGTCGTTGCCTTGACACTGACCTGTCCGGGATCCAGTCCCAAAGCGCCGGCGATATTTTCCCGCATCGTGTCGATGTAGGGTCTCATTTTCGGTGCCTGGGCAATGATGGTGGAGTCAATGTTCTCGATCAGATAGAAATGATCCGCAAGGATCTCCCCGACCTTCTCCAGGAGCTTTAAGGAGTCGGCGCCTTCCCACTCCGGGTCGGTGTCCGGAAACCACTTGCCGATGTCCCCCAGCGCGGCGGCGCCCAGCAGGGCGTCGCAGATCGCATGCAGAAGGACATCTGCATCGGAATGGCCGTCCAGGCCTTTTTCATATGGAATTTCAACGCCGCCGATGATGCATTTCCTGCCCTCGACGAGCCGGTGGACATCATATCCTGTCCCTATCCGCATAGAATTCCTTTCTTTGCCGTACGCCATGCATCTTCGCAGATCTGCGAAGGTCACGGCTTACAGCTTTGCATCAATGATGGAAGAATCTGAGACCCGTGAAGGCCATGACCATATCGTGTGCGTCCGCCGCATCGATGACAGCCTGGTCCTTTACGGAACCGCCGGGCTCTGCCACATACTTCACGCCGCTCCGGAAAGCACGCTCGATGTTATCGCTGAAGGGGAAGAACGCATCCGATCCGAGGACCACGTCCGTGTTCTTCGCAAGCCATGCCTTCTTCTCTTCCGTCGTGAAGACGGGCGGCTGCTCGGTGAACAGGTTCTGCCACTTTCCGTCTGCCAGGACGTCTTCGTACTCTTCACCCATGTACAGGTCGATGGCATTGTCCTTGTCCGCTCTCTTCAGGCCTTCCTTAAAAGGCAGGTTCAGGACCTGCGGGGACTGACGCAGCCACCAGTTGTCTGCCTTGGAGCCGGCAAGACGCGTGCAGTGGATCCTGGACTGCTGTCCTGCGCCGATACCGATCGCCTGTCCGCCCTTGACATAGCAGACGGAGTTGGACTGGGTATATTTCAGGGTGATCATGGCAAGGCACATGTCATCCAGGGCTGCCTTCGGAAGATCCTTGTTCTTTGTAACGATGTTCTTAAACATCTCACCGTC
>CAMNCY010000074.1 GCA_946534785.1 uncultured Lachnospiraceae bacterium | reverse complement strand
AGCTTCGTGCTCGAAACGTTTATACTATATGGCGGGTTTTAAATTGCGTACAATGAGTCAGCGTACCTGTCCCCCTGACTCACCTCACCCCGGCTTACTGGTCAATGGAAGGTGTCCAGTATTCCTGGTTGTAGATATCCGTGAAGCGGTAGGTCGCCTTGATGGGCCCGCCGACGGGGATGTTGCGGATCGGCATATCATCGTCGGCCGCTGTTTCATCTCCGAGGAAGTAGGTATCGGAGTACTCACCCTCATAGGTGTAATAATCGCAGAGGTACTGGATCGTATCGCCTTCCTGAAGCTGTGCCAGTCCTTCATCGGAAGCGGTGGTGCCGCTGCCCTTTCCGGCTTCCGCAAGCTCTGTGAAGGTAGGAGCAAGCCAGCCCTTGGCTGCCGCGTCGGTCTCGCCGTTTACGTAATCTGCCATAGCGCCCGCGATGTAGCCTTCCTCGTGTTCATTGTCAAAGACGATGAGGAGGTTGACTCTCTCTCCGTTCAGGAGGCAGGGAACACGGCCCGTGATCGTGTACTGATCGCCGTCTGTCATGGTATCCATGTGATAGTAGGCCACGACCTGGCCGTCGATGGAAAGCCAGGTTCCGTCCGTATCGCCGATCAGGAGTCCGTCGTCCGTGAACTCAAAGGTGTTGTCGAGTCCGAGGTCGATATAGCCTTCCCCGTCATCATAGAACATGTTCAGCTCGAGTCCGTTGACAAGGCTCCACTGCTCTTCCGGAAGCTCCATCACACGGGTGCCGTCGTCTGCGATCTGCCACTGAAGGTTGGCCGTTTCAAAATGGTTGTCGAAAATATAGTCGGCAACGTCCTCAACGGGAAGGCTTCTTTCGGAAAGGAAGCCGGAGTTGGAATCATCCAGACCCGGAATGCTTCTTCCGGAGAGGCTGCTGGAAAGCAGGCTTCCCAGGAGCTGTCCGATCACTTCCGAAGAATCATAGCTCATACCGTAGGAGCCGGAAGATCCGCTGCCGTAGCTGCTTCCGTATCCGGTATAGTCTCCGAACAGGGAGGACAGGGGATTTCCCGTCACCCCTCCGCCGGCCGCTGTCTGGCCGGATACCGCTACGCTCGCGAATTCCTGGATGCACTTGCTGTAATCATCATCCAGTCCGATCGCGGAATAATTCTTGACGGCGCTGTCCACCAGGGAGATCTTCCGGTAAGGGAAGTAGATGGAAAGGCCGTACGCGTTCGACATATTGCTGGAGGTACGGTTGTACTTGATGGCGCTGCGCAGTGTCTTCGAAAGGGACTTGCCTTCCGCGGTCCCCATGTTCTCCGCAAGATCCACCAGGTCGACCTGGTCCATGGGAGAGGTCGTCGCGAACTCACGCGTGCTGTTCCTGGCTACGGAGATCGTCTTGTATTCCTTTTTCTCGATCAGGTCTGAAATGCTCTTGGAAAAAGCACTCAGCTCATCCGGTGCCGTATATTCCAGTTCTGCGAGGTCAACAACGGAAAGGGTGGCCTTCTGGCCGGGGCAGCTCTTTGCGCTGGTGGTGACAAAGTCATCCACGATCTGCTTTCCGATCTCGATCGTCGGCATGGAACGGTTCCTGTTGAAGGAATTCAGCCAGTTCGTATAATACCAGCCGTAGCCGGGCTCCGTTTCTTCCGAAGCGACCATGTAGTCCGCGTACTTGCTGAGCATCAGGCCGTTTTCCATCGTGGCCATCAGACAGGTGTCGAAACCGATGAAGTCGAACTTCATGCCGCCTGCCTTCAGCGCCTGGTTGATGCCCGCAAGGGACATGCTGCCGGCTCTCGGATTCTTCTCGTCATATCCGTATCCGGATACGGAGCCTGCACCGTGGTCCCAGAAGATCAGCTCGTTCCGGTCTGCCGGGAAATTATTGGCGCAGTACTTGATGAAGGAAGCCAGTGTGTTGGGATCCGTCATGGCGCCGGTGCCGGCGTTGTCCACAAGACGCTTTACGCCGCCGCCCGTGACCTGGTAGACCTGGTTCACCTTATTGGAAATGATGTTGTTGTTCCATCTGGAAGCACCGCCGGTGTAGACGATCAGATTGATATTATTCAGACTTGCGGAAGCCATTTCCTGCAGGTCGCGGGATGCCATGCCGCTCCTGGATTCCAGGTCGGCGCCGCACATATAGACCATGATGGTGACAGTATCCGCATTGTTGCCTTTGATCTTCGTATAACGGTCCCGGATGCCGTCCGCAACGTTCTCATCCAGCGTTCCGGTGCTCTGGGTAAAGACAGGGGAAGTCGTATAGGTCCCCTGGGAGCTGAAGGGAAAACCGCCGACCGTATTCGAATATCCTCCCTGGGAACTGCTCTGGGAAGAAGACGTTGTATGGGACGATGCCTGCTGGGAGGATGCCTGCTGGGACACGCTCTGGGAAGGAACCGTCTGCTGGGACGGTGCCGTCTGCTGTGCAGGTGCCGAATAGGAAGAAGGCTGTGTGGATGTTCCGGTGGATCCTCCGCCCAGCATGGTGGAAAGTCCGCCGCCACCGCCTAAAAGCACGACCGCAGCAAGGATCAAAAGCTTCATCATGCCGCCACCGCCGCCGCTCCGTTTGCCGCCTCCGCCGCCGGAAGCAGGTCTGTCATTCCTGCCGGCATATCCGTTTCCGCTTCCGACAGGACCGGTCCCGAGACCCGTTCCCTTCTTATGGACGCCGCTTCCGCCGGTCCCGTATGTTTTCTTACGACCTGTAGGTCTGTTCTCAAGTGCCATAGTTTTTTTCCTCTGCCGGCATGTCATTCCGCGGAAAATCTCCCCGCAGAAACACATCCCCTGCCAAAATCATATTTGCAAATGAACGGTTATATAAATGATAGCACAGATCCGTTCTTCATAGCATTACGTATTAACACTTACTTCGCCCGCAATGACCTTCCGGTAATCGGCCAGGTTCTTCCGAAGAAGCGCCGGCGTATCGAGCTCATAGGGACATTTTGTCGTGCACAGCCTGCAGTCAATGCAGTCGTCGATCTTCTCCATTTCCTTCTGCCAGGGTTCCGACAGCCATTTTGCGGAAGGAGATCTCCTGAGCAGGAGGGATACTCTTGCGCAGTCGTTGATCCTGATCCCCACGGTACAGGGCATGCAGTATCCGCAGCCCCTGCAGAAATCGCCGGACAGCTCCCGGTTCTCCTTTTCAATGAAAGCCGCCATCTCTTCCGTCATGGAAGGCGTGTTTTCCATGTAGGAGATCCACTCTTCCAGTTCCCGTTCTCTCTGGACGCCCCAGATGGGAAGGACGTTGTCATACTGTGTCATGAACGCCATGGCGGCATCAGAACGGTTGATCAGGCCGCCCGAGAGGCCTTTCATGGCAATGAAGCCCACATTGTTCTTCCGGCAGAGCTCCACCAGTTCCTTTTCCTTCGGACCCGCGAGATAACTGAACGGGAACTGCAGTGTTTCATACAGTCCGGAAGCAGCCTCTTCCATGGCGACACCGATCTTATGTGCCGTAACGCCGATATGGCGGATCAGACCTTTTTCCTTTGCTTCCAGCATACATTCGTACATCCCGCTCCCGTCCCCGGGCCTGTAGCAGGTATCCGGGTTATGGAACTGGTATACATCGATGTAATCCGTTTTCAGGCAGCGAAGGGACGTCTCCAGATCCTTCCAGAAGCCTTCCGGCGTCCGGGAGGGTGTTTTCGTTGCGATAAAGATCTTCTCCCGCATTCCTTCAAAGGCAGCGCCCAGTTTTTCCTCGCTGTCCGTATAGCCTCTTGCCGTGTCAAAATAGCGCATACCGCCTTCATAGGCTCTCCGGAGCAGTTTTACCGCCACCTCTTTGGAGTCTCTCTGGATCGGAAGCGCCCCGAAGGCATTCTGGGGAACCGTGATGCCGGTACTTCCCAAAACTATATTCTTCATAGTCCTCTCCTTTTGGATGCATTTTACAGGTTTTACATAAAAAGAAGCCGGAACCCGTGTTTTGCACCAGATTCCGGCTTGCCCCTGCCAAGGATGGAGATAGCGGGATTCGAACCCGTGACCTCTGCGTTGCGAACGCAGCGCTCTCCCAGCTGAGCTATATCCCCGCAGCGATTAATATAATAGCACCATTCTCTGATAAAATACAGCACTTTTTTTATTTAATTTCAGGCAGCCGGCATGCCGCCCCGCAGGGGGTGCATACAGGCTGCCCGTCATGTTTTTCCGCAAAAACCGGCAGGGACCTGCCGTCTTCGCAACCCGGTTTTTTATGTATAACTGAAATCCTGGTTGATGCTCATCTCGCAGGCACCGTTGATCTCCGACTTGGTGGGTTCGCCGTTGCAGATGCTGCAGATCTTCTCCAGCATCTCTTCGCCGAGCTCGGCAAAGGTCTTCTCTCCGGTGATCGTCTGGCTGGTATCGAAGTCGATGAAATCCTCGAGCCAGAGCGCCGCATCATGGTTTCCGGTGATCTTGACGACAGGCGCGATGGGATTTCCGATCGGGTTTCCGCGGCCGGTCGTAAAGGCGACGACCTGGGAGCCTGCCGCGACAAGCGCCACGGTATTTACGACATCATAGGCAGAGGCGTTGATGAAATACAGTCCCTTCTCATCAATGATCTTGCCGTATTCATAACATCCGTCAAAAGGATGGCTGCCGCTCTTGTGGATGCAGCCCAGGGATTTTTCGGACAGGGTCGTGATGCCGCCTTCCTGGTTTCCGGGGGACGGGTTGCTGTCGCGGATATTCTCTCCGGACTCTTCCAGACGGTCCTTCTCCCATTTCAGGATCGTATCGTAAAGCTGCTTTCCGATCTCGGGCGTCCGGCCCCTGTCGCGCATGATATGCTCGGCGCCGATACATTCCGCCGTCTCGCTCATGATGGCGGTTCCGCCCGCCTCGATGATGCGGTCCGTGACTTTTCCGAGTACGGTATTGCTGGAAAAACCGGAGGTGGGATCCGAGCCGCCGCACTCAAGGCCCAGGATAAGGTCCGAGAGCTCGATCTTTTCTTTTTTCAGGGCAGAGGCTTCCTCGACCATCTTTGCCGCGATGGCGGAGCCTTTTTCCACGGTCCTTGCGATGCCGCCCTCCTCCTGGATGCAGAGATAATAGAAGGGCTTGTTCGTCTTGGCACGCACGGCCTTCTTGATCACGTCTTCCGTCATGAATTCACAGCCAAGGCCCACGACCAGGACGCCGTAAACATTTCCGTTCGCAATCATGCCGGAAAGGATGTCCACCGTCGTTGCAAGATCGATATGGTTCTGTCCGCAGCCGTTGGGGTTCGAAAGGAAGGTAGTGCCCGGGACCTTTTCCACGATTTTTCTGGAAGCCACTTCGCCGCACAAAACGCCGGGCATGACCACGACATGGTTCCGAATGCCGACTCTGCCGTCAGGCCTTCTGTATCCGTATAATTCCATCTGGCACCTCCTATTCCTTATCCGTCAGATTCTGTACATGGACATGATTGCCGACCCGGATATCCTGCGTTGCATGGCCGATCACTTCCCCGTATTTATAGACGTTGTCGCCCTTTTTCACGGGACATACCGCGATCTTATGGTACTTCGGTATGGGATCCAGTGCCGTGATGTCCGTTACCTTTCCGTCCATGGCAACATGAACGGTCTCCCCGGATCCGACCGCTTCCGTAACGGTGGCTATCGAATCCTTTTCGTTGATCATAAACGCGTTCGCCATTAGCAGCTCCTTTCCTAATCGTTGATCAGTGAATATATATCAGCGGCAATACGGCAGTGATCGGGCATCTTGCTGCCGTCCGCGATATCCCCTTCCAGCTCCAGGTCAAAACAGCGGTCCCCGATCTCCAGAAGAAAATCCTCGTCCATTTCCTCCAGAGGCCCCGTAAGCGCCGCATGTTCGATTCCCAGATATTTTTCCAGAAAACGGATCTGTTCCTCATTGAACTTCATGTAAGTCTCCCGCAGGGAACATCACGGAAAGCGTCCTCCGGACATTCCCTCTGTTCTTAAAAGACCCGTATCGGAGAATCATCCGACACGGGTCATCTTTCAAGCTAATGCTCAGCCGTCAGTTACGGATCAGTCAAAGGTATCCTCGTCATCCGTATCCTTCTTCCTTGTCAGGAAAGACGGTATCGTAATATTGGAATTATCGGCTCCGGCTGTATGAATGCTGCCGGGATTGAATCTTCTGGGCTGCTGTCCGAATGCGCCCGCACCCTGCTGCGGGTAACCGGCCTGCGGATAACCTGCCTGCGGGTATCCGGCCTGGGGATATCCTGCCTGCTGAGGATAGCCTGCCTGCGGATAACCCTGCTGAGGATAGCCTGCCTGCGGGTATCCGGCCTGGGGATAGCCTGTCTGCGGATAGCCGGCCTGGCCGAAGCCTGCGCCCTGCTGTGCCTGCTCGTTCGGGTTGAACGGGCGTCTTGTCTGGAACGGGTTCGCCTGCGGTTTCTTCTTGGCGTTCTCGTTCTGGCCGATACCGGTCGCAATGACGGTCACCATGCAGGAATCCGTATCGGACTCATCATATTTCGCACCGAAGATGACGTTGACGTCGTCGCCGGTCTGCTCTCTTACGAAGGATGCCGCATCATTGGCATCGAACAGGGATACATCGCCCGAGATGTTCAGGATGATATCCGTAGCACCGCTGATCGTTGTCTCCAGAAGCGGGGACTCGACAGCCATCTTGACCGCCTGTGTCGCCTTGTCGTCGCCCTTGCCGTAGCCGATACCCACGTGCGCGATGCCCTTGTTGCGCATGACCGTCTGGACATCCGCGAAGTCAAGGTTGATGACGGAAGGAACATTGATCAGGTCCGTAATGCCCTGGACTGCCTGCTGAAGGACTTCATCCGCCTTGCGCAGTGCATCCGGAAGATTGGTCCTGCGGTCCATGATCTCCAGAAGCTTGTCGTTCGGGATCACGATCAGTGTGTCGACACTGGGCTTGATATTGTCGATACCGCCCAGCGCCTTCTGCATGCGGGCCTTTGCCTCAAAGCTGAAAGGCTTGGTAACAACGCCGACCGTAAGGATTCCCTGATCCTTGGCAAGCTTTGCGACAACAGGAGCCGCGCCGGTACCCGTACCGCCGCCCATACCGCAGGTGACAAAGACCATATCCGCGCCCTTGAGCGCTGCGGAAAGCTCTTCCGCGCTCTCTTCGGCTGCCTTCTTGCCGACCTCGGGATTTGCGCCCGCGCCAAGGCCTCTTGTCAGCTTCTGTCCGATCTGGATCAGCTTGGGCGCCTTGCAGCGCTGCAGAGCCTGCAGATCCGTATTGACGCCGATGAATTCCACACCGGTGATTTCCTGTTCTACCATGCGGTTGACCGCATTATTTCCCGCACCGCCTACACCGACAACGATGATCTTGCAGGCTGTTTCGTTCTCTTCTGTTCTGATCTCCAGCACGATGTGCCTCCTCTTTGCTACCACTGAATATTTTCAAAAATTTCAAAAAAGTACTAGATTAATTCTAGTTTATAATACAATCTAAGCAAAAAGAATGCAACCGATAAATTCCGCAGGCCGCAGCAGGACTGACGCCCATGGCGGCGGAATATTCTCAGTCTTCTTCTTTTTCCTGATCTTCCTTAAAGGTGATGAATTCCGTGGAGGAACTGTAGGCCGACATTTCCAGGGTCCCCTTCTTCCCCTCCAGGGAAGGCAGGATCTTTTCGATGTTGGAGACCTTCTCGTCCATGTAATCATCATTCCCCAGCTCCGCCCGGACATTCTCAAAATACACGGACATGTTGCTGCGGGAGTCAAAATAGATCCGGTCTGCCGTAAGACCGTATTTTGCCAGGATCTGCGAGATATCCAGGATCCTGTCGAAGATCCCCGGATCCTCGATCGGAAGCTTCTGCCCCAGAACGATCCGGCTGAATTTGAGGCCCGTCACCTCGGGGATCCCCTCCGCCCTCTCATTGGAGGACTCCACCACCGTGCCGCTCCTGTCGAAATACATATAGCTTCCCAGGTAGGACACATAGCCGGCCAGTGTTTTCTCATAGACCGTAATGTCCACCGAGTCGTGGGAAAGGATCTGCACGTCGATGGCTTCGACAAAGGGCACGTCTTCGATCGCCTTGTCCCGGTACCGAAGGCCCATAAGCAGGGAATTGTCGCCGAGGAACCCGCCCATGACAAAATCCTCGATCTCCTCATCCGTGTAGCGGGTGCTCCCGCTGATCCGGACGTTCCTGACCTTATAATAAGAATACAGAAAGCTCAGGACCGAGATCACGGCTGTCAGGACAAAGGAGACCGCAAGAAGAACGATCAGTCTGCGTACCCTGACCCGGGAGCGGATATACGCCTGGGCATCATAATCATATTCATAGCCGTACTCATCATAGAGCGGCTCGTAATCCGGCTCTTCTCCGGGGTATTCCTCCCCGTAGCCGTATTCTTCTCCATACCCGTATTCGTCTCCGTCCCTGTATTCATCCCCCTCCGGAGCATCCTCTTCGTAATCCGGTTCCCCGTAATCCGGTCCTTCTTCCTCCTTATATCCGGAATACGCTTCCTCTTCGTAATCCTCCGGAGTGTCGTCGAACCGGTAATCATCCTCGTATTTCATGATTTTCCGATTTCCTTAAGGCGGATCTCTCTGGAAACGCTGATGACCATTCCGATCTCCGCCAGGAGGAACATGACGGAGGAGCCGCCGTAGCTGATGAACGGAAGGGAAATACCGGTGTTGGGGATCGTATTCGTAACAACGGCGATGTTCAGGATGACCTGCACCGCAATGTGGACCATGACGCCCGTTGCGATCATGCCGCCGAAAAGGTCCGGCGCATTCGTGGCGATGATCATGATCCGCCAGCAGAGGATCACGAACAGCATGATGATGGAGATCGCGCCGAACAGGCCGAGTTCTTCGCAGATGATGGAAAAGATCATATCGTTCTGGGCTTCCGGGATGTAGCCGAGCTTCTGCATGCTCTGTCCGAGGCCCTTTCCGATAATGCCGCCCGAGCCGATCCCGTACAGTGCCTGCAGGGTCTGGAAGCCGACGACGTCCGCATAGGCGGCGGGATCGAGCCAGGCCAGGATTCTCTGGCTG
>CAMNCY010000073.1 GCA_946534785.1 uncultured Lachnospiraceae bacterium | reverse complement strand
TGCCGGGAAGGCGCCGCTCCTTCTTATTACGGAGGATGTGCGGGATCCCGGGAATCTCGGGACCATGTTCCGGACGGCGGAAGCTGCGGGCGTTACCGGAATTCTCCTGAACCGGGGCACGGTGGATCTGTTCAATCCCAAGACGGTACGGGCCACCATGAGCGCGATCTTCCGCATGCCGTTTGTGATAACGGAAGACCTTATCCCGTCCCTTGCAGGGCTTAAGAAAGCCGGGGTCCGGCTGTATGCGGCCCATCTTGGCGGGAAGGACATGTATGATGCGCCGGATTACACAGGCCCAAGCGCTTTCCTCATCGGAAATGAAGGAAACGGGCTTTCTTTCGACGCAGCGGAAATGGCCGATGAAAAGATCCTGATCCCCATGGAGGGAAAGATCGAATCGCTCAACGCCGCCATGTCGGCGGGGATCCTTTTATATGAAGCATCCCGCCAGAGGCGGAAGCAATAATACATCCATGAAGCGTCCCGCCCGGGGCGGAAGCAATATTATATTTTGGAGGTGATCAGGTTATGGTGATAGGATTTATCGGACTCGGAAACATGGCAAAAGCCATGATCAGCGGCATCCTGAAGGATCAGCTGGTCAATCCGGAGGACATCATAGGTTCCTCGGCAACACAGGAAACAATGGACAGAGTCTCGTCGGAATACGGGATCCGCACGAATGTATCCAACAAGGCAGTCGCTTCGGCGGCGGATATCCTGATCCTTGCCGTCAAGCCCCTGACGCTCCCGGTTGTTTTGGAAGAAATCATGGACGCCATTGATGAGAACAAGCTCATCATCAGCGTGGCAGCAGGCAAGACGACCAAATGGATCAGCCAGTATTTCTCCCGGCCGGTCAAGATCGTGCGCTGCATGCCCAACACACCGGCACTGGTGCAGGAAGGATGTTCCGCACTCTGCCGCAACGAGAATGTCACGGATGAGGACCTTCGTACGGCCCTGCGGATCATCGCAAGCTTCGGCACGGCAGAAGTCGTCAACGAGAACCTGATGGATGTGGTAGGCGGCGTCAGCGGCTCCTCTCCCGCATATGTCTTCATGTTCATTGAGGCCATGGCGGATGCGGCCGTCAAGGGCGGCATGCAGCGGAAACAGGCCTACCGCTTCGCCGCGCAGACCGTAATGGGAAGCGCAAGGCTCATGCTCGAATCCGGCAGACATCCCGCAGAACTCAAGGACATGGTCTGCTCCCCCGGCGGCACGACGATCGAAGGACTGGAAGTCCTGGAGCAGAACGGCTTCCGGGCGGCCGTCATGGAAGCGATCGGCGCCTGCGTGGAGAAATCCAAGAAACTGTGATCCCCGGAAAACTATAATCCGCAAGAAACTATAATCCAATATATGTAAAGCAAGCATTCATCCTGTCCTCTGTTTTCACCGGGGACAGGATGATTTTTTATGCCCATTTTCGCCGGGCGTGACGCCCGGGTGGAGTCACGGGGACAGGTACACTGACTCACGTTCCGCTCTTTTTTTGAGGTGCTCTGGCTGCGAAATTCCTGTGATTTGCAGAAAGCACATCTGCATCCGGCGCCGGAAAATGAATTCGTCCGTAGTGGTCTCAGGAAACAGGGTCATTTTCAGAGCGGAAAATGAAAATCTTCATCTGCATCCTGTGACCGGAAGAGTTTGCATCCGCAGCCGGCTACAGATATTACTTATCAGAAAGGCAGGCAACCGGAATATGGTCATCCGCAGATCATGTCTGCAGACAGGTGCATCCGTAATTCAAAGAACACTTTCCATAATCAGGAGAATGAAATAGAAAAACTCTCATCTGAAAACGGAATCCGGCAACAGATTCGTCCGTAGTTAAAGAGGAGCGGCCGTAAATCCATAAGCGAAATCTCCTGTCCGGAGGGGTCAAAACCCCGTAAAAACACAAAAATGGGACTAAAGATCCATTTTTATATCCATAATTTGACAAATCTAAATCACAGTGGTATTATATCGAGCATTCGCAGTAATAAATCTGTAATAATTGACATCAAAGAGTAATAACTTAGAACAAAAAAGAAACAAATAACCGGTATCAAAACAGGTCGATCGTAAGATCCCGATATCGGGTACGGAGGTACTTCAATACACAAAATGAAAACTTTAAGAGAAGCGGCAGAAAAGCTCATGAAGACACTGGCAGTCATTGCCATCATGACGATCTTTTCTGTTAAGGCATATGCGGCAGAGGTACCGGAGTCTGAAAAGACGGTTGATTCTGCTGCAGTTGCGGAAAGCGAAATTAAAGAAGTTACAGAGGATGCTGTCCTTGAGACAGAGAGTAAAGACGGCGAAGAAACAGAAGTTATGGATGCGCTGAAGGCGGCAGAGGCCATGAAAACCATGGACGCCCTGAAGGCAGCGGAAGCTGCAAAGGCGGAAGAGACCGCTAAGGCAGCTGAAATCATGAAAGCGGCAGAGGCCGCAAAAGCAGCAGAGGCTGCGAAGGCATCTAAGAAAGCAGAGGCTGTGAAGGCGGCAAAAGCGGCTGAGGCTGTAAAGGCAGCCGAAGCGACAAAGGCAGCGGAAGCTGCAAAAGCAGTGGAAGCTGCAAAAGCAGCAGAGATCATAAAGGCGGCAGAAGCCATGAAGGAAGAGGAAGCTGCGAAGGCGGCGGAAACCATTGAAGAAGCAGAAGACACAGAGATTACAGATGTTACAGCGGATACGGTGCCGCAGCTTCTTTATCCGGCAACGCCGGAAGAGGTGCGCCTCCTTGCATCCCTGATTTACTGCGAAGCAGGCAACCAGAGCCATACCGGCAAGGTCGCCGTTGCGAACGTCGTACTTAACAGAGTAGAGAGCGATGCTTTTCCCGACACCATTACGGATGTCATTTATGAAAAGGGACAGTTCACACCCGTGGGGACAGGATGGCTGAAGCGGGTCCTCAGAAAGAACAGCGCACCGGAAAGCTGCTATGCGGCGGCAATGGAAGCCCTCGCCGGCGGAAGACCGGTTGGAGACTGCGTGTTCTTCATGAGAAAGGAACTGCACAGAGGCGGCCTGATCATAGGCGCCCACGCATTCTTCGGCGCTGCGTAATGCACGTACTGCATGGAGCACGAACTGAATAAGCATGTACTGTGTAATGTATATTGACTGCATACGGCTTCTGCCCGGAAAGAGGATGAATCCCCTGCCGGGCAGAGGTTTTTATTTTTTTTTCGCTATGGTAATATAAACGAATAGACTTTCAGGAACCGCAGACGTGCATATTCAATGGAATAATACAGAGGGTGACGAACATGACGAATGAGAATTTTAAAGGAAGAGATTTCCTGAAGCTCCTGGATTTCACATCGGAAGAGATCGAATATCTGGTAGATCTCGCAGCTGATTTCAAGAAGAAAAAACAAAACGGCATTCCCGTAGACCGCCTGCGCGGCAGGAACATCGCACTGATCTTCGAGAAGACGAGCACAAGGACAAGGTGCTCCTTTGAAGTCGCAGCGCATGACCTGGGAATAGGCACCACCTATCTGGATCCTTCCGGTTCCCAGATCGGCAAAAAGGAATCCATTGCCGATACGGCACGCGTCCTGGCTTCCATGTTCGACGGGATCGAATACCGCGGATACGGCCAGGAGATCGTGGAGGAGCTTGCGAAATTCTCCAAGGTCCCTGTCTGGAACGGCCTTACCAATGAATTTCATCCGACGCAGATGCTGGCAGACCTTCTGACGATCCGGGAGTGCTTCGGAAAGCTGAAGGGAATCAAGCTGGCGTACTTCGGCGATGCCAGATACAACACCGGAAATTCCCTGATGGTCGTCGGCGCCAAGATGGGCATGGACGTTGTCCTTTGCTCGAGCCGGAAATATTTTCCCGATCCTGCCCTGGTAAAACAGTGTGAAGAGATCGCCGCAAAGACCGGCGGCAGCATCCTTCTTACAGAAGATCCCAAAGAGGCCGCAAAGGATGCGGATGTATTCTATACGGATGTCTGGGTCTCCATGGGAGAGCCGGATGAAGTATGGCAGGAGCGGATCACGGACCTTCTTCCTTACCGGATCACTTCGGACATCATGAAGCTCGGAAAAGAAAATGCAGTCTTCATGCACTGCCTTCCCGCCTTCCATAATCTCAAGACCGGCATCGGCGAGAAGATCCATGAAAAATACGGCCTCAATGAAATGGAAGTGACCGACGAAGTATTCGAGAGCGTGCAGTCGGTCGTATTCCAGGAGGCGGAGAACCGTATGCATACGATCAAGGCAGTCATTGCGGCGACTCTCGGCTATCAGAAATAATACGAATAATACGGGACGGATCAGTACAGGACCAGCGTTATGAAAGAAAAGATCTTAAAGGTCTTAATGGAATCCGGAGATTATGTCTCCGGCCAGGAGCTGAGCGAAAAGTTCGGCGTATCAAGGACAGCTGTCTGGAAAGCGATCGGACAGCTGAAAAACGAAGGATATACCATCGAGGCGGTAACCAACAGAGGGTACCGCCTTGTTGCCGCAGAAGGCGGAGATCTTCTGAACCAGGCAGAGCTGGAAACAAGGTTTACGACCGCCTGGGCAGGCAGGCCCCTTATCTATAAAGAAAGGACCGGATCGACCAACGACGACTGCATGGTGCTTTCCGATGCGGGAGCAGGGCACGGGACCCTGGTCGTTGCCGGAGAACAGACGTCCGGGAAGGGACGCCGGGGCAGGGCCTGGATATCGCCGACTGCCGGCAATATCTACATGAGCATCCTCCTGAAGCCCCGGGTGAAGCCTGCCGCCGCGCCCATGCTGACACTGGTCATGGCACTTTCCGTATACCAGGCCCTGGAAGAAACAGAACATGACAGGAGCGTCCGCTTCGGAATCAAATGGCCGAATGACATCGTCGTCCTGAAGGATGACGGAAATGAAAAAGAACGCGCCGTCTACCGGAAAACCGCCGGGATCCTGACAGAGATGCGCATGGAGGAAATGCAGATCAAGGACGTCGTCATCGGCACCGGCATCAACGTCAATATGAGGAACTTCCCGGAAGAGATCGCAAAGACGGCAACGTCCCTGTGCCTTGCCCTGGAGAGGCAGGTCAACCGGGCAGCGCTTACGGCGTCCGTTTGGAAGCACTTTGAAAAGGACTATGAGATCTTTGAGAAAACAGAAGACCTCTCAGGGCTGAAAAAGGCCTACGAAGCCGGCCTTGTCAACATCGGCCGCACGGTCAGGGTCCTGGATCCGAAGGGAGAATATACCGGAACAGCCGGCGGCATTACGGATACCGGCGAACTCATCGTTCATGTGCCGGGAGAGGATGCGCCAAGATGCGTGGGTGCGGGTGAGATCTCAGTCAGAGGAGTTATGGATTATGTCTGATCATATCGAAGATACCGGATATTCCCGGGCGCAGGAGGAATTTCTCCGGGATAAGCGCCTGCAGGATGATTATGCACAGGAAGGAAAATACCGGATCGTATTATGCGGTGCGAACGCATATGACAAGAAGTACTATTTTAACAGGAATTTCGATGCCCTTCCGGAAAATATAAAAGAAGAGCTCCGGATCATCTGCGTGCTGTTCACTGCCGAAGTGGGCGGCATCTTTACGATCGGCTTTACGCCGACGGGCGACCTTGTCATGGATACGGCCGCAGAAGACGGGGATTATCTTTATGATGAGATCGGGAGCGGCCTTCTGATCAAAAAGATCCGCCAGACCAAAAAGGAGCTTTTCCAGTCCCTGGCCGTTTATTACAAGGTGAAATTCCTGCACATGGACCCTTCGGTACTGCTGGAGGAAGACGAAGAAGAGCAGTAAAAAACGGCAGAAAGCCGCATGCGCCGCAAGCGCAGAACGCGGAAAGAAAGGCAGAACGCGGAAAATGGAATGGAAAATCGGAAATGTGACCATACCGAATCAGACCGTCCTCGGGCCCATGGCAGGCGTGAGCGATCTTGCCATGAGGCTTCTCTGCAAGGAACAGGGCGCGGGGCTGGTCGTTATGGAAATGATCAGCGCCAAGGCGATCACGTTCCGGAACAGGAAAACAGACGACCTGATGGCGACCTGCCCGGAGGAGGCGCCGGTTTCGCTCCAGCTCTTCGGCCATGAGCCGGAGGTGATGGCAGAGGCCTGCGAAATGATCGAAGGGAAGACATTTGACATTCTGGACATCAACATGGGGTGCCCCGTCCCGAAGATCGTCAATAATAAGGAAGGTTCCGCACTGATGAAGGATCCTGGTCTTATCGAGAAGATCGTAAAGGCCTGCTGCGAGCACACGTCCCGGCCCGTCACGGTCAAGATGCGCCGCGGTTTTGACATGGAGCATACAAATGCCGTGGAATGCGCCCTGGCGGCGGAAGCAGGCGGTGCAGCAGCCGTAACGGTCCACGGAAGAACGAAGACCCAGATGTATTCCGGAAAAGCAGACTGGAATATCATCCGCGACGTCGTGGAAGCGGTGCACATCCCCGTGATCGGAAACGGCGATGTTACGGACGGGCCTTCCGCAAAACGGATGCTGGAGGAAACGGGGTGCCGGGCCGTCATGATCGCAAGGGCCGTGCAGGGAAATCCCTGGATCTTCCGCGAAGTCAACGAATACCTGGAGACCGGAAAGCCCATGGAGCGCCCCAGCCGCCGGGAGATCGTCCAGATGATCCTCCGGCACGCGCAGCTCATGAAGCAGCTCCGTCCGGAAAAAGCGGCCATCCGGGAGATGCGCAAGCATGTCGCCTGGTATGTGCAGGGATTCCCGGGAGCATCGAAGCTCCGTGCCAGAGTCAACACCGTGGAGACCTTCGAAGAACTGGAAGAGATGCTGGCAAAAGAATTCCCTTACGCGTAAATTGACAGTATGCGGGATTATGGTATAATTTAGTGCCAATGGAAACTTCGGTTTCCGGGGAGAATAGATAATAATCAGTGTGTGTATAGTGGGAGTTTGAATCAATCATGGAAGAGAAAAAAAGTGTATTAACTTATGCGGGCTTAAAGCGGTATGAAGATGAACTGCACCAGCTGAAGGTTGTAAGACGTAAGGAAGTCGCGGAGAAGATCAAGGAAGCACGTGAGCAGGGCGACCTTTCCGAGAACGCGGAATATGATGCAGCCAAGGATGAACAGAGGGATATCGAGGCAAGGATCGAAGAACTCGAGAAGATCCTCAAGAACGTCGAAGTCGTCGTGGAAGAAGAAGTTACCCTCGACAAGGTCAGCGTAGGCTGCAAAGTAAAACTCCATGATGTGGAATATGATGAGGACCTGGAATACTGGATCGTTGGTTCTTCGGAGTCCAACAGCCTCAAGGGCAAGATCTCCAATGAATCTCCCGTAGGCCGTGCGCTCATGGGCGCAAGGGTCGGCGATACCGTCAAGGTAGATACCCAGGCCGGCACCATCGCCTACAAGGTGCTGTCCATCGACAGGTCAGACGTATAAGGACAGGGCAATGGGCAGGCTCAGGAAACGCCTGCGTTGAAACAACAGCTGCCTGCAAGGGCAGCTGCTTTTGCGTAATTAAGAGGAATCAAGATGGCAGAGAATCAGAACGGAAATAACAGACAGAACCAGCAGGATGTTTCCAAGCTTTCCGAAGTAAGACGTGAGAAGCTGGCAGAGCTTCAGGCAGCCGGAAAGGATCCTTTCCGGATCGTAAAATTCGACCAGACCCATCATTCGGCAGAGATCCTGGCAAACTTCGAGGAGCTTGAGAACAAGGATGTTTCCATCGCAGGAAGAATGATGTTCAAGCGCGTCATGGGCAAAGCTTCCTTCTGCAATGTCCAGGACAGGGACGGCAGGATCCAGGTCTATGTCGCACGTGACGAGATCGGCGAGGAAGCCTATAAGGATTTCAAGCGCATGGATATCGGCGATATCATCGGCGTGAAGGGTTTTGTTTTCAAGACCAAGACCGGTGAAACGACCGTACATGCAAAAGAACTTACGCTTCTTTCCAAGTCCCTGGAGCCCCTCCCGGAGAAGTTCCACGGCCTTCAGGATACGGATGTGCGTTACCGCCAGAGATACGTGGACCTGATCATGAACGAGGACGTCAGGGAGACCTTTAAGAAGCGTTCCCAGATCCTCCGCGAGATCCGCAACTTCCTTGCCGGCAGGGACTTCATGGAGGTAGAGACCCCCATGCTCGTCTCCAATGCTGGCGGCGCGGCAGCCCGTCCCTTCGAGACGCATTTCAATGCACTCGATGAGGATTTAAAGCTCCGTATTTCCCTTGAGCTTTACCTCAAGAGACTGATCGTCGGCGGCTTTGAGAGAGTATTCGAGATCGGCCGTGTTTTCCGGAATGAAGGACTGGATACCAGGCATAATCCGGAATTTACCCTGATGGAGCTTTACCAGGCTTACACCGATTACTACGGCATGATGGAACTGACCGAGAGCATGTACCGCTATGTTGCGGAAAAAGTCTGCGGCACGACCCTGATCACCTACGGCGACAAGCAGATCGACCTCGGCCAGCCCTTCCGCAAGCTGACAATGGTCGATGCCATTAAGGAAGAGACCGGTATTGATTTCGATACGGTCAAGACGGATGAGGAAGCAAAAGCCCTGGCAAAGGAAAGAGGCATTGAATTCGAAGACCGCCACAAGAAGGGCGACATCGTCAACCTCTTCTTTGACGAGTACTGTGAAGACAAGATGATCCAGCCTACCTTTATCATGGATCATCCGATCGAAATCTCTCCTCTTACCAAGAAAAAGCCCGACGACCCCACCAAGGTGGAAAGGTTCGAGCTCTACATCAACGGCTGGGAGATGTGCAACGCATACTCCGAGCTGAACGACCCGATCGACCAGAGAGAACGTTTTGCAGCGCAGGATGCTCTTTCCGAAGCAGGTGATGAGGAAGCCCAGCATACGGATGAGGATTTCCTGCACGCCATGGAGATCGGTATGCCTCCTACCGGCGGTATCGGATACGGTATCGACAGACTGGTCATGCTCCTGACGGATTCCGCGGCAATCAGAGATGTGCTGCTGTTCCCCACAATGAAAAGCATCAAGGAGTAAAATGCCGTATTTTCAAGGGTTTCCGGGCTCCTTGCTGTACAACATACAACAAATGTACAACAAATCGGTGATTTCGGGTGAG
>CAMNCY010000072.1 GCA_946534785.1 uncultured Lachnospiraceae bacterium | reverse complement strand
CTCGCCCTTTGGTATAATAAACTGTATTCACTGATTGCATATGTATTATTGGCGCGAAAGCCAAGGGGGTCTTATGTCTTTTGCGGAAATTCTTGAAAAATTCGATGACATTCTCTACACCTGGTGCCTGATCTATATGCTGGCGGGTGCGGGCATCTATTTCACGATCCGCACGCGTTTCGTTCAGCTCCGTCTCCTCAAGGACTGCTTCCGGTGCATGTTCGAGAAGAAAACGTCCGATGACGGAATTTCTTCCTTTCAGGCCCTGATGATCGCAACGGCGTCCCGTGTCGGCACCGGAAACATGGCAGGTGTTGCGACGGCCATTGTCATGGGCGGCCCGGGCGCTGCCTTCTGGATGTGGCTCATGGCGATCCTGGGCGCGGCTTCTGCCTTCGTGGAAAGCACACTGGCGCAGATCTTCAAAACGAGGGAAGAGGACGGCGGCTTCAAGGGCGGGCCTGCCTATTATATTGAAAAAGCACTGCACGCCAGATGGCTGGGCGTTATTTTCGCCATCTCGCTGATCGCGACTTTCGCCTTCGGCTTCAACGGCCTCCAGGCCTACAACATCGTTTCCACCATGGAATACTATGTGCCGAACCTGCACAGCTCGCCGGTCCCCATCACGATCGGCTGTATCCTGTTCATGGCATCCCTGTACCTGTTCTTTGCGGGATCCGACAAGATCGGCTGGCTCTCGTCCGTGCTGGTCCCCATCATGTCCTTCCTGTACATTGTGATCGGCATCCTGATCATCATCCTGAACATTTCCGAGATCCCGGCGGTCCTGGTATCGGTATTCCGCTCCGCCTTTGATTTTAAGGCGATCTTCGGCGGCTTTACGGGATCCTGCATGGTCTACGGCATCAAGAGAGGCCTGTTCTCCAACGAAGCGGGCATGGGCTCTGCGCCTAATGCATCGGCGTCCGCAGAGGTCTCGCACCCTGCTAAACAGGGCCTTGCGCAGGTCATTTCCGTATATATCGATACCCTGATGATCTGCACGGCGACCGTCTTTATCCTGTTGCTGACAGGCGTTTATCAGACAGATTCCACCCTGAACGGCATTCCGCTCGTGCAGCAGAGCGTGGCGAAACAGTTCGGGACCTGGTCCATTCACGTAATCACGGCGGCGGTGTGCATGTTCGCGTTTACCTCCATCGTCGGCAATTATTTTTACGCAGAGGCAAACATCCTCTTCATTACGAAGAATAAGATGGCGCTGATCATCTTCCGCATCGCGGCGGCCTTTATGGTCATGACGGGAGCAATGAACAGCATGGATGTTGCCTGGAGCCTTGCGGATATCACCATGGGCCTGGAAGCGATCGTCAACATCATCGCGATCGTCCTGCTTTCCCGGATCGCCTTTGCCGCCCTCAGGGACTATGAGGACCAGAAAGCACAGGGACTGGATCCGGTCTTTTATGAGGATAACATCGGCCTGGATAATACCGATGTCTGGAAGAGAAGATGACATGTTTTTGGAGTCACGGGGACAGGTCCGCTGACTCGCGCGGTACGTTAGAATCAGCCACGAAGCACGGTTTTAACGCGCTTCGTGGCTGATATATTGCGCACAACGAGTCAGCGGACCTGTCCCCGTGACTCAGGAGGAGAACCATGGTTAAAATTCTTGCAGACAGCACATGTGACCTGTCACCGGAACTGATCCGGCGCTACGGGATCCGGATCATACCCCTTTATGTACGGCTGGGAGACGAAGAGTACCGGGACGGCGTAAATATCGAGCCGGACAGGCTGTACCGATGGTCGGATGAACACGGGGAAACACCCACGACGGCAGCACCCGGCGTACAGGATTTCGAGAATTACCTGGATAAGGATTCAGAAGATGAATATGTGGTTTTCACCATTTCATCTTCTATGTCCGCCTGCTTCAATAACTGCCGGCTGGCTGCAGAGGATCTGGAAATGCAGGAGAGGGTCTTTCTCATTGATTCGGAGAACCTTTCCACCGGAATCGGCCTTCTGGTGCTCCGCGCTGCAGAACTGGCACAGAAAGGCATGAGCGGTGCTGCAATCAGGACAGAGATCGAAAAGATCCGCGGCGACGTCAGGGCAAGTTTCGTGGTGGATACCCTTGTTTACCTCCACCGGGGCGGCAGATGCTCCGGGCTTTCGGCCTTCCTCGGATCCGCCTTAAAGCTGCATCCCCGCATTGAAGTCGCGGGCGGCGCCATGCACCCCGGAAAGAAATACCGCGGGAAAATGGATCGCTGCATTCCGGACTACGTAAGAGATATGGAAGAAGACCTCCTGACAGCCTGCGAGGACCGTGTCTTTATTACCCACTCCGGCTGCACGGAAGAGACCATTGCGGCAGTGCGGGAGTACCTGGAGAGCCTCGGACATTTCAAAGAGATCCACATCACCCGGGCAGGCGCCGTCATTTCCTCCCATTGCGGACCGGGAACACTGGGCGTCCTGTTCATAGCCGGCAAGTGAGTCAGCGGACCTGTCCCCATGACTCGGCCGCGGCCCCCGACTCAGCCCAGCCGACTCAGCCGACCCGGCTCCGTGCCTCAGCCCCCCGGCGGCACCCCTCACCTCACCCGAAAGGAGCAAATCGCCATGAAGAAATTAGGCTTTGGAACAATGCGTCTTCCCCTTACGGATCCCAACGACCCGAAAAGCATAGACATCGAGCAGTTCAAGAAGATGGTGGATCTTTATCTGGAGCGCGGATTCATTTATTTCGATACGGCGTATCCGTATCATGAAGAATGTTCGGAGGCGGCGGTCCGGGAAGCGCTGGTCAGGCGCCATCCCCGGGAGAGCTTCCTTCTTGCGGACAAGATGCCGGTCTTTCATGTGACATCGGCAGAAGACTATCCGCGCTTTTTCCAGGAGCAGCTGGAGCGCTGCGGCGTCGAGTACTTCGATTATTATCTTCTCCACAACCTGGGAACGGACCGCTACACCGGCACGCAGGAATTCGGCGGCTTCCCGTTCATCGTGAAGATGAAGGAAGAGGGAAAAGCAAGAAAGATCGGCTTCTCCTTCCATGACGATGCGGCCATGCTGGACAGGATCCTGACGGACCATCCGGAGGTCGATTTCGTCCAGCTCCAGATCAACTACCTGGACTGGGACGGCGCAGTGGCCCAGTCCGGCAAATGCTATGAGGTCGCGAAAAAGCACGGAAAAGAAGTCATTGTCATGGAGCCTGTCAAGGGCGGGACGCTGGCAAGGCTTCCGGAGGAGGCATTGAAGGCATTTAATGCTTTCTATAAGAATGCGGCGCCGGCATCGCCAAAGGCGCCGTCCCCGGCCTCCCTTGCGATCCGGTACGTGGCCTCCCTCGACAACGTGAAAGTTGTCCTCAGCGGCATGAGCAATCTGGAGCAGCTCGAAGACAACACAGCCTATATGGCAGACTTCAAACCCCTGAGCGATAAGGAGCAGGAGCTGGTAAAAGAGCTGACCGCCATCTTGAAAAAGTCCATCCGCGTCCCCTGCACGAGCTGCCGCTACTGCATGGAAGTATGTCCCATCGGCGTCAACATCCCGGGCTACTTCGGCCTTCTGAACCTGCACGCGGTGACCGGGAACAAGACCAACATGTATTACCAGCGCTATTCCATGAATCACGCAAAGGCGTCCGAATGCCTCAAGTGCGGCATGTGCGAAGGAAACTGCCCGCAGCACATCGAAATCCGCGACATGCTGGAGGAGTTCGCAAAGCTGTACGAGGAAAGCTGAACCCGGACCGCTTCGGAAGGAGGCACAAAGATACCATGAGTGAGAAAAAGATCCGTTTCGCGATCATCGGCTCCGGCTGGCGCGCGCTGTATTACGTCCGCATCGCCCAAAAGCTCCCGCAGTACTTTGAACTCTGCGCCATGCTTTGCAGAACGGAAGAAAAGAAGAACCTGATGTCGGAAAAATATGGCATCCGCGCCGTCACATCAGAAGATGAGGTAACAGCGCTCTCGCCGGATTTTGTCGTAGTGGCAGTCAGCAAAACAAGCGTTGCCCGGGTCTCCTTCGACTGGCTGGAAAAAGGGATCCCGGTCCTTGCGGAAACGCCCTGCGCCCTTGACCGCAATACCGCGGAGAAACTGGAAGCGCTTGCAGCCGCGGGCAAAATGCTCGTGACGGCAGAGCAGTATTTCCTTTATCCGCAGAACATAGCTCGGAAAAAGATCCTGCAAAGCGGCCTGATCGGAGACCCCGGTTTCCTGTATCTTTCCCTGGCCCATGAGTACCACGGCTTCAGTCTTGCCAGATATTTTCTGGATATTCCGGCGGACATGTCCTATACTTTACAGGCACGGGAATATACCTTCCCGACCGTGGAGACCCTCAGCCGGTACGAAGCGTTTACGGACGGAAGAGTCGCGGACAAAAAGCGCGTCGTCGCGCAGATCCGTTTTGAGAACGGCAAGGTCTGCGTCTATGATTTTGATTCCGAGCAGTACCGCTCGCCGATCCGCGGAAGCCACGTGAAAGTCCAGGGCGTCAGGGGCGAGCTCTTTGATGACGAAGTGCGCTGGCTGGATGAAAACAGCGCCGGACATAAAGAAAAGATCGTCACGGAAAGCAGCATCACGGAATATGAGGATGAAAACCCGAATCTTCAGAAGGCGGAGGAAGTGACGAGGATCGCCTTCAAAGATGAGATCCTCTATACGCCGCCCTTCGGGGAAGCGGGGCTTACCGAGGACGAGACCGCGATCGCGCAGCTTTTACAGGGCATGGGCAGCTATGTCCGCGGCGGCAGCGCCCCCTATCCTCTTAAGGATTCGGCAGCGGATGCCCTCTTTGCGATCCGGCTTCAGGACGCCCTGAAAGAATAACGGCAACCCTGCCGGAGGCAGCTTTGCCAGAGGCGGCCAGGCGGCCCTACCAAAATGACAGAATATGACAGCAACAAAGGAGCAACAGCAGCAATGAAAAAAGAACGTATCGACAGAATCATGGCAGAACTTGGAAAAATGGGACTTTCCCAGATGCTGGTGACGGATCCGATGTCGATCTGTTACCTGACAGGCGTCTACCAGGAACCCTTCGAGCGGTTCTACGGACTCCTTCTGAAGGTAAACGGGGAGCATGTGTTTTTCCTGAACCGGCTTTTCAACGTGCCGCAGGAATTGCCGCTTACGAAGGTCTGGTATGAGGATACGGACCCTGTGCCGGAGATCCTGGAACGGTACACGGACCACGATACGCCGCTCGGCGTTGACAAGGACCTGAAGGCCAGGTTCCTGCTTCCCCTGATCGAGAAGAAGGCGGCAGCAGGCTTTGTGAACGCATCGATCGCCATTGATTTTGCCAGGGGAATCAAGGACGCAGAAGAGCAGGTGAAGATGCGCGAGGCTTCCCGGATCAACGACGAAGCCATGGCAGTTTTCAAGACCCTTGTGCACGAGGGCGTGACGGAAAAAGAGATCGCAGACCAGATGCTGAACATCTACCGTGACCTCGGCGCGGAAGGATATTCCTTCGAGCCCCTCGTCGCCTTCGGGAAAAACGCGGCCGACCCCCATCACAGCCCGGATGATACGGTCATTCAGCCGGGGGACTGTGTCCTGTTCGACGTCGGCTGTAAAAAAGACGGCTACTGCTCGGACATGACCAGGACCTTCTACTTTAAGTCCGTCAGCGACGAAGCGAAGAAGATCTACGAACTGACAAGAAAGGCCAACGAAGAAGCGGAGAAAAAGGTCCGCCCCGGGATCCCGCTCTGCGAGCTGGACAATACAGCCAGGTCCATCATAGCAAAGGAAGGCTACGGCGAGTTCTTCAACCACAGACTCGGGCATTTCATCGGCCTTGCGGAGCATGAATACGGCGACGTATCCTCTGCCAATACAACACCGGCGCAGCCCGGCATGATCTTTTCCATCGAGCCCGGCATCTACCTTGCGGGGAATACGGGTGTGCGCGTCGAAGACCTGGTGCTGGTGACTAAAGAGGGCGCCGAGATCCTGAATCATTATCCGAAGGAACTGCAGATCATAGGCTGATGCCTCTGATTCCTCTGATGCCTCCCGCCGGCGCTGCCGACCAGCCGGAAAAGTCCGGAAAAGTCCGGAAAAGTCCGGAAACTGGCCCGGCAAAATGTTCGGAAATACAATTATGGAAAAAGGTAAAAAGAAATGACGGAAAAAGAAAAAATGCTTGCGGGGAAGCTCTATGATCCGATGGTGGAGGAGCTGGTCGCCATGAAGACCAGGGCACATGATCTGTGCACGGAATACAATTCCCTTTCCGAGGTGAATCCGAGAAGAGAAGAGATCATCAAAGAACTTCTGCCGAATCTCGGGGAAAATGTCTTCCTCCAGGGACCGATCCAGTTCGATTACGGCGAGTTTACCACGATCGGCAAGAACTCTTTCATGAACTTCAATTTCACATGCATCGACTGCTGTCCGGTCACGATCGGGGAGAACGCGTTCTTCGGTCCCAATGTCAGCATCCTGACGCCGATGCATCCCATGCGCTTCCAGGAGCGGAACCAGTTCCGCAGGGAAGACGGGAAAATGACAGACCATGAATACGCAAAGCCCATCGTCATCGGAGACAACTGCTGGATCGCGGGAAACGTCACCATCTGCGGCGGCGTCACGATCGGGAGCGGTTGTGTGATCGGCGCGGGCAGCGTTGTCACCAGGGACATCCCCGACAACACACTTGCAGCCGGCGTTCCCTGCCGGCCGATCCGCACGATCACGGAAGCGGATTCCGTCCGGAACATTCCCGATCTGATGTAGAGCCACGGGTAGAGCCACGGGGACAGGTACACTGACTCACGTCCCGGCTCTTTATATAGTGTGCTTTGGCTGCGAAATTCCTGTAATTTGCCGAATGCACATCTTCATTCGGCGCCGGAAAATGAATTCGTCCGTAGCGGACTCAGAAAAAAGGGCCATTTTCAGACCGGAAAATGGAAATCTTCATCTGCATCCTGTTGCCGGAAGCGTTTGCATCCGTAGCCGGCTGCAGATATTACCAACAAGAAGGGCAGGTAACCGGAATATGGTCATCTGCAAATCATGTCTGCAGGCAGGTGCATCCGTAATGAAAAAAACAGCTTCCCTGATCAGGAAAATGGAATTGTATTTTTCTCATCTGAAAACGGGATCCGGCAACAGATACATCCGTAGTTAAAGAGCAGCGGGCGTAAATCCATAAGCAAAATTACAAAAATATTCGTGAGTCGCCAACTCTTTTTGTCCTATAACCCTGAAAAAACGGGGCTGCCTTGCGCGGCAGCCCCGTTTGAATTCTATCCGCTTGTTTATTGAACAGAGAAAACTGATAAAGCCATTGATCGTGGTCGTCCCCGGAGCATCACAGCATCAGCGCGACCCGGAAAGCAGCTCCAATTCTTAATAATCTTGCATTACAGCCGGTCCAGTACAGATGCAAGACCGTCGTTATTGTTATCCGTAAGAGTGACGATATCGGCGGCTTTTTTGACAGCATCGGAACCGTTGATCATGGCGATCCCGGTACCGGCGGCTTCGAGCATGGGAATGTCGTTCGGCGCATCCCCGGCGGCGATGCTGTTTTTCAGATCAATGCCGAGAAGCCGGCACAGATACCGCACGGTCCGCCCTTTGCTCGCGATGACCGGAATGACCTCCAGGTAGTTGTCGTTCGAAAGCATGCAGTGGATGATGCCGGCGAATTCCCGGTTGATCTGATCCGCGCAGGGCTGAAGTTTTTCCGTGTGATCCAGTTCAATGATCAGGCACTTGCAGGGTTCCTCGGAAAGGGCAGCAGGATCCTGCCGTTCCTCTACGGGCATTTTTACGCCCTTTGTATAATAGTCGGTCTCTTTGGTGCGGCTTCTGACGACGATCCTGTCCCGGTCATAGGTCTGGCAGTAGAGGCCCACGCTTTCCGCAATCTCAAAGACGCGCTTTACGGCGTGCAGGGGAAGGGTATCCCGGAAAAAGCTCGCCTGCTGCTTGCAGGAATATACTTCCGATCCGTTATATCCCGAAAGGTACAGGTCCGGATAATCCAGCTTCAGTCTCTTCGCCAGCTGGATGACGTCCCAGGTCGCGCGTCCGGAAGAGAGGACGAAGATGTTCCCGCGGGAGACGAAACGGTCCAGGGCTTCTCTTGTCTGTTGGGAGATGTTCTTTTCGGAATTTCCGAGGGTCCCGTCGAAATCGCAGAAGAAGATCTTCGTTTCCGGGCTCGTTCCGAAATGCCGGTGCTTGAGGGCAAGAAGGATCTCATCGGGAACAGACAGGTCGCCCTGTCCTTTGCCGAGCCGGATATGCTTCTTGGCTTCGCCGTGGAAATCGGAGCCGCCGGAGAGAAGAAGACACTTTTTCTTTGCAAGGGCCAGGATCTCTTCCGTCTGTTCCTTTGTGTGGGTGCTGTAATATGCCTCGATCGCGGCAAGGCCGGCAGCCTGCATGGTGTCCACCAGTTTTTCCAGGCCTTCCTGTCCGAGTTTATACTGGAAAGGATGGGCAAGGACGGGGATGCCGCCCAGCTGCAGGATGGTCTTAACAGCCTGTTCGGGGGACGGCTTTACCCGTTCTACGAAATAGGGCGTATGTTCTCCCAGGTACCGGTCAAACGCATCGTGTACATCAGCCACATATCCTTTTTCGACAAGGTAGGTGGCAAAATTCGCGCGGGTAATGACGGCGCCGGGATACTTCTCCGTAAGTTTTTCCCAGGAAATGTCAAGGCCTGCCGCCGCAAGGTTCCGGCACATTTTCCTGTTCCGCTCTATGCGGGAATCGGCAAGGTCGGAGAGGACCTTTCCGAAGCCCTCTGCATGGATGTTCAGGTAGAGCCCGACAACGTGCACGTCGGTCCCGTGATAGTCGGTGGAAAGCTCGATCCCGGGGATCACCTCAAGGCCGGTGCCCGCCGCCGCTTTGAGTGCTTCGGGGACGCCGAGGGCCGTATCATGATCCGTCAGCGCAATGGCATCCAGGCCTTCCCGCAGGGCAAGTTCGACGAGCTGCCGGGGAGAGAGGCTTCCGTCGGAACAGTTGGAATGGGAATGAAGATCGATCATATTTTCTCCTTGCTGAAAAAATGACTGCCGCAGAGGCGGCAGTCACGGGTTTTACTCGTCGTCTTCCACGACATCGTCCACGATGTCCGCGACATAGACGGTACGCTTCCTTGCATCCTGGTCGGCTTCCAGATAATCGTCGTAGGTGGAGACCTTGTCGATGATGCTTCCGTTTGGAAGGATCTCGATGATGCGGTTCGCCGTGGTCTCGACGATCTGGTGGTCGCGGCAGGCAATCAGCTCAA
>CAMNCY010000071.1 GCA_946534785.1 uncultured Lachnospiraceae bacterium | reverse complement strand
GCGCCTGTGCGGGGAAGAAAGAGGAGACGGAAAAGGACAGCATCTGGGAACCCATTGGCGGAAGCGAAAAGGAAAGCCCCGGGGAGAGCGGTGAAAGCACCGGGAGAAGCGAAAGCACCGGGAGAAGCGAAAGTGCTGACAGCGCCGGAAAGGGAAATGCCGGCGAAGCCGGAGGCGCAGAAGAGGCAGCGGCCCCGGACGGAGCGTTTTCCTATAAGGATATAACCGGACGGGAATTCTATTTCAGCAGCGGCGCGGGCGGCTGGGCAAGCGTCCTGCACGTTCAGGAGGACGGCAGCTTTGACTGCTTCTATCATGACAGCGAGATGGGGAGCATAGGAGAAGGGTATCCCAACGGGACGCTCTATTATTCCGAGGCGGAAGGAAAGTTCGGCACGCCGGAGAAGATCAGTGATTATGTCTGGAAGCTCCCGATCGCTTCCGTGGAATATCCCCTCGGAGACGGAGAAGAGATCAAGGACGACATCCGCTACCTGTATACGACCGCGTACGGCATTGACGGAACGGATGAGCTCCTCCTGTATCTGCCGGGAATGCCGGTGGAAGAGCTTCCGGAAGGATATATTTCCTGGATGGATCCCATGGATAGACAGGCCGTTCAGGACGGGACAATGAAAGTCCTGGAAGAATACGGACTCTACAATGAGCCGGAAGGGAACGGCTTTATCAGCTATCCCGCAGCGGAAGATGCAGCGGCGGAAGAGAATCCTGCCGGCGCGGATACAGCGGGAGCGGATACAGCAGGTGCGGATGCGGACGTTTCGGCGCTCCTCAAAGAGTGCGAAGACAGGGACCTGGAATTTCAGGAAAAACTGAAGCAGGACATGAGCCAGCTGGAACTCAATTTCACGGCAGAGGATCATTACAGGCTCTGGGACGATGCCCTCAACCGGATCTGGGGAATGCTGAAGCAGCGCCTGGATGCGGACACGATGAAGAACCTGACCGAGGAGCAGGTCGCCTGGATCGAGAGGAAAGAGAAGGCCGTGCAGGAAGCGGGCGCCGAATACGAAGGCGGCAGCATCCAGCCGCTTATCATGCACGAAAAGGCCGCGGAGATCACCCGGGAACGGGTGTACGAGCTTGCGGAGCTGTTCAGGTGAGAGCCTGAACGGAAGAAAAAGACGGCCGGGGCAGCAGAAACGGACAGCCGGGCCGGTGGGCTCCGGCCGGTGATTAAAGAGAACGCGGGGAAAATGCAGTAAAGGAGAGAAGAAAATGTCTATTTTCAAAGGATCGGGCGTTGCGCTTGTCACGCCCATGAAGCAGAACGGAGAAGTGGATTTTGACGTGCTGGAAAAGCTTCTGGAGGACCAGCTCGCAAAGGGAACGGATGCCTTTATCATCTGCGGCACGACGGGAGAAGCGCCCACGCTGGAAGATTCGGAGCATCTGGAGACGATAAAGCGTGCGGTGGAGATCATTAAGGGACGTGCGCCGGTCATTGCCGGTACGGGCTCCAACAACACGGCCCATGCCATCATGATGACGGAAGAGGCGGCACAGCTCGGTGCGGATGCGGTCCTTCTGGTCACGCCCTATTACAACAAGACCACGCAGGACGGACTGATCGCCCATTACCATGCGATCGCGGATTCCACAAAGCTTCCCTGCATCCTTTATAACGTGCCCTCCAGGACAGGTACCAACATCCTGCCTGCCACCATGGCGCGGCTTGCACGGGAATGCGGCAACATCGTCGCGATCAAGGAGGCAAGCGGCAATATTTCCCAGGTGGCGGAGCTTGCGGCCACGAAGGAATTCGAAGAAGGCCTCTTTGATATTTATTCCGGCAACGATGACCAGATCATCCCGATCCTTTCCCTGGGCGGGATCGGCGTGATTTCCGTCCTTGCGAACGTGGCGCCGAAGCAGGCCCACGATATCGTGGACCTGTACCTGAACGGACGGACAGAGGAGGCAAGAAAGCTCCAGCTTAAGGCACTGCCCCTCTGCAAGGCACTGTTTTGCGAGGTCAATCCGATCCCGGTAAAGGCAGCCCTGAACATGCAGGGAATCGCCGTCGGCGATCCCAGGCTCCCTCTCATCCGCATGAGTGAAGCGGGCAGGGAGAAGCTGGAGAAGGCCATGCGGGAGTTCGGAGTACTGTAAATCCGGTAAAACATGAAAGCACTGAATCTTTATCTGATCAGCCAGGTGGATGACGAGACTGTCTTCCGGCAGTACACGAATATCCTGGCCAGGCGGGACCCCTCCGCAAGAGTAAGAGAGAACGAACAGGAATCGATCCATTCACTGGTCAGGACCGTATCGGGCGGCGACCCGGACTACGGCGCCTGGGACCGGTTTTTCCTGTCGTTTTCCATTGCCCATATCGGAAAAGAATTTGATCTTCTCAAGATCCGCAGGGACGGCTCGATGGTCATCAACATCGAACTGAAAAGCGAGATGACGGGGGAAGAGAGGATCTTCCGGCAGCTGGTCCAGAACCGGTATTATCTGGGCCTCATCACCGGAAATATCCATTCGTATACCTATGTTTCGTCGACGGAAGAGGTGTTTTCCCTCGGGGACGACGGGAAGCTCCGGAGAGCGACGAAGGAAGAACTCCGGGAGCTGCTTCTGAAAACGGAGGCGGATGACTGGCTGGAAGAGGGGATCGAGAAACTTTTTACGACGGTCGACTTCCTCATATCGCCCATCGGCACACCGGCGAAATTCCTGGAAGGGCGCTATTTTCTCACCCAGCAGCAGGACATGTACCGCGGCCGTATTCTTGCGGCCATCGGGAAAAAGAAGAAAAAAGCCCTGTTCTTTGCCCTGGCGGGAAGCCCCGGCACCGGAAAAACACTGCTCCTTTATAACATTGCCTCCACGCTGATGGAGAGCAGACAGGTCCTTCTCATCCACTGCGGCGCCCTGACAGGCGGCCATGAATATCTGGCCCGGGCGGGATGGAACATCGTACAGGTGAAAAGCGTCCGGGACAGCTTTGATTTTTCCGGCTATGAAGCGGTCCTGGTGGACGAAGCGCAGAGGCTCTCCGACACGCAGCTGGAGAGGATCCTCGCAAGAGCACGGGAATACGGGCAGATCTGTATTTTTGCCTTTGATCCCAAACAGATCCTGCAGAATGCGGAAGCGGTCCGGAAGGTCTGCGACAGGATCGGGGAGATCTCGGGAGAGGTCATGAGCCTTTCCGACAGGATCCGCTCCAACAAGGAACTGAATTCCTTCTTCCGCCTCTTCCTGGAATCGAAGGTCACTGAAGACGGCTGCCGGTATGAGGGAATCGATGTCCTTTTCGCCCGCACCCAGGAGGACGGCGAAAAGATCCTGAAGGAATATGTCGGACAGGGGTATCAGTTCATCGACATCGCGGTCTCCGGGAAGGACCGGGAAGAAACGGATCTTCCCGCCGTTACCCGCTACAGCGCGTATTCACCCCGGCAGACGGATGAAGTCATCGGGCAGGAATTCGAGAAGGTCGTCATGATCCTGGACGATACGTTTTATTATGACAGCGAAGGGATCCTCAGGGTGACGCGCCATCCGGACCCCAGGTATCTGTATGACCGGCTGCTGTACCAGGATATTACAAGGACCAGGGAAAAACTGTGTCTTATCATCATTGATAATTTTGCCCTGTTCGCACATGTGACGGGACTGATCAAAGGGCGCTACTGATTTTCGGAAAAACGGAGGAATGCGGCCTGTGAGAAAAAAGATCCAATGGACGCCGGCGCTCCGGTTTTATATCTGCAAGTTCCTGTTCCGGCTTGCCCTGGTGCTGGGGATCTTCGGTCTGTACCTTTACGACCGCAATCTGCCAAGCCGGCTGATGAATCAGCCGATCCGGGAAGGGATCAATATCGTCCACGTTGCCTGGGCGGTCTTCATGGGACTTATGATCCTGCATCTTATCCCGAACAAGTGGCTCTCCATGGCCTGGAAAAAGGCGGGAAAAGAGAAGTTCGACATGGATGGGGAATTCGATGAGCGGGAGCTGTGGCACTATGTCAAGGACCAGAACGTGCGCGCCTGGGTCGTCCTTTTAGTATGGCTCAGTTTCAATGCTCTCTTCGGGATCCTGTATCTGGCGGGGATCCTCAGGGAATCGGACCTTCTGATGCTGACGGTCTTCTATTTTCTCTGCGATTATATCTGCATTCTGTTTTTCTGCCCGTTCCAGACCTTCATCATGAAGAATAAATGCTGTATCAACTGCCGCATTTATGACTGGGGGCATTTCATGATGTTCACGCCGATGCTGTTCATCCGGAATTTCTACAGCTGGAGCCTGTTCTTTACATCCATCGTCGTGCTGATCCACTGGGAGATCCGGTATGCGCGCTACCCGGAGCGTTTCTGGGAAAGAAGCAATAAAACGATCCGCTGCGCCAACTGCAAAGAGCGGACGTGCCAGATCAAAAAGAAACTCGCATGCAAGGAGTAAAGGAGGACGAAATTCCATGAAAGCACTGGTAATCGGAGGAACCGGTACCATCAGTACCGCAGTCGTAAACCGCCTTGCAGAGACAGGCTGGGATGTAACGGTCCTGAACCGGGGAAACCGGAACGGCAGTATCCCGGAGGGCGTAAAGCATATCGCGGCAGATATGAATGAGGAAGAGGACGTCCGTGCGAAGCTGGAGGGGCTGTCCTTTGATACGGTCTGCGAGTTCATCGGCTATAAAAAGGAACAGGTGGAACGGGATTTCAGGCTCTTTGCCGGAAAAACAAAGCAGTATATCTACATCAGTTCCGCCTCTGCCTATCATAAGCCGCTCCGCAGCCATATCGTGAATGAGGCGACCGCCCTTGCCAATCCGTACTGGCAGTATTCCAGGGACAAGATCGAATGCGAGGAGTTCCTGATGCGGATGTATAGGGAGAAGGGATTCCCGGTCACGATCGTGCGGCCGAGCCACACCTTCGATGAAAGAAAGCTGCCCGTTGCGATCCACGGAAACCGCGGCTCCTGGCAGGTGGCGGAGAGGATCCTGGCCGGTAAGCCGGTCATCATTCCCGGCGACGGCACGGCCCTCTGGACGCTGACCTTCAACACGGATTTTGCGATGGGTTATGTCGGTCTTATGGGCAATCCTCATGCGATCGGGGAAGCCTTCCAGATCACGGCAAACGAGTCCATGACCTGGGACCAGATCCACAGGGTGATCGCAGACGCCCTGGGGAAAGAACTCATTGCCTGCCACGTCTCCTCGGATTTCCTGGCAGCGGCCGGACCGCAGTTCGACTTATACGGAGGCCTTCTGGGAGATAAGGCGGCGAATATCGTTTTTGACAATACGAAACTGAAAAGAGCAGTCCCGCAGTACAGCCCGAAGATCCGAATGGAGGAAGGGCTCCGCAGGACAGTAGAATACATTCTGGCGCATCCGGAATACCAGGTGAAGGATCCGGAGTTTGACAGCTGGTGCGATAAGGTGATCGAAGTGCGGGAAGAGGCGAAGGCCAGGTTCCTGTGATTCATGGACAGTATGGAATCATTGTATAACGACGAAGAAACAATCAGCAGTGCATCAAAGGGAATGGGGCCTCTGCGGCTCTTTTTCCTTGTGCTGTCCGCCGTTCTGGGAGCCGGCGCTCTTGTGCTCGGCATCCTGTATATGACAAGGACAGAGCAGGCCGGGGCGCAGGCAGCGGGCGTTTTCGAACAGATCCCGGACGGGCAGCAGGCCCTCCTGAAAAATATAGCCTCACAGCAGGATGCAGACGGGCAGGAGGAAGCCCTGGAAGAGGACGCAGAAGAAGAGGAGCCGCCGCATGTTCCGGACGGGGTGATGGCGATCGCCGTTGAGGATACGGACGGGGATGACCTCATCACGATCTCCTTTGCGGGAGACATCCTGTTCGATCCCTATTATGCGACAGGCTCCACAGCGGCCGCGCGGGGACTTGCGAACTGTTTTGACGAAGCGGCGCTTGCCAACATGCGGGAGAGCGACCTTTTCATCGTCAATAATGAATTTACCTATACGAACAGCAATGCGGCGCAGGAAGGGAAGAAGTACACCTTCCACGCAAAGCCGGAATCTGCGGAATGGCTGAAGGAGATCGGCACGGACCTGGTCACGCTGGCCAATAACCACACCTATGATTACGGAGAACAGGGACTCCTGGATACGCTGGATACCCTGGACGGCATCGGGATGCCGCATGTGGGGGCAGGCAGGAACCTGGAGGAGGCGGTGCGGCCGCAGTATTTCACGGTGGGAAGCAAGAGCATTGCCGTGATCAATGCGACCCAGATCGAGCGGTATGACAATCCCAATACGAAGGCGGCGACAGAGACTTCGGCCGGCGTATTCCGCTGCTATGATCCGACGCTTCTGTACAGCGTCGTGGAACAGGCGCGGCAGGTCGCGGACTTTGTGATCGTGTGCGTGCACTGGGGAACAGAGAAGGTAACGGAGATAGAATACGGCCAGAGCAGCCAGGCAGAGGAGCTTTCCAGGCTCGGTGCGGACCTGGTGATCGGATGTCATCCGCATATCCTGCAGCCGATCGGCTGGATCGGCGAAATGCCGGTGGTATACAGCCTCGGGAATTATTTTTTCACGTCCTTTACGGTAGACACCTGCCTGATAAGGGCGACGGTGCGGCCTTCGGATATGGAACTCGTCTCTTTGCAGTTCATCCCGATGCTCCAGTCGAACTGCTCCGTTACGACGCTGGAGGGCGGAGAAAAGGAAAGAGTCCTGCAGGAGATGCGGAATATGTCCCCGGATGTTTTCATCGACGGGGACGGGTTTGTGAGCCGGAAGCAGTAACGGCCGCCCCGCCGGATAAGGGTGGCAGGGCGGGAAAGTCCTTACCGGACCCCGATGCCGAGATCGTCGAAATATAAGCGGCCGAGAAATTCACCGTCGGCATTGTCGTAAATAAACACCTGCACGTCGATGTTCGCATTGTCCGTATAGCGCAGGAGATTATCCGTAAGATCCTCCCCCACACTGAGAAGACAATAGTTCTCCTCCGGGGATACGTAATTCACAAGACCGAAGCTTGCTTCGAAATTTTCAATGGGCACGTCACCGACCGTTTCAGCGTGCCTGTTTTTTTTGCTGTCATGGATGAGACAGTAGGAGCGGTGATAGCCCGCGACCGTTTCGATTCCCCGTGTTCCGGCAAGTTTCTCGATCTGGTGGATCAGAACCTGGTCATAGAAAGCGTTGGAATTGTGGTTGATGAAAACGATGGAACTGATATCGTCATATTCGAGCAGCGCCAGCTCGCTGTAAAGATCATCTGCTTCACAGGCGGCGCTTTTCAGCGTGTCATGATACTGTGCCACTCTCTCATTCCAGAGGGAGTAGGAAGGATCCTTCCTGTGGTCTTCCGCAATGCCGAGGCCGGAAATGACTTCTCCGAGGTAAGAGGTGACCTTAAAGGAACCCCGGTTGTTCAGATGACCGCTGTCATTGAAGTCGGTCTTTGTATCGACCAGTTCGGGCATGTAGAGAAGATTGAGGTAGGGGACGTTCATTTCGTCCGCGATCAGCTGTGCGCTGTTTCCTGCCTGCTGCCTTTCTTCATTTGCGCCGAAGGGGATATGCACGAGGATCACATTGATATTGTTCCTCTGACAGTAGTCTACCGCCTTGCGGAGATACTCCATGCTCAGCGTCTCTTTTTCCAGGTACTCATCGGGGCGGATCAGGGGGTAGCTGTCAACATTCGGGTCCGTCCTGAACTGAAGTTCTGCGCCCATCAGAAGGTTCGGGGCATTTTTGCCGAGGACGCCGGTAAAATCGTCCGCTTTCAGAGAAGACCAGCGGCTGTGGTATTTGATGAACGGGACAATAAACTGCCAGCGGATATCGGAGGATGAGAACAGGTCATTCAGGGCCAGGATCTTGTTGCGGGAAAGGGGAAAACAGTCCATGTTCAGATGCAGCTGGTCGATGGAGGTGCTGATTTCCTCCTCCGGTTCCTGCCCGGACATGACGTCCAGGAGCCGGTAATCTTTTTCCAGCATATAGGTGTCGATCACAACAAGCTTAGGCCTGCAGTAGTCAAGGGCGTTGACAAGCTCCCAGTAGGTGGCTGCCATAACGCTCCCGTGGCCGCCCATATTGTAGGAAGTGATGCCGTATTCCTCATACAGCTGGACCGGATTGACACCGTCTATCATATGGGAGGAGCCGAGGAAAAGAACATCTATACGGTCCTGCCGCGCTTCTTTGAAAAAATCCCTGTACTTTGCGCTGCTTTCCTTTACAGCGGTAAGGCGCACTCCGGCAATAACGACAAGGACAAAGAGGACCGCAAAAACCAGATTTATAATATGTGTCAGTAATTTATTCTTCATATTGTCACAAACGCTGCCCGCGCAGGGCCAAGATCATGGATCAGAATCTCTGGTAAATGAAGGATGCCGCATTGTATCCCGGTCCCCATACGCCGCAGATCGAGATCACGATTGCGGCGATGATAAAGACAGCCCAGCGGACCGGAAGATTCTGTACGGCGATCCTGCGCCGTATGCGAAATCCCTTTTTTCTCAGGGCATCCGTCAGAACGAGGAGGACAAGACTCAGGATCAGGAACTTTGTATTATTGAGATCAAATGCCGCTTCAAAAATATTTTCCTCCAGCAGGATCCATGGCTGGAACTCCCACATGTGGGTAAGGATGCGCCATGCGTGATGCAGATCGTCCGCCCTGAAAAAGACGAACGCCAGGGAAACGGCAAAATAGGTCACGGCCGTCTTCATCAGCCTGTGGGTAAAGGAAGCGGTATTAAAGCCCAGGGCCGCATTCACTTTCCGGCGCATCGGCGTAAGGATCTCTCCGACGACCATCATAAGACCGTGCACGAGTCCCCAGACCAGAAAAGTAATGCTTGCACCGTGCCACAGCCCGCTGACCGCGAAAACGATCATGAGGTTGATATATTTGCGTACGGGCCCCTTCCGGTTTCCGCCGAGCGGAATATACAGATAATCGCGGAACCACGTAGAGAGGGAAATATGCCATCTGCGCCAGAACTCCGAAACACTTTCGGACAGGAGCGGGCTTATGAAATTCTCCATGATGCGGAAGCCCATGATCCTCGCGGAGCCCTGGGCGATACTGGAATATCCGTAAAAATCACAATAGAGCTGGGTCATGTACAGAAGGACTGCGAGCATGACCCGGAAACCGGAGTACATTTCAGGAGAACGGTAGATCTCATTGACGTAAAGGGCGATTCTGTCAGCCAGGCAAAGCTTTAAAAAATATCCCCAGAGAAGAATGAGGATCCCCTGGAAAACATCATCCCTGACGGGGCCGTCCGCCCTTTTGATCTGTGTCAGCATATTGCCGGCACGCTCTATGGGACCGGAGAGGATCGTCGGGAAAAAGGAGACGAACACGGCATAGGCGACAAGATCCCGTTCCGGCGTTACTTTTCTTCTGCCGCAGTCCATGACATAACCGCACGCTTCCAGGATATAGAACATGATCCCGGCAGGTGCGAGGATCTGAAGGGGCGTGAATTCCCTTCCGG
>CAMNCY010000070.1 GCA_946534785.1 uncultured Lachnospiraceae bacterium | reverse complement strand
GAGAGAACATGTCACTTGCAGCAGTAAAGGCAGCGCTTGCCGGAACGGAACTCGAAGACCGGATCATTGAGCTGGAGCAGTCCAGCGCGACGGTGCAGCTTGCGGCGGAAGCACTCCACACGGAGCCGGACCGGATCGCCAAGACCCTTTCCTTCCTTTTAAAGGAAGGGCCTGTCGTGATTGTGGTCTCGGGAGAAGCCAGGATCGACAACCGCAAGTTCAAGGACCGCTTTCATGAGAAGGCCGTCATGATCCCCTTTGACAGGGTGGAAGAGCTGACCGGCCACCAGCCGGGCGGCGTGTGCCCCTTCGCATTGAAGGACGGCGTGAGAGTTTACCTGGACGAGTCCCTGCGCAAATACGACATTGTTTTTCCGGCAGCGGGAAGCGGAAACAGCGCAGTGAAAACGACCATCGAACAGTTGGACAGATACACCGGCCATCCCGAATGGCTGGACGTTACGAAGTAAAACGACATGCATCTGTATATCATCCGGCATGGCGAAACAAGACTGAATAAGGAAGGCCTCCTCCAGGGGCAGAGCGATGAGCCCTTAAGCCCGGAGGGAGAGGCCCAGGCAGAGAAAGCGGCGGCAGCGCTGCAAAGGCTGGGAATCTCTTTTGACAGGGCCTATGCCAGCCCGTTGGGAAGAGCGGTCCGAACGGCAGAGATCGTGAGCGGCATTCCCCGTCATGAGATCCTGCAGGATCCCCGGATCCTGGAGATCGGGTACGGTCCCTATGAAGGACAGCCTTACCGGACGCTGGGGAAGGAGATGTACGATTACTTCCATGATCCTTCCTGCACGGCAGTGCCAAAGGGCGTGGAATCCATCGATGCCCTGAATGAAAGGATCGAAGCCTTCCTGGAAGAGCGGCGGAAGGACCCTTTTGAGGGGAATATCCTGATCGCGGCCCACGGCATGTGCATGCGGGCCATGATCCGCTATTTTGAGAAGTCCTCTTTCCATGAAAGCTGGGGAAGAGAGATCGGCAACTGCGACACCTACGAAGTCGCGCGCGGCGCCGGGATGGACTGGGAGAAGCCGCGGCTTATCTTTACGGAAAGGAGTCAGGCATGAAGATCACCTATATCGGACATTCCTGTTTCAGGATCGAATCAAAAGGATTTGCGATCATTACGGACCCGTACGAGGAGGGGAGTGTGCCCGGAACAAAGGGCATGCAGGAGACAGCTTCCCTTGTCCTCTGCTCCCATGAGCACCATGACCATAACGGCCGGGGCGCCGTGACCATGGTGCAGGCAGAAGAGAATCCTTTTACGGTAAAACAGCTGGATTCTTATCATGATGATGTAAAGGGTACGAAGCGCGGGCCGAATAAGATCGCCCTGATGGAAGCGGAGGGGATCCGCGTCGTCCACATGGGCGACATCGGCTGCGATCTTACGGAAGACCAGTATAAAGAGCTTCACGGAGCAGATTATCTGCTGCTTCCCGTGGGCGGTTTCTTTACAGTAGGCCCGGAGAAGGCAAAGGAGCTTGCGGAGAAGATCGGGGCAAAACACATCATTCCCATGCACTACAGGTGCGGCAGGTCCGGATATGATGCGATCGGTCCCGTGGAAGACTTTACGAAGCTATATGAGAGCGTATCCTGGCCGGGGACTTCTGTTCTGGATACGGATGCAGCACCTTCCGAAAAGGTGATCGTGCTCGTTTCGGAGAATGCGCTGGATAAGCCCGCAAAGCCGTGACAGGAGATACCTTATGACGGATTACCGTGAGCTTTGCAGTCAGCTGGAGGGCTTTGCCGCTGAGGAGGGAGGATATGTTCCCCTTCTTTCCAACGCATCGGCCCTGCTGTTCCTGACAATGGAGAAGATCAACTGGGCGGGGTTTTACCTGACGGGAAAAGGAGAACGGAAGGATACGCTGATTCTGGGACCGTTCCAGGGAAAGCCCGCCTGTATACGGATCCCCTACGGAAAGGGCGTATGCGGGACGGCCGCGGAAAGCGGCAGGGTGCAGAGAGTCCCGGATGTCCATGCTTTTCCGGGGCATATCGCCTGTGACTGCGATTCCCGTTCGGAGATCGTGATCCCGATCCTTCGGAACGGGCATGTTGTCGGCGTCCTGGATATCGACAGTCCCGTGGAGGACCGTTTTTCCGAAGAGGATGAAAAAGGCCTTGGCGCATTCGTCAGGGTACTGGAACAATATATCTGTTTTGACTGATGTCGGGGATCGTCAGGAAAGGAAAGGTGAAATGCCATGCCGCCAGGAGGACCGGGAGGACCCGGATTCGGTAGAAGCCAGTTCATGACGGAGGAAGAGAAGAAGAACCAGCCCAAGGTGACGAAAGAGCTCCTGCAGAGGGTCGCGTCCTATCTTCTGCCGTACTGGAAGCAGATGCTTCTGGTGCTGGTCTGCATCGTGTTTTCCTCGATCCTGACGCTCCTTCCTTCAGTACTGACCGGTCGGATCATCGACGAGGGCCTTATCGGCAGGGACCTGAAGAGACTGATCACGCTGATCGTGCTTTCCCTTGCCGTGACCTTATCCGCGAACCTGATCGGCGTTGCGGAAAGCTACCTGAACAACTGGATCGCACAGCATATTACCTATGACATGCGCAACGCCATGTACCGGCATCTGCAGGAGATGTCCCAGCGGTTCTTCACGACGAACAACCAGGGCGATATCATCACCCGCATGACCAGCGACATTTCGGGCGTCCAGCAGATCATCGCGAATACCTTCACGAGCATCCTTTCCAATTCGATCACCCTGATCGTCGCCCTGATTGCCATGTACCGGAAGAACTGGATCCTCGCGACGGTTGGCATCATCATCGTCCCGCTGTTCACGATCCCGACGCGCCGGGCCGGCAAGTCCCGCTGGATGCTGACAAAACAGGCCCAGGAATGCAGCGACGAGATCAACGGGATCCTCAATGAGACCCTGTCTGTCAGCGGACAGACACTGGTCAAGCTCTTCTGCCGGGAAGAGCAGGAATATGCAAAATACGAATCGGCGAACCGCCGGATGATCGGCCTGAACATCAAGGAAAGCATGGCGGGACGGTGGTTCCGCGTGGTCCTTTCCACCATCACCAGCGTCGGCCCCATGCTCCTGTACCTGGTGGGCGGCATCCTGATGCTGAAGTATGATGCGGACCTGACCGTCGGTGATATCACGGTCCTGGTCGCCCTTCTCGGAAAAATGTACGGCCCCGTGAACCAGCTTTTGAATATCCAGGTCGACTGGATCCGCTCCATGGCCATGTTTTCCCGTATTTTCGAGTATTTTGACATGCCGGTGGAGATCAGAAACGCGCCGGATGCTCTGATCCCCGATCATGCGGACGGGTGCGTGGAATTCTCCCACGTGGGCTTCTCCTACAACCCGGAGAGAAAGATTCTGAAGGATGTGTCCTTTAAGTTGGAAAAAGGGCATTCCGTCGCCATTGTCGGGCCCTCGGGCTCCGGCAAGAGTACGATCATCAACCTGATCCCGCGTCTGTACGACGTGGAAGAGGGGACCGTCTTCTTCGACGGGATCGACGTGCGAAAGCTCGACCTTACCTTCCTCCGCAGCAATATCGGCGTCGTGACGCAGGAGACCTATCTTTTCAACGGAACGATCCGGGAGAATCTTCTCTATGTAAAACCGGAGGCCACGGAAGAGGAACTGATCACCGCCTGCGAGAAGGCCAATGTCATGGACTTTATTTCCCGGCAGGAAAACGGACTGGACACTGTCGTCGGAAACCGGGGACTGAAGCTCTCCGGCGGCGAGAAACAGCGCATCTCCATTGCGCGCGTCCTGTTAAAACAGCCGGCGCTCCTGATCTTTGACGAGGCGACTGCATCCCTGGATTCCATTTCGGAAGCGAAGATCCAGGAGGCCATCGATCCTCTGGTAAATTCCTGCACCAGCATCCTGATCGCGCACAGACTGTCGACAATTCTGGCCGCAGATGAAATAATAGTAGTGAAGGACGGAGAGATCGTGGAACGGGGCGTTCATAAGGACCTGGTAAATGCCGGCGGCGTTTATGCGGAGCTTTATGAGACGCAGTTCAAGATAAAGCCCGTGGAAGAAGCGGAAGAGCCGGTGGAAAAGATAGGAATGGACGACTATCAGCCACAGCACCGCGACTGGGAAGCCAGACGGAAGGCGGAGCAGGAAAGACGCGAGATCCTGGACGAAATGCTGGATCCTCTGTGGATGCAGTTTTAACAAAAAGGTACCTGTTAACGTATAGGGCAGGGAAGGACGTGGGGGTCCCATCCCGGCCGGCAATGTATTGGAGGTGGAAACATGACACAATATCTTCTGGTCTTATTGGCAGCGCTTCTTGTAAGCGCGATCGGATTTGAACACTATGTTCATTTCTTTTCCGTGGGCTATGGTTTTTCCATTGCGGCGATCGGGCTGGTGCTCATTATCTCGCTGGCGGAAGGACTGGGCGCGGTCACGGTCCTGATGGGACTTGTACTGGTCATTTACGGTCTTCGTCTCGGGATGTATCTTATGAAAAGAGAGAAGAACAGCACTGCCTATAACGAACGGGTCATGGACAGCGTCAAGGATACAGAATCCATGAAGTTTTCTTCGAAATTCCTGATGTGGATCAGCTGTGCTTTCCTGTATTCCCTGATGGTGTCTCCGCTTCTGTTCCGCCTTTTGAACGGCGAGGGAGCAAAGAACGACGAAGCCTCCATCATCGGACTTGTTTTCATGATCCTCGGTTTTGCCATGGAAGCGATCGCGGACCATCAGAAGACAAAAGCAAAAGAAGAAGCACCGGATACCTTCGTTTCCAAGGGACTTTACCGGATCGTCCGCTGTCCGAATTATCTGGGCGAACTGATCCTCTGGACAGGCATGCTCCTTTCCGGCATCGGCGGCGTGCACGGTTATCAGTGGATCCCGGCATTCCTCGGCTGGATCGGCATTGTCTATGTCATGTTCAGCGGTGCCAAGCGCCTGGAGGAGCGGCAGAACCGGACTTACGGAGAGGATCCCGCATACGAGATCTACGTTTCCACCGTTCCGATCCTGCTTCCCTTCACATCGATCTTCAGCCTGGAAAAATACGACTTCCTGAAGGCATAAGACAGGCCCGTTCAGACGGGCTTTTGCATCCGGCAGGGCAAGATCCCGCGGCATGGTCCTGCGGCATGGCCCTGCGGCCGGATCCGCATTCAAATGAACAGCTAAAACATAAAAGGCCGGCGCCTGCGATCGGGAGCCGGCCTTTTTCAGAGGATAAGCAATTTGACATTTTCGACCTTCTCATTCGTATTCCTTGCAGCCTTAATTCCCGTCTATTATCTGGTTCGGCCGAGATTTCTCCGGCCTTACGTGCTTCTTGCGGCGAGCTGGGTCTTCTGCTATTTCCTTCATTACATGGCGCCGCGGACGCTCCTTGCCGTATCGGCTGCGGTATATGCAGGAGGCCTTCTTCTGGGGCTTTGTGTCGAGAAGGGGCCGAAGCTCCTTTCCAGGTGCCTTCTTTTTCTGTATGTGATCCTCCTTGCAGGCTCGATCATCCTGTTCAAGAAGTCGCTGACCATCCTGAACGCGAACGTCCTGACGAATCCTGTCCTGATCAATTCCCTGATCGCCCTGTATTTTGCGGCAGGGTATTCCTACTACATCTTCCAGTCCATCAGTTATCTTGTTGATATTTACAAAGACCGTATCCGGGCAGAGAAGAACCCGGCTTACCTCGCCCTGTATCTTTCCTTCTTCCCGAAGCTCGTCAGCGGGCCCCTGGAACGGTATGATACCTTTACAAAACAGGTCCGGAGCCTTTCGTCCCTGCGCCTTTTGGAGGGCAGGCGCCTTTCCTATGCGGCTTCCTGGATGCTGTACGGATATTTCCTGAAGGTCTTTGTGGCAGACCGTTTAAGCGGCTATACAAGCACCATGATGAGCGCACCGGAAGGACATGCAAGACTTACGCTCCTTCTCGTTTCTTTGATGTATACACTGCAGATCTACTGCGATTTTGCCGGCTATTCCGCGATCGCCGTGGGGACGGCGAAGATCTTCGGCATCGATCTTTCCATGAATTTCGATACGCCCTACCTTTCTTCCAACATCACGGAGTTCTGGCGCCGCTGGCATATGTCGCTGAGCTCCTGGCTGCGCGACTATGTCTACATTCCCCTCGGCGGAAGCCGGAAGGGCCTTTTCCGCAAATGCGTGAACACGATGATCGTCTTCATCATCTGCGGACTCTGGCATGAGCTGGGAATGGGCTTCCTTGTCTGGGGACTGCTTCACGGCGTATATTCCGTGATCGACAGCCTGGTGAGAAGGAGAAAAGGAGGAGCTGCTGATCCGAAGACTGCGGGCGCCGGCACCGGGAACGCTGCCGGGAATGCCGCCGGGAGCGCTGCCGCAAAGACTGCGGCAAAGACTGCGGCAAAGATCGCCGGCATCGTCGTGACCTTCGCAGCCGTTTCCTTTGCCTGGATCTTCTTTGCCTGCCCGGATCTTGATACGGCGATCCGCTTCATCCACCTCATGCTGGTCCCGGGACAGGGGCAGACGACCCTTGCCGCGGAGGCGGAAGCGATCAGCCTTTACGGGACCAAGGCGGTCCTGATCCTCATCGGCGCCTTCCTTACCATCCTGATGGATCTCATTTCCAGATGGAAGGAGAAGCAATTCCCTGTCTGGTTCATGGAGATCCCTTACGGCATCCGTTATGCCGTCAGCATCGCCGCCATCCTGGCGATCCTGATCCTCGGGATCTACGGTCCCGGTTATAATGCCGGCAAGTTCCTGTATATGCAGTTTTAGGAAGCCGGCACCGCAAAGGACATTATCTGAATTATGGACAGAAAGAAGATCACAAAAAACATCATAAGGATCCTGTGCATCCTGTTCCTGGGAGCCGCACTCCTTGCGGCGGAGAAGGTCATGGGTGTACGGTCAATCAACGGCATCGATCAGGCAAAGGCGATGTACTATGAGCCGAGGAATAAGGCGGACGCTGTTTTTATGGGCTCGAGTCACATGCACTGCGACGTGAATACGGCCATGCTCTGGGAAGATAAGGGAATCGCTTCGTTCTGCTACAGCACGGCGGAGCAGCCGATCTGGGTGACTTACTATTACCTGCGGGAGCTTTTAAAGTACCAGAAGCCGCAGACTGTTTTCCTGGACCTGTATTCCATTGCCTGCATCAAAGAGGAATATCATTATAAATGGCTGGAGGAGAGTATCCTCGGTTTCCGCTTTTCGCCGGACAAGGTGAGGATGCTTCTTACCGCCTGCGAAAGAGGGATGATCAAGGAGTATTTTCCCTCCATTGCCGTATGGCACGGCAGATATGAAGAACTGGACGAGGATGACTTTGCGCAGCTGACGGAGCAGAAGGAGGAGCTTTCCTCCTTCAAGGGATATACGCCTTATTTCCGGACAGAGGCCCAGGAGAAACCGGCCATACACGAATATGACACGGCGCCCGTCCCCCTTCTTCCCAAGGCGGAGGAGTATCTTCGGAAGACCATCGAGTATGCACAGGAACAGGGCGTTCAGCTGGTCCTTATGGTCACGCCGTACGTCACCTGCGAGGAGGATGAGAGGATCTTCGCAAGGATCTCCAGAATCGCGGAAGAATACGGCATTGATTATTATGACCTGAACGAAGAGTATGATATAATCGGCATTGACTTTCAGAATGACTTCAATGACTATTCTCATCTGAACTACGGCGGAAGCTGTAAATATACCAGGTATCTGGAGGAAGAGATCCTTCCCCGTTACGAGCTTCCCGACAGACGCGGCGAAGCCGGGTACGAGACCTGGGATATCCATGTGGAGAGAATAGATAAGAGCGCAGAGGAATATTGGGAATAATACCGGAAATAGGAAAGGAATATCATGAATTTTATAAAAATGAATAATCGGATCAAGAAAGCGGCAGCTGGCCTGACAGCTGCAGTTCTTATGGCCTGTGCTGTTTTCGGCACGGGCGTTACCGCATACGCAGGTACCGTTGAGAACGCAAGGCTTGCGGCGGCGAAGGGATATACCGCGCAGCAGGCAAACCAGGAGGCGCTGGCAGCCGGAACGGCGGCCGCGCAGCTGATCCTGACAGATGCCGTTGCGAAGGGGATCAGTGCGGAGGCTGCCATGCCGGCGGCATCCCAGGCGGCCAATGCAGAGGTGAACAAGTATCTCACAGCTTATGTACAGGCATGCGCCGAGATCCAGGCGGCAGCGCAGGCCCAGGCAGCAGCCCAGGCGGCGGCAGCAGCGCAGGCGCAGGCAGCGGCGGCAGCCAAGGCCCAGGCAGCGGCGGCAGCCAAGGCTCAGGCGGCAGCTCCCGCGCAGCCGGTCCTTTCCACCACCCCGCTGAGTGAAACAGCGGCCAGAAGAGGGCTCACCCGCAAGTATGCGAACCTGAAGGTCGCCATTGTCGGCGACAGCATTTCCACGTATGGCGGCGCCATGCCGGAGGGATATATCCAGCATTATCCGCAGCCGTACTTAAATAACATCGAATACACCTGGTGGAAGCAGGTGCTGAACGCGACCGGCATGGTATTCCTGCAGGATGCCAGCTGGAGCGGCTCCAGAGTCGCGGGCGATCCCGGGGATCCGTCCGGGAAGACCGGCTGCAGTATAAAGCGTGCGAAGGACCTCGTGAAGCAGACGCCCCTTGGCCCTGCGGTTCCGGATGTCGTTTTCATTATGATGGGAGCCAATGACCTGTTCAGCAATATTCCCGTAGGAACTGTCGGCGACGGAAGCACCGCCACCTTTGCCGGCGCCTATAACCGTATGATCTCCAATATTCAGGCTGTGGCGCCGAATGCGATCATCTTCTGCATGACCTGCATTCCGGTGACCTGCATGTCCACCTCGACAAAACAGGTCAATGATATCGGCCTTACGATCGAACCTTACAACGATGTGATCCGGCAGACAGCGGCGGCAAGAGGACTCCAGCTGATCGAGACCTGGAACTGCGGGATCAATCACCAGAACTGGAGAGATTTTACGGGCGACGGCGTCCATCCGAACTTCCAGGGAGCCGCGCTCATCGCGAACTGCGTCGTGAGCACCATGAACTGAACGGAAATGACCCTGCAGGTGGGCTTATGAAGGAAGAATTCCTGCGAGGGGCATACACAAAAGCGGAGATTCCGGAATGTGTATGCCGGAAATATGCCAGCGGTGGGCTTCTGAAGGAAAAATTCCTGCGAGGGGCATACACAAAAGCGGAAATTTTGGAATGTGTATGCCGGAAATGCGTCTGCAGGTGGGAAGCTGAGGGAAAAATCCCTGTGCGGAGCAGACACAGGAGCGGAAATTCCGGAATGTGTATGCCGGAAATGCGTTTGCAGGGATGACAGAGAGGGAGATTTCCCGGCGTAGGGCAAACACAAGTATGAAAATCCTGTGATGTGTCTGCTGAATTGCCAAATCAGACCTTTATCTGACATCGGGATCCTGAATGATCAGCGAAACAGCCATAGTCGGGCCTGTCTGAAGGGCCTTTCCGGGCCTGCATGCCGGCGTATATTACGATATGAAGAAGAATTTTGACTCCAAAACCGGGCTTCTCTGGTATTTCCTGAAGGGAAGCAAAAGATGGTTCCTTCTCAGCGCGGCGGCGGCCTGTCTTGTTTCGCTCTTCGACCTGATCCAGCCGAGGATCATTGAGTTCACGGTAGACAGTGTGATCGGGGATGCAAAGGGGAGGCTTCCCGCATTCCTGAACACCCTCATTGAAAATGCAGGCGGGGGGGGATATCTTCGCGGGCATCT
>CAMNCY010000069.1 GCA_946534785.1 uncultured Lachnospiraceae bacterium | reverse complement strand
ATATCCTTGTTGATCATCTCAAGGTAAGGGACCATGAACCCCGGCTTTTTGGTCAGGATATAGGTCTTGTCCAGCTCGTCGTACCTAAAGCTCTTGCGCCCGCCCGCCAGCATCCTCTCCCAGAAGGGCATGAAATGGCGTAATGGCAGGTAATAATACTGCTCCAGGCCCGTAAAATAGATCAGGAAAAAGGCGATTCCGTCCTGCTCCTCGAACCTTTGCATGAAATCCACCTGGTGGGGATGGATATTCTGGAGCGGGAAGGTCGTCGTACGGCATTCCTTTGCGTCAAAACAGACGGGATACCCCTGCGCGGCGCCGATATAGTCGACGGTGGATTTCTGTTCGAAATAGGCAAGGGTGATGTGTCTGGATTCCTTGTCGATATTGATCGGCGTGATCGGCGTCGGGATCTTCTGGATCAGGCAGAGCTTCTGCTCCGCATACGCCTCGTTCGTCCTGTTGATCTCTTCTTCAAGAAGGGAGCCCCGAAGCCCCCTGGAATTCCATGTCGGCATAATTACTCCTGCATGACGGTATTGAATACGGCCGGCATGCCGGTCTCAACGACCCTGCCGGAAAGGGAAGGAAGGTGCGGCACCTCTTCCGGGAATTCGACCCTGCAGCAGCAAAGGAGCTGGCTTCTTACCCCCTTTTTCCGCAGTCTTTCATTGACAGCGGGATCTCCGTACTTGGGGTCTCCTGCGATGGGATGCCCGAGACAGGAAAGGTGGGCGCGCAGCTGGTGGGTCTTGCCGGTGACAAGCTCCGCCTCCACGAGCGTATAGCTGCCTTTTTGTGAAAACCGGAGCGGTTCCAGGATCGTCTTTGTATAGGTGCCCTGCTCCGAGATCCGGACGGTATTGGTCTTTTCGTCCTTGAAGAGGTACGCCTCGACTTCTCCCGCCTTTTCGATCCTGCCGGATACGACCATCCTGTAGTATTTATGGAGTGTCCGCTCCCGCAGCATCTGCGAGATGGCGCGGCTCCCCTGCAGGGTCCCGGAGAGGATCACGAGTCCCTGGGTATTCCGGTCCAGGCGGTTGCTGACAGAAGGCATAAAATGAGAAAGCTTCTCCCCGTCTGTTTTGCCGTCCTTAAGAAGGCGCCCCACGAACCATTCGTTCAGGCTCCGGTCCTGCGGCTCTGCCTTCTGGGAAAGGAGTCCTGCCGGCTTGAAGACGATCATGATATCGTCGTCTTCATATACGATCTTCAGGGAAGGATATTTTTCCTCGATAAAGGAGCAGGCATCCAGATACGACTGTACTTTTCCGGTATCATCTGCTTTGCCGGACTCATCCGAAGATTCCGTGCTGAATTTCCGGAAGGTCTCCTCCGAAAAGAAAAGCTCCGCCGTATCTCCGCTTTTTATGTGTTCGCTTCCGTCCGCCTTCTTCCTGTTCAGCGTGATGTTCTTCTTCCGGAGCATCTTATAGAGAAAAGAAGGCTGCGCTGCGGGAAGCTGTCTTTTCAGAAATTTGTCAAAACGCTGTCCTTCGTCGGACGGCGATACGGTAAGCACGATCATGGCTTAAGTCTCTCCGGCCGTTTCATAGAAAAACTGGGTAAAATCGCGGATGTAAAGATCCGTAAGGGGGATCTTCTCCTCATCCGGATACAGGCTGTGATCATCATGAACGCCGCAGACGACCATACCGGCGCTTCTGGCTGCCATAAGGCCATCGGGAAGATCGTCGAAGGCAAGGCAGAGGGAAGGCTCTGCGCCGCAGATCTTTGCTGCCGTCAGGAATACGTCCGGTGCCGGCTTCCCGTTATGGACTTCGCTTCCCGTGACCACTGCGCCGAACCTATCCCGGATCTTCTGATTCCGTAAAAAGACCTCCACCAGCTCCCTGGAATTGCTGGAAGCGATACCGGTCTTAAGCCCCGTCTCCCGGCACCAGTCAAGGAGTTCTTTCGCGCCGGGCTTTAACGTGACCCTTTCGGCATAGGCATCCCATGCCATCCGGTTCCAGTCGTCCAGCATTTTCTCCGGCGTTTCCCGGATGCCGAAGCGCTCCCGGAACAGGTCCGCCGTCTCCCGGATACTGCATCCGCCGATCAGCTTCTGCAGATCATCCGGCACCTCGATCCCGTATCTTGCCAGGTATTCCACGTCGATCGTCTTCCACATCCACATGGAGTCGGCAAGGCACCCGTCCAGGTCAAAGATGATGCCTTCCAGGGGATAGCAGGCCTTCCGCCCGTCTTCTTCATAGATTCTCAGCTCGCAGGGAGCATGAAAAGGGACGAGCGGCCCCTCGTTCATGAGCCAGCGCCCGTCCCCTGTATTCTCCGTTATGATGTTCCTGCAAAGCTTAATCGTTCTCTGCATTCTCTTCCTGATCGTCGAAGGCTCCCTGTTCCTGCATCTGCTGCTGCATGGCGGCCTGCTGGGCCGCAGCCTGCTGCTGCATGAAAGCCTGCTGCTGTGCCGCTGCTGCCGCCTGGGCACGCTGCGCGGCAAGCGCCTGTCTGTCGGACTGTACCGTGGTAAGATAGGAATTCATATCCGCAAGGTAGCCCTGATAGGTATTGTTGGTACCGGTAATGGCAGACTGCACGATCGATTCCAGATGTGCCAGCATGTCTTCCAGATAGCTCTGGGCCCTGGTATTGTAATCCGAAACCTGCTGGGAAGCGCCGTCCACGATCTGGGCAGCCTGGATCTGGGCGTTCCTTGTGACCTCCGCTGCCTGCATCTGGGCAGCCTGGATGATCTCCTGGGCCTGCTGGCGCGCCTTATCCGTCACGTCCTGGGCCTGCTGGTCCGCAGCGGAAACGATCTGCCTTGCCTGGTCATAGGCCTGGCGGGTGACCTCTTCCTCGCTGATCTGCTGGTTCATTTTCTCCGTTGCCTTCTGGATCAGGTCAGCGGCTCTTTCCTTTGCCTCCGCATAGATCTCATCCTTGCGGTCAAGAACGTCCTGATAACGCTGGACTTCATCCGGAATGACATCCCGGAGCTCTTCCACGAGGATATCGATCCTTTCCCTGTTGACAAGGATGAAATCCTTGGAAAGGGGTTTATATTTACAGGTCTGAAGATAATCTTCGATCTCGTCGATCTTTCTTTCGATCAGGTTGCTGCTCATGACATCTGCCCTCCGCATCCATCATCTGCTTCATTACATGCCGGCATCTCCGCCGGCAGTCTCATATTTTTCCTCGATCAGTTTCCGGATCGCCGGGGGGACACATGCGCTGATATCTCCGCCGAAGGAAGCGATCTCCTTTACGGTAGAGGAACTCAGGTAGGCATACTCCAGACTGGTCGTCAGGAAAACGGTATCGATCTCCCCATGCGACAGTAGGCGGTTCGTCTGCGCGATCTGAAGTTCATATTCAAAATCGGTCACGGCACGGAGTCCCCGGATCGATACATGGGCGCCGATCTTCTCTGCATAATCGATCAGCAGGCCGGAATCGGAATCCACCTTGACATTGGGAATATCGCTGATACAATCCTGTAACATTTTAACACGTTCATCTACTGAAAACAACGAACTCTTCTTTGCCTTGTTATAGAGAACGCACACGACGACTTCATCAAACATTTTGGACGCACGGCGGATGATATCCAGATGTCCGTACGTGACCGGGTCAAAACTGCCCGGATATACTGCCCTGATCATTCTGAGTCCCTTTCTGCCGGAGCAGGCATAACTGATTGCAGTTGCTTATTTCTTTCTGATGAACAGATGTCTCTGGGATTTGTAATCCTTCTCCCGGATGATCTCAAGACCGAGACTGTCCAGGAAGGAGAAATCCGAATCCAGGGAGGTCTCCACGATGATCTGCGTATCCGGCGTCACATAGGGTGCCGAAGAAAGCGCCGCAAGGGCGCCCTGCGCGATCTGTGAGGCATAGGGCGGATCCAGGTAGATGATGTCTGCCCGCTTTTCATGGATCTGGTTGATGGCATTCAGGACGTCCATCTTCAGGACGATGCCCGCATCTTCCAGATGGGTCTTCTTCAGGTTCTGCTGGATGCACCTTACCGCTTCTTTGGCATTCTCGGCAAAATAGGCCCTGGAAGCGCCCCTGGAGAGGGCTTCGATCCCGATGCTTCCCGATCCCGCGCAGAGGTCAAGGAAGACGCAGCCCGGAATATCGAACTGGATCATGTTGAACAGGGTCTCCTTGATGATGTCCTGCGTCGGTCTCGTATCATAGCCGTCCGGTGCGACCAGCTGCTGACGCCTTGCTGTTCCCGCTATTACTCTCATAGGTTCCTCTTTAATGCTTCGATCCTTTTCCGCCTCTGGAAGCGCTCCGCAGGTGGTTCAGATCGATCTCTTTATCATGATATTGTATCACATTCTGGCCGAGGTTACTGATCACATATACCTCTTCCACATAATCGTCCTTGGAAAGCTTCATGCCGCGTGCGCCAAGGGCGATCTTCTTCTGCATCGGGATGTCCTCCACCGGGAATTTCAGGAAAAATCCTCCCTTTGTGCGGAGCACGATGTCCTGCTGGTCGATGATGCCGCACACCGCAATCAGGGTGTCGCCCTCCTCCAGCTTCGTTGCCTGGGCGGAGAGCCTCGTGATATCGAACTCACCGCCGTCCACGAGCTTGACCATGGAGGAGGCCGTAACGAACAGCATCCGGTACAGGTTGAGTTCGCTCTGGCTCGTGATATAGATCACATTCTCCTTCGAGGAATCGAAATGCGAAACATTGTCGACCGGTACGCCCTTGTCCTTCGGCTTTAAGAGGGGCAGGTCCTGCACCTTGATGATGTACAGCTGTCCCCGGTCCGTGAACAGGCAGACCCTGCCCGTGTTCTTCACGATGAAATGGAAGCGGTTCTCCGCATCCACGGCTGCTTTGTTGCGCTCATAAGCGGCAAGGTCGATGGTCTTGGCGTATCCGAAACGGTCGGCAAGGAAGACCACGTCCTCCTCCACGATCGTGGGATCGGCAATGACGATATTCGAATCCGCCTGGGTCAGCTGGGTCTTCCGCTCCGTCTTATAGGCCTTTTTGAAATCGGTCAACTCCTTCCGGATGACCTGCTGCATGGAGGAGCGCTGTTCCAGGATATCTTCATACCGGTAGATGTTCGCGACGGTCTCCTCATGCTCTTTGATCAGGGCATCCAGTTCCAGGCCGATCAGCTTATACAGACGCATGTCCAGGATCGCGTCCGCCTGCCGCTCCGTGAAGCGGAGCTGGTGCGCCATGACGGAGGCTTCCCTTGTCTTGAATTTGATCCCGTCCGTCTTTCCTTCGACAAGGCAGTCCTTTGCCATCTTACGGTCCCGGGACCCCCTGAGGATCTCAATGATCAGGTCGATGACATTCACCGCCTTGATGAGGCCTTCCTGGATCTCCCTGCGGGCGACCTCCTTGGCAAGAAGGGTCTCGTATTTGCGGCGGTTCACCTCGAAGGCAAATTCCACGTTCGCCTTCAGGATCTCCTTCAGGCCCATGGTCTCGGGACGGCCCTTATGAATGGCCAGCATGTTCACCCCGAAGGTGTCTTCCAGTTTTGTTTTCTTATACAGGAGCGCCTTGAAGCGTTCCACATCGGCGTCCTTTTTGAGCTCGATCACGATCCGGATGCCGTCCTTGGAAGACAGGTTGGTGATATCCACGATATCGTTGGTCAGCCTGCTCTCGCCAAGAGCGGCGACGTCTGTCAGGAAACGGCCGATCCCGCTCCCCACCATGGTATAGGGGATCTCGGTGATGACAAGGTTGATATGTCCGGCTTTTCCCTTCTCGACTTCTACTTTTCCGCGGATCCTGATCTTGCCCGTGCCGGTCTCGTAAATGCCGGGAAGGTCCTCCTGATTGACGATGATCCCGCCCGTCGGGAAATCCGGTCCGGGAAGCTTCTTCATCAGGTCCTTCAGGGAAATATCCGGATCGTCCAGATAGGCGATCTCGGCATCGATCACCTCCGCCGGGTTATGGGTCGGCGTACTTGTCGCCATACCGACGGCAATGCCCTCCGACCCGTTGATCAGGAAGTTCGGGATACGGCTGGGCAGGACCTCCGGCTCTTTCTCCGTTTCATCGAAATTCGGGAGGAAATCGACGACATCCTTATCGAGGTCCGCCAGGAGCGCATCCTCCGTGATCCTGCGAAGCCTTGCCTCCGTATAACGCATGGCTGCCGCGGAATCGCCCTCGATCGTGCCGAAGTTCCCGTGTCCGTCGACAAGGGGCAGGGTCTTCTTGAAATCCTGCGCCATGACGACCAGGGAATCATAGATGGAGCTGTCGCCGTGGGGATGGTATTTACCCATCGTATCGCCCACGATACGGGCGCTCTTACGATAGGGCCTGTCATGATACAGGCCGAGCTCCCGCATGTCGTACAGCGTCCTTCTCTGCACGGGCTTCAAGCCGTCCCGGATATCGGGCAGGGCCCTGGCCACGATAACGCTCATGGCATAGTCAATATACGATTTCTGCATCAGCTCGGAGTATTCGCTCTTGATGATCTTCTCTTCGAACGGCTCCGCCGCTGTCTTTTTCGTCCTGGGCATAGATCCACCTTATTATTTAAACATCCAGCTCGGCATCGGTCGCGTGCGCATGGATAAACTCACGTCTGGGGGGAACGTCCGTCCCCATTAAAAGTCCTGTCATTTCCGAGGCCATACGTCCGTCCTCGATCTGGACCTGGCGAAGGCGCCGCCTTGCGGGATCCAGGGTCGTCTCCCACAGCTGCTCCGGATCCATCTCGCCAAGGCCCTTGTAACGCTGGAGCGAGAACTTCTCCTTATGGGTCTTGCGGTATTTTGCCAGAGCGGCATCGTCATACAGATACTCGCCCTCCTCGGACTTTTTCTGCGGAATGACCTTGTACAGGGGCGGCATGGCAACGTAGACATGTCCCTCATAAATCAGGTCCGGCATGAAGCGGTAGAACAGCGTAAGAAGGAGCGTCGAAATATGCGCGCCGTCCACGTCGGCATCCGCCATGATGATGATCTTGTCATACCGGAGCTTCGTGATATCGAAGTCCTGTCCGTATCCTTCGGAAAAACCGCACCCGAATGCATTGATCATGGCCTTGATCTCCGCATTCGCAAGGACCTTGTCCATGGTGGCCTTTTCCACGTTCAGGATCTTGCCCCGGATGGGAAGGATCGCCTGGTACACACGGTCTCTTGCCATTTTGGCGGAGCCGCCCGCGGAATCGCCCTCCACGATGAAGATCTCGCAGCGCGATGCATCCCTGGATTCGCAGTTGGAGAGCTTTCCGTTGGAATCAAAGGAATAGCGGGACTTCGTCAGCATGTTCTCCTTGACTTTTTTGGCAGAATTGCGGACCTTGGCCGCGCGCTCCGCGCACTCGATGATGGCCTTTACCTGCTCCACATTCCTGTCAAAATACCGCTCCAGCTCTTCCGTGGTGATCTGGATCAGGGCTTTGGCGGCGTCCTGGTTGTCCAGTTTGGTCTTGGTCTGGCCTTCAAAGCGGGGCGCAGGGTGCTTCACGGAGATGATGGCCGTCATGCCGTTCCGGACATCGGCGCCGGTGAAGTTCTGGTCCTTGTCCTTTAAGATCCCCAGTTCCCTGGCATAGCTGTTGATGATCGCCGTAAACGCGGTCTTGAAGCCCGTGATATGGGTGCCGCCCTCGGAGTTGAAGATGTTGTTGCAGAAGCCCAGAGTCTCCTCGCGGAAATCCCGGATATACTGGACGGCCACGTCCACCTTGATGCCTTCGTACTGTCCGTTGAAGGCGATCATGTCCGTCACGGCATCTTCCGACTTGTTGAGTTCCTTGACGAAACCGCGGATGCCTTCCGGCTCGTGGAAGGTCACCGTCTCTTCGCTCCCCTCCCGTTTGTCCTCAAAGACAATGGTGAGCTCGGGATTGAGGTACGTTGTTTCATGGAGCCTGGACTTTACGTCCTCGGATTTGAAGCGCGTCTTCTCGAAGATGGTATCATCCGGCAGGAAATTGATCCTGGTGCCGCTCCCCTTGGACTTTCCGACAGCAGGAAGGAGTCCCTTGTCCAGCTTCATGACGGGCTCTCCCCGCTCATATCTGTCTTCGTAGATGATACCGCCCTTTTTGACATTGACCGTCATGCGGGTGGAAAGCGCATTGACAACAGAAGACCCGACGCCGTGGAGGCCGCCGGATGCCGAATACGCCTTATTGTCGAATTTGCCGCCTGCGTGGAGCGTCGTGAAAACGACACGCTCCGCGGAAACGCCCTTTTCATGCATGTCGATCGGGATCCCTCGCCCGTTGTCTTCCACGGTGCAGGAGCCGTCGTTCTCCAGGGTCACCCGGATCGTATCGCAGAAACCGGCCAGGTGCTCATCGACCGAGTTGTCCACGATCTCATAGATCAGGTGGTTGAGACCTCTGGTAGAGGTGCTTCCGATATACATTCCGGGCCGCATCCGGACTGCTTCAAGGCCCTCCAGGACCTTGATCGAGGATGCGTTGTATTCTGTCTTTCCCGCCATTCTTCCGCCTTTCCGTTGGTACTTAAAGAGTGTTAAAACTGCCGGTCTTCGCAGGGAAGGCCGGCAGCCGTCATGCGTTTATTTCAGTTCGTCCAGCTTTCGGCTGCATGCGATCGCAAGCGCGTCCGGCCCGATATGGCAGCTGATGGATAAAGAGAGCGCATCCGATTCGATATCCGCGTCCGGGAACGCTTCCCTTACCTCTTTCTCCCACGGCGCAAAGGCCTCGGGGCACTGGGCATGCACCGAATACAGCCAGCAGTTCCCGGCACCGCCGAACAGGGTCTCCATGTCATTCCGAATGGTATTGATCATGGTATTCTTCCCCTGCTGGAGCGTCCTTGCCTTGGAAAAAGCATCCAGGCGCTCGCCTTTGATCTGCAGGACCGGCTTGATCCGAAGGAGGGTCCCGATCGCGGCCGCGGCCGGCGTGATCCTTCCGCCTCTTTTGAGGTACGTAAGCGTATCCAGCATGATATAGATCGTGGAGTCGAACTTGACTTCCTCCAGCTTCTCCTTAATGGCCGCAGCGTTCCATCCTTTTCCGGCCAGTTCCTGGGCATCCAGCGCCGAACGCTTCTGCGTGACGGAGATCCGCTGGTTGTTGACGACCTGGACCCTGCCGTCATAGTCGCTTGCAAGCATCATGGCGCTCTGGCAGGACCCCGAAAGGCCGCTGGACATGGGAATATGGACGATCTCGTCATAGCTCTCCAGGAGCCGGTCCCAGACCTTTAAGATCTCTACCGGCGTCGGCTGGGAGGTGTGGACCGTCTGTCCCTCCGCCAGCCGCTGGAAGAACTCTTCTCTTGTCAGATTGATATCTTCATAATAGGTTACATCACTGTCCCCGAACATAAAGGGCATCGGGATCACGGCGATCCCCAGGTCCTTTGCCTGTGACTGTGTGATACCGCTGTTGGAATCCGTTACGATCGCAACCCTGGACATATATTTTTCTCCTTCAAGGCCCGTTTTCCCGTCTGTTTTCCTGAAACCACAAAATATGCCGTCTTCCGGCAGGCTGTTCTCCTACAGATTGTGTTTCTGCTGATAATTCCGGGCATACACGATTATCTTACGTTCAGATACTCCTAAAGTCAACCGATTTTGCACCCGGCACCTCATAGGAGGGATCCTCGCCGCACTTTCTCTCCGCATAGGCGGAAGCCTTCTGCAGGACCCCGGCATCCTCATAGATATCCGCCAGGACGAACCCCAGCTCCCCGCTCTGCCTGACGCCGAAGAGATCTCCCGGCCCCCGGAGCCTGAGGTCCTCCTCCGCAATGTGAAAGCCGTCATTGGACTGTTCCAGGATCTTCAGCCGCTCCGGC
>CAMNCY010000068.1 GCA_946534785.1 uncultured Lachnospiraceae bacterium | reverse complement strand
TGCGATGCACATCAAAAAGAGTACGCGAGCTGATCATGGCAGGGGAAGAATACCAGTAAGGGCGCGGGCTAATCATGGCAGGGAAAGAATACCGGGAGGGGCCGCGAGCTAATAAATGCGAGCGGCCCCTCCCGGTATTCTTCCTCTGCCTTCATAACAAGCGTCCCCGCCCTGCCTTCTTTCCCTGCCAGTACTGCCGCCACATTTTGTATTCCGATTCATTATTACCCCCACACGTGGTATAATCACATGTAGTATTGTCTATTGAAAAATACCTGTCTGCAGGGGGTCGTATGCTTCAGTATCATGAGAAAAGAAAAATGGGCGGTGAGAGGTTTCACGCGGCAAGTGTCCCGTTGACCTTTTCGACAGCACAGGTATCACTGGTGATGGAACCGGGAGAGATCAGGGAAGGTTCATTTACGATCTATTCCCATTCGCAGGAGAGCGTGAACGGATTCATCCGGTCCAACCGCCTGGCAATGAAGTGTCTGACCGAATCCTTCTCGGGATCGAGGGAAGTGATCAGCTACCGGTTTGACGCGTCCGCATTCACAACGGGCGATACGGTGGAAGGGTTCTTCCGGATCATTTCCAACCACGGAGAATACAGGCTTCCGTTCAACGTAAAGATCATGGCAGGCAGGATCGATTCCAGCCTGGGTGCGGTACGGAATCTTTATCATTTCACAAATCTTGCAAGATCGGACTGGAAGGAGGCAGTGGAGGTCTTCTACAGGCCCGGCTTTGCGTCGGTCTTTTCCGCTTCGGATGCGGAAGAATACGGGATCTACCGGGGACTTTCCGGGCAGAAGGGGAATGAGGCAAATGTAGAGGAATTCCTCATTACGACCGGGAAGAAGGAGGCTGTGGGCTTCCTTCCCGCAAGAAAGGAGATCATCATTGATCTTCCTGCTCCGGAATCGCTGCCTTATGCCGAAAAACTTCCGATCCGCCGGAACGGCTGGGGATATTCCAATCTCAGGATATCGGCGGAAGGCAGTTTCCTGCATATTGAAAAAGAATGGATGACCGAGGCGGATTTTGCAGAGGGGGTGGCGCTCCTTCCGTTTTCGATCGACGAGAGAGGGCTTCACGCAGGAAAGAATCTCGGCGCGATCATCCTGAGCACGCCGTTTAAGCGCATCTCGATCCCGGTCACTGTCAAATACTGCACGAATACGGCACTCCAGAATATTCACAGGCGCGACAGCCGCCGGGCAAAGGTCCGCATGATGCAGGCCTATGAGAATTTCCGTGCCAAGAAGATGAACGGCAGGGACCTTCTTGCCGAGATCGGCGCCTGCATCCGGAAACTGGCGGAAACAGACCGGAACGATCCTCTGACAGAACTTTACAGAATCCATTATCTGATCACGGCCAAGCGCCTCGATGAAGCGGTCTATGACCTTCAGATGCTGGCCAGGAAGCTTTCCGGCATGGAAGATGAAGAGGATATGCCGGCCTTTGCGACCGGACAGTTCGAGGATGAGGACGATGTGACCTATGCATACAGGATGTACCTTACGATCCTCTGCGCAGAGGATACGAAGGGGGACGCCCTGTATCTTAACAGTGTCACGCAGGACGCCATCCGGGGACTGGAGCACATGTACAACGGAAACCCGGGGAACTGGTGGATCGCATGGCTCCTCATGTATGCTTCCGATGAATACAGGACCAGGCCTTCCCGTGCATGGGAACTGATGCACCGGGCATTTGCCCAGGGGAACCGGAGCCCCGTCCTTTACATGGAAGCCTATGACATGATCGCCCTGAATCCGGCGATTCTGCATGAACTCGATGAGTTCGGGCTCCAGGTCCTTACCTATGCGTCCCGTCACGGCCTTCTGACGATCGCCGTCATGACACAGGTCAATTTTCTGGCAAAGAGGCAGAAGAATTTCTCCGCAAAGCTCCTGCGCATCATGAAAACGGCGTATGAAACAGAAGAGCTTGCCGGCATTAAGAGAGATACCATCGAGAGTATCTGCAGCCTTCTGATCCGCGGAAATGAAACGGATTCCCGCTATTTTGAGTGGTATGAAAAGGGCGTGGAGCAGCAGCTCCCCCTGACAAGACTTTATGAATACTACATGCTCTCGCTTCCGAAGGACTTCGAGGGTGTGATTCCCCAGATGGTGGTCATGTATTTTGCCTACCAGTCCACGCTTCCCTATGAGCGGAATGCTTATCTGTACCGGTATGTCCTGGAGCACCGGGACCAGTATGAGGCCCTTTACGAGCAGCAGTACCGCGACCAGATCGACAGCTTTTCCCTGGACCAGCTCATGGCCCGCAGGATCGACAGGAACCTGGCCCGTCTGTATGAGCATTACCTGACGGCCGGCAGGGTCCTGACGAATGAGATCGCGGCCGCCGCGGTCCCGGCTGTTTTCGCCTGCCGTATCAGGACGGAGGATCCTTCCGTCAAGAGGGTCGTCCTGATCTACGACAGGCTGCGCAGCGAGCAGTATTTCCCGCTGAAGGACGGCGAGTGCTGCCTGCCGATATTCGGGGAAGAGTATCACCTGTTCTTCGAGGATGATATGGGCAACCGGTTCCTCGGATCGGTGGAGTATACCTGCGAGAGGATGATGGACCATGAAAAACTGGCCCAGCTCCTTTCGGTCTATGACGTGGACAACTTCGGCTACGATCTGTATCTTTCCGGACAGACCGGGGATTATTACAGGATCAGCGAGAAGAACCAGCTTCATATGAGGCGCCTTTGCGAGAGCGAAGAAGTGGCGCCCCGCATCAGACAGAAGATCCGCATGGAACTCCTTCGTTTCTACAGCGAGAGCGACAGCGTCAGGGAGATGGACGAATTCCTGAACAGGGTGCGCCCCGATCATCTGAATGCCGGGGAGAGGGCGGAGCTGATCCGCTATATGGCCTCTCGGGGACTGAACGAGCGGGCCATGGCATGGCTTCGCCAGTACGGCTCCTTCCAGGTCGACGGAAAGACTCTCATGCGCATCTGCTCCCAGTTCCTTAAACGGGCGGATACGACAGAAGATCCGGCCTTTGCCGAGATCGTGCATGAAGCCTTCCTGAAGGGCCGGTACGACGAGGATCTTCTTCTCTACATGGAAAGCTATTTTGACGGGCTGACGGAAGAACTCGAAGAGATCCGGAAAGCGGCCGTCAGCTTCAACACCGATGATTATGTGATCTGCCGCAGGATGCTGATCCAGATGCTCTATTCCGGCAGGATCGTGCCCGGAAGAGAAGAAATCATCGAGCATTATATGCGCGGGGGAAGCGATACGGAGCTTCTTTCGGACGTCCTTGCCCAGAGCAGCCACAATGCGTTCATCGGGAACGAACCCATGAACCGGGTCCAGTACGACCTGATCAGCAGGTACGGCCAGGAAGGTGTTCCTCTCGTGGATATCTGCCGTATTGCCTGGCTGAAGGACCGCTCGGAACGGTCGGGAGAGATCACGGATGCGGAAAAAGAAGTCACGGCGCTGTTCCTGGAAGATCTGACCCAGAGAGATGTTGTTTTTCCTTTCTTCCGTCAGTTCATCGGCGTCCTGCCCCAGCTCCAGGCCTATGCGGATGAGACGCTGGTGGAATACAGGTCCGGTAAATACGATCCGGATGCGCGCATTCTCTACCATTACGCCATGGAGAAGAACGGCGTCCGGGAAAAATATGCCGCCAGGGAAATGAAGGAAATGTACCGCGGCGTATATGTGACGGGGTTCCTCCTTTTCTTCGGGGAGCAGCTCCATTACTACATTACGGATGACCCGGCGGAGAAAAATATCGTCGAAAGCGGCACGATCGGACAGGATGCCAGGATCCCCGAGGAGAGCGATGACAGGTTCGGATATATCAACCGTATATCCATGCTGACGGCTCTGGGAAGGGACGAGGAAGCACTGGAAAGGATCGGAAGCTACGCCAGAAGGTCCTTTATCGTGGACCGTCTGTTCATGGGCGGAAAGGGGGAGACGGATGCTGTTTGAAAAACCGGCTGAACTGAAATATGTGATCGGCTTTGACCTTCGCGATGATTTCTGCCAGATCTCCTATGCCGACAGGACCATGACGGGGAAAGAGCCGGTGACCTTTTCCCTTTCTCCGAACGAAGAGAGGTTTGATATTCCGACGGCCCTGTACAAGGCAGCCGGCGTGAACCAGTGGGCGGCCGGTGCGGACGCCGCGCAGATGTCTTCGGACGGGAGCGGCACGTACATCCCGCGGCTCCTTTCCCTTGCGATGGAAGGATCGAAGGTCGAAGTGGAGGGCAGCAGCTATGAGGCGGCGGCCCTGCTGGCACTGTTCATCAGAAGGTGCCTGGCACTTCTGGAGAAGGTGATCTCCCCCAAGGAGATCCAGGCGCTCATGTTCACGGCCCGCGAGATGGACCGGAAAATGATCGGGATCCTGGAGGACGTGCGGAAGAGACTGGACCTTCGGTATGCCGTCTATTATGAGAGCTACGCAAGCTCTTTTTACAATTTTCTTCTGATGCAGCCCAAGATCCTGCGGGAGCCCGCATCCTTCCTCTGTGAATATGAAAAAGGAGGGCGCCTCCGGATCACGAAACTCCATTTCAATATCCGGACGACGCCGATCGTGGGCTACTGCGATGAGACTGTCTATCCGGGAATCTTTGCCCATGATGCGGAGGGGAAGGACTCTGAGTTCCTTTCTGTCCTTTCCCGGGAGCTGACGGGACTTTCCTATCAGTCGGTGTTCCTGATCGGGAATGGCTTCAAGGGCGACTGGATGAAGAAATCCATTTCCTATATCTGCCGCGGAAGGCGTGCTTTTATGGGAAACAACCTGTACAGCAAGGGTGCCGCGTGGGGCGCGCTTTTCCGGATCAAAATGCCGGAAGCGGCAGCGGGATACTTTTTCCTGGACAAGAACAAGGTCCAGACCAATATCGGCATCCGGGGCTACAACCGGGGCGAGCTGGCGGCCTGCCTCTTCCTGGAAGCCGGCTGCAACTGGTATGAAGTGGACAGGACACAGGATATCATCCTGGAAGACAGCAACGAGATCCGGCTCCTGATGCGGCCGCTTCGGGGCGGCGAGACCTCGGAATTCCTGATCCGCCTGGACGGGCTTCCGGTACGGGAAGGAAGGACGGCGAGAATCCGCCTGCACTTTACGATGTCCGCGCCCGACAAGCTGGAGATCCTTATTGAAGATATGGGCTTCGGCGATATTTTTCCGTCCAGCGGCCTGAAGTGGGAACAGCAGATCAATCTGTAAGAAACGGAAAGGATACATGACACAAGGAGGGCCAGCGTGAGCCGTGTGATCATAGCGACCGGCAGACTTGCCGAAAATCCGTACAGGATCGAAAAAATCGAACGGAATATTTATTCTATCGAGGAACTGTGTTATTCTCTCGTGCAGAGCGCGCAGTTTCTGGATAAGGAGATCATGGATCCCGCCCTGGTGACCTGGATCGGCACGGAGCTCGGACTGGAAGACCTGCAGAAAAAGCTGACGCCGTATCTTGGCAAGAGCAGGGCGCTTTCGGATTTCGTCTCGACGATCCTGGACTATACCGGTTATATTTCCCAGGATAAACAGATGAGGACCCGGCAGATCGTGGCCTCCGGACAGGGCATGGAACCCTATGAGCGGCGGATGAAGCATGCCCGGTACCTGGAGGATAACGGAAGGCTCTATGATGCCATTGAGGAATACGAGTCGCTCCTTGCGGATCTTCCGGAGCCGGAAAGAGAGCTCCGCTCGAGGATCTATACAAGGATGGGACTTATATACGCGGGCCTTTTCCGCTTCCGCCTTGCCGCGGACAGCTTCGGAAAAGCCTATGACCTTTCCGGTGACAACGAGATCTATCTGAAATATCTCGCCGCGATCCGGTTCGGTCTCTCGGACGCCGAATATGTGTCCTTTATTTCCGAGCATCCGGAGGCATACAATGCGTCCATGGAGCTGGAGAAGAGGATGAAGGCGGCCGGCGCCGCGTTCGAAAAATCGGAAATGGAGCTGATGATCGAACGGCTTCGGCGCTACAAGAGCGCCGGGCAGGAGACCAACTATGAGATCGCGCTCCACCAGACGATCCAGAAACTGAAGGACGACTACCGGATGTCCAAGACATCATCCATACAGTGAATGCAGACACCGTAAAGAGGTAGCAGCAGGCAGGAAAAGGAGGACAGAGAATGGCCAAAGACAGATACGTCAGCCCGCTTTCGACCAGATACGCAAGCAGGGAGATGCAGTATATTTTTTCGCCGGACAAGAAATTCAGGACCTGGAGAAGGCTCTGGATCGCCCTGGCGGAGACGGAGAAGGAACTGGGACTCGACATTACCGATGAACAGATCGAAGAACTGAAGGCACATCAGGACGACATCAACTATGAGGATGCCGAAAAGAGGGAAAAGATCGTCCGCCATGATGTCATGAGCCATGTGTATGCCTACGGCCTCCAGTGCCCGAAGGCAAAGGGCATCATCCATCTGGGCGCCACCAGCTGCTATGTCGGCGACAACACGGACATCATCCTGATGCGGGAAGCCCTGCAGCTCGTCCGCAGGAAGCTGATCAACGTGATCGCAAAACTTGCGGCCTTCGCGGATGAATACAAGGCGCAGCCCACACTCGGATTCACCCATTTCCAGCCGGCCCAGCCGACGACCGTGGGAAAACGCGCAACGCTCTGGATCAATGAGTTCGTCCTTGATCTGGAGGAAACGGAGCACATGATCTCCCAGCTCAAACTCCTCGGGAGCAAGGGGACGACCGGTACCCAGGCCTCTTTCCTGGAGCTCTTTGACGGAGACCTGGACAAGGTCGACAGGATCGATCCCATGATCGCGGAGAAAATGGGCTTTTCCGCCTGCTATCCCGTATCCGGACAGACCTATTCCAGGAAGGTGGACACCTTCGTTCTCAACGTGCTCGGCGGCATTGCGGCATCGGCCATGAAGAGGGCGACGTACATCCGCCTGCTCCAGCACCTGAAGGAAGTGGAGGAGCCCTTCGAGAAGACCCAGATCGGATCCTCCGCCATGGCTTATAAGAGAAATCCCATGCGGAGCGAGAGAATCTGCTCCCTGGCAAGATACGTCATGGTCGATGTGCTCAACCCGGCCATCACCTCCGGCACCCAGTGGTTCGAGAGGACCCTGGACGATTCCGCCAACAAGCGTCTTTCCGTTCCGGAAGGCTTCCTTGCCATCGACGGGATCCTGGATCTTTGCATCAATGTCACGGACGGCATGAAGGTCTATACGAAGGTCATCGAAAAGCGCCTCCGCGAAGAACTGCCCTTCATGGCGACTGAAAATATCATGATGGACGAAGTAAAGCTCGGCGGCGACCGCCAGGAATTCCACGAGAGGATCCGGGAACTTTCCATGCAGGCCGGCAGGCGTGTCAAGGAAGAAGGCCTCGATAATAACCTCCTCGACCTGATCGCGGCAGATCCCATGTTCCATATGGACCGTAAGGACCTGGAAAAATACATCGATCCTACCGCTTATGTCGGCTGCGCACCGCACCAGGTGGAAAAATACCTTGACGGCGTCATCCGTCCCATCCTGGATGCCAACCGGGATATCCTCGGGGCAACAGCGGAAATCAATGTATAAATGACAAAAATTAATGTATATTCGGCAGAAATTAATGTATAATGAAGCGTCGAATTTACATATGCATACGGAGGACTGATTATGGTTAAAGCTGTTGTAGGCGCCAACTGGGGCGATGAAGGAAAAGGAAAGATCACAGACACGCTTGCGGATGATGCGGATATCGTTGTACGTTTTCAGGGAGGTGCCAACGCCGGCCATACGATTGTAAATGAATACGGGAAATTTGCGCTGCACACCATGCCTTCGGGCGTGTTCCATCAGAGGATCATGAACGTGATCGGGAACGGTGTGGCGTTCGACATCGAAAAATTCCTGAAGGAACTGGATGACATTACCTCCAGGGGCGTTCCGATGCCCCGGATCCTGGTCTCCGACAGAGTGCAGGTCCTGATGCCGTATCACATACAGTTCGATTCCCTGGAGGAAGCGCGGCTTGCAGGCAAGAGCTTCGGCTCCACCAAGTCCGGGATCGCGCCCTTCTATTCGGATAAATATGCAAAGATCGGTTGGCAGGTCAATGAGTTTTTCCAGGACGACGATATCCTGAAAGAGAAGATCGCCAGGATCGCCTCCATCAAGGATGCCCTCCTTGTCAACCTGTATCATACGGACCCGATCGACCAGGAAGCGCTCCTTGCCTGGATCAAGACCCAGAGAGAGCGGATCGCACCGTTCCTGGGAGATCTTTCCCTGTACATGGATAAGGCCATTAAGGAGAACAAGACCATCCTTCTGGAAGGCCAGCTCGGAACCATGAAGGATCCCGATCACGGAATCTATCCCATGGTCACATCCTCTTCGCCGATCGCGGGCTACGGCTCCATCAGCGCCGGAATCCCGCCTTATGAGATCCGTCAGATCGTCGTGGTCTCCAAGGCCTATTCCTCCGCGGTAGGCGCGGGCGAATTCACCTCCGAGATCTTCGGCGATGAAGCGGAGCAGCTTCGCAGAAACGGCGGCGACGGCGGCGAATACGGCGCTACAACGGGACGTCCGAGAAGAGTCGGCTGGTACGACTGCGTGGCATCCCGCTATGGCTGCAGGATCCAGGGCTGCACAGATGTGGCACTGACGGTCCTGGACGCCCTGGGATATCTGGATGAGATCCCGGTATGCGTTGCCTATGAGCTGGACGGAAAACAGATCGACGAGTTCCCGGTCACGAAGGATCTTGCAAGATGCAAGCCAATCTACAAGGTCTTCAAGGGCTGGAAGACCAACATCCGCGGAATCCGGAATTTCGAAGACCTGCCGAAGGAGACACAGGAGTACGTCAATTTCATCGAAGAGCAGATCGGATATCCCATCACCATGGTCTCCAACGGACCGGCAAGAGAGGATATCATTTACAGGAAAAGTCCCCTGAAATAAGTACGGAAGGAACAGTATGTCTGAAATAACCACAGTGATCTTTGATATCGGCGGGGTCCTGGTAGATTACAACGAAATCAACTTTTTCAAACAGTTCGGATATGACGATGCGATGTGCGAGCGGCTGGTCCGTGCATCCATGCGTTCCTCTGCATGGAAGGAATACGACCTGGGGAACCTTTCGGACGACGAGATCGTGGACCTGTTCATCCGGAATGACCCGGAGATCCGGGAGGATCTCATCCGGTGCTTTCAGAACCACCACGGGATCGTATCCAGGCGGGAGCAGGCGATTCCCTGGATCCTTCGCATGAAGGAGAAGGGCATGCGGGTCCTCATCCTTTCCAACTATTCCCACAGGGCGCTCCTGGACTGCTGGGCGGATATGGATTTTCTGGCAGAGGTGGACGGCGGCGTCATGTCTTTCAAGGATCACGTTATCAAACCGTATCCGGAGATCTATGAGCTGATCCTGAAGCGTTACGGGTTAAAGCCCGAAGAATGCGTTTTCATCGATGACACGGAAGCAAACCTGGAAGTGCCCCGGAAGATGGGCATGAAGACCATCCATTACAGAAGCAGCGAGCAGGCACATGAGGACCTGGAACGGATCACGGACTGAAGGGACGGAAAATTGTCGAAAAAACGGGGCTGCCGCATTATGAAAGTGCGGCAGCCCTGTTAAATGGCAGTTTCGTCTGAACCAATACAGACGGTCTACTTCTTCCGGAACATAAAGAGCAGGATCCATAAGAAGACCGGTACGATCACGGTCATGGCAAGGCAGAAGGTGAACAGCCGGTCTGCCCCGGGCGAGGATGTCAGGGCCGCGATAAAGGCGGCGGCATACAGCCCGACGAGCAGGACGATACCGCAAATCGCAAGAATGCGACGGATGCGGCTGCTCCCCGAAGGGGCAGAGCCGGAAGAGACCTGATCATGGGATTCGTTTGCAGATGCGGCACTGCCGGCGGATATTTCATTATCCTGGATTTTTTTTTCGGGATCTGACATGGGGATTCCTCCGTAGGAATGTTGAATGACTACTGGTCAGTGTTTGCACTACGAAATATTATCTGTGTATTAAAAAAACACAATATAGTTATCTGACAAATTGAAGCATGGTATCATGTGCTGAGGCGGTACGGTTTCCCCTTGAGAAACAAGGGGAGGTGATGCCTATGATCAGCTTTAATGATATGCTCACATTTGGGCTTTTCGTTGTAGCTCTTATAGGTCTGGTTGTCCAGATAACAAAA
>CAMNCY010000067.1 GCA_946534785.1 uncultured Lachnospiraceae bacterium | reverse complement strand
AGAAACATGTATATACATAACAGAAAACAGTATACTACGAAAACAGGACAGAGTGTGATACCGGTGTTTCCTTATGATGCATAATTGCTTACCTCCGCCTGCCCGTGATACTATGTAATCACGTGTTCCGAAAGAAGAGAACTGCACCCGCATAAAATAACCAGTCCTCTTCGCACCGGGACCGATCCATAGAAATCGAGGTAACAAACGACATGGCACAATTTCTTGAAAACTCCGGCATTGCCGTACTGGTGGCGCTGCTGTCCTTTTTCTACGCATACCGGATCATGGTACTGAAGGATATCTCCGGGATCCGCAAGAGCTTCTCGAAGAGGCTGAAGGACAAGGATGGCTATATCAAAGAAGCCGGCCTCCTTTTCATCATCTTCGGGATCATCGCGCTGATTGCGGCGGTCGTGCTGAATTTCAGCTTTCTTCTCGGGACGGTCATCGTGTTCGCGGCGATCGTCTATGTCAGCATCATGTGGAAAAAGATCAACGAGAAGTACGAAGAATGAGAAGCGGACTGGACGCACAGACCTACAGACAGATTTATGAGAGACTTGACAAAGTATCGCCTGTCCCTTCAGACTGCGGCCTGTTATGCGGCAGCGCCTGCTGCCTGATCAGCGCACCGGAGGAGAAGGGAACGGAAGAGGAGCTTGGCATGTATCTTCTTCCCGGAGAGGATGCGATTCATGATAAAGAGGATCCCTGGCTTTCCTGGCAGGCGGATAACGCGGCGGACTACGATTTTCCCGCTTCCTTTCAGGGCATCGTCTGGTTCGTGAGCTGCGCCGGCGCGAAACACTGCAACCGCAGCATGCGGCCGATCCAGTGCAGGACCTTTCCCCTTGCTCCCCATCTTACGCGGATGGGGAAACTTGTCATGATCCTCCATACAGATCCCCTGCCCTATGCATGTCCCCTGATCACAGAGAGAATGAAGCTGAATGAGGACTTTGTACGGGAGACCTATGAAGTCTGGAAGATCCTGATCGGGGACAAAAGGATCCGAGACCTCGTGAGAAAAGATTCCCGGGCAAGAAGAAAAGAAGGCAGACACCCGCTGCAGATCTGGCCGCCGGCCTGAGCCGGGGCATGCTGCCGAGGGTGCCCGTTTTATTTACAGTCTATACTGGTTACAGCCTATACAGCCTGCCGGCGTCAGGCTTCTTCCCCGACGCGTGTTTTAAGCCAGTAGGCGCCCATGGACTGTCCGGGAATGGATGTCACTTCATCATCCAGATAGCCGGCAAGGTCCGCATCCGCGGGGGTAAAGCTTTCGGCGCTTTCCACACTTTCAAACTCCACTTCCGCATACCAGAATTCCGTGGGCTGTCCCTCGTCCACGTGATTGACTTCCAGGACATGTCCGTCCGGGAGTTGGTAGCTCCTGCGCACCTTCGGGATCAGGGGAAGGCCGATCAGGTCTTCCAGCTCCGCAAAGCGTTCCCCGCCTATAGGGAACTCGATTTCCTTTCTTACCAGAAGGCCCCTGGATTTAAAGCAGAGCATATATACCGTGTCACCGCCGGTCTTTTTCTCCTCACGGATCCTGACGGTCGGCTCTACCGTGACATATCCCTGCCGCATGGCTTCCTCCTTGAGAAGGGGAAGTTCTTTTTCCGGCCACCCTTTTACCATCCATTTTCTTTCGATTTCCACAGGCTCCTTATTCTGTCCGTTTCCGCTCATCCTATCCTCCCTGTATTTCCCGTCGGACCGCCTTTTCCGTCGGACCGTCTTCCTATCGGACAGCCTTTGCGCTGTCCGGGTCCTATACCGTCATTGTAGCTTTTCCGGGCGCAATTTTACAGGACTTTAATATGATCTTGCAAGTCGTGTATGGTATAGTTTGGTTATAACTATGCAAAACTGTACCGGTCGGCGTGATCAAAACGCTCCCGGAAAAAGAGGTGGGTCAAAATGGCTAAGACATTTCTGGAATATCTGGAACAGGATAAGGAAAAACTGAATCTGCAGCTTACGGGGTGCGAAACGCTGGAAGGCGCCGTAAAGATCCTCGGCGATGAAGCGGACCGGCTGCTGTATCTGTACAACACCGACGAGAAGGACGACTTTCTCCGCGGGGAAGCGGCCAGACTGATCAGGACCGCCCGCGCTGCGTTTTCCGCCTCTGATATTACGGGGGAGGTGGACCGGTACGAAAAGAAGGTGACGGAAAAGCCGGGATTAAAGGGGAGGATCATCTCCGCGGCACTGTTCCTTTCCGGCATCGGTTTCCAGGCGGGCGCCGTCCTCATGCCGATCCTGAAGAATCCCGGATCCATCCAGAATATCAATATCCCGGCGCTGGTGGGACTGTTCGCGGCAGGCCCTGCCGTCATGTACATTTCCGGCGTCGTAAAGTCCAGGTTCCTGACGGAAAAGGTAGAGACCGTCACCATGATCCGTCCGGATCCGCAGAAGGCATATGCGGTTCTCCGCAATACCGCCGCACAGGCAGATAAGGAACTGGAAGAAGCCGCAAAGGCGGCCGGAAAACGGAAAGGCGGATCTTCTGCATCTTCCGGGGAGGATATCCCGGATGAGGCGCAGCTTGCCCTGTTCGCGGATCTTCTGGAAGCGGGCGCTGCCGGCGACGGACAGGCCGCACTGGATAAGATCGCGGACGTCAGGTTCTACCTGCATACCAAAGGGATCGAAGCGGTCGATCATACGGAAGCAATGAAAGACGGAAAGAGCACAGGAAGCGAGTGGTTCGACAGGATGCCCGGAATGCGGGATGCGACCATCCGGCCTGCGCTTGTCAAGGACGGTAAACTGATCCGGAAGGGAGTCATAGCAGTAAAATGACAGAATTCTACGGTTTTGACCTGGGCGATGCCGAAAGCGCCATCGCCAGGATCGTAAAAGGAGAACAGGAGGACCCGAAGGTCCTTCCGCTCAGAGGAGAAGAGAGCTTTGTTACGGCCTACGCCCAGACCGGCGCGGGAGAACTGCTGATCGGCGAGAGCGCCTGCTATGCGCCCGGCGCCGTCAGGAGAAAGCTACGCTTCAAGAGCCGCTTCCTTACGGATCCGGACAGTGAAAAGGACCTGAAGAGCTTTGCCGGAGGCGTTCTGGGCGAACTGTATGCGGACGCCGCGCTGATCAAAGGGAGCGAGAACTGTTTTTACATCGGATGTCCCGCGGGATGGAGCCGGAATGAGAGAGAGCGCTACCGCGAGATCTTTGAGGCGGCGGGATACCCGCCGGTCCGGATCATCTCCGAATCCCGGGCGGCGCTGGTATCGGCCTGCCAGTCCCGGCATCTCCAGATCGGCCATGATATCCTTTCCAAGCCGGTCCTGGTCATCGATATCGGTTCCTCGACCACGGATTTTGCCTATATCATGAACGGGAAAGAGGTGGAGCTCCAGACCGGGGGCGAAGTGGCCCTCGGCGGCGGAATCATGGACGAGATCCTTCTGGAGGAGTGCGTAAAGGCGTCTCCCCAGGCTGCCAGGATCCGGAAGATCTTCGAAGAGAGCGAGCCCTGGAAGACCTATTGCGAGTTTGCGGCAAGAAGACTCAAGGAAAAATATTTTTCCGACGAGGCATTCTGGAACGAAAATGAATGCGCCCAGTCCGTTACCATCAGCTACCGGCTGCCCGTAAGGCTGAGGCTTGTCATGGACGCCGCGATGGCCCGTGCCCTGACGGAAAAAGGCTCCCCGCGCCTTGGCGGGAAATCTTTCCGAAAGGTTTTTGTTGACAGTCTGCGGGAAGTAAGGAAAAATATTTCAGGGCAGCAGCCGGAACTGGTCTTCCTTACGGGAGGCGTCTCGCGCCTTCCCATGATCCGTACCTGGTGTGAAGAGATCTTCCCGGAAGCGGTCGTGATCCGCGGTGCGGATCCCGCGTTTTCCGTGGCAAAGGGACTTGCCTGGTGCGGCAGGATCGATGAGGACCTGCGGGAATTCCGCAGGGAAGTGGAACAGTTCATCGCTTCGGACAAGGTGGAGCGCATCGTGAAGGACCATATCCGCCTCCTGTACAGGAGCGCGGTGGATGCGATGGTGGAGCCGGTCCTGGAAAATGCCGCCCTTCCGGTCTTTGACAGATGGAGGGACGGGAAGATCCGCCGTCTTGCCGACGTGGATAAGGAAATGGCCCGGGAGATCGAGACCTGGCTGAAGACGGAAGAAGCCAGAAAGCTCCTGGTCAAGCCGATCACACAGTGGCTGGGTCCCGTGGCGCAGGCAATCGAGGATCATACCGTGCCGATCTGTGTGCGGCACAATGTTCCCTATCAGGCGCTGAGCCTGAGCTCCTACCTCAGTCTTTCGGATATCGATATCAGGATCGAGGCGAAGGATGTTTTTGCAGTGGAAGAGATCACCTGGCTGATCGATGCGATCGTATCGGTCCTGGTAGGACTCCTGTGCGGAGGGAGCGGCGTTGCACTGATCTCCTCGGGACTTCCCGGGGTCGCGGCCGGGGCCGTACTTTCACTTCTTGTCCTGTTCCTCGGTAAGGACAAGATGGAGGGGGCGCTTCTTTCCGCCGTCATTCCGAAGGCGGCACGGAAGGTGATCCCCAGAAGCTACTTCCGTTCCAGAATCAAAGGGATCAGTTCGGAAGTCAAAATGAATTTTTATGACAGTCTGGAGAAGGATAAGAACGAAGAAATAACTGACCGGATGGTGGAGGAGATCTCTCAGCAGATCGAGACCTGCCTCACGAAAATGGCAGAAGTAGTGGAAATACCGCTTGGATGAATTGATGAAATAAGGAGGCTTTATGGGTGGATTTTTTGGCGCGGCACTGAAAAACGATTGCGTATTTGATCTTTACTATGGAACCGATTATCATTCACACCTCGGCACCCGCAGGGCGGGAATGGCCGTGTACGGTAAAGAAGAAGGCTTTAACCGGGCGATCCACAACATTGAGAATTCCCCCTTCCGGACGAAATTCGGGCAGGACGCACTGGAAATGAAGGGAAACTACGGCATCGGCTGCATTTCGGATTATGATCCGCAGCCCCTGATCGTCCGTTCCCACCACGGCACCTATGCCATCGCGGCGATCGGCAAGGTGAACAACACAGATGAAATCGTGGAAAAGGTCTTCCACAACGGAACGACCCACTTCCTGGAAATGAGCGGCGGCGATATCAATAAGACAGAGCTTGTCGCATCCATGATCAACCAGAAGGACAACCTGGTGGACGGCATCCGTTTTGCCCAGGAAGAGATCGACGGATCCATGTCCATCCTCATCCTGACGCAGAAGGGCATCTACTGCGCAAGGGACCGGAAGGGCAGGACGCCGGTCATCATCGGCAGGAAGGACGAAGGGTACTGTGTCACCTTTGAATCCTTTGCCTACCAGAAACTGGAATATCACGACTACAAGGAACTGGGGCCCGGGGAGATCGCGGTCATCACGCCGGAAGCCTGCACGACGCTCGTGCAGCCGGGCGGCACCAACAGGATCTGCACCTTCCTCTGGACCTATTACGGATATCCGCCGTCAAAATACGAGGGCGTTACGGTCGAGCAGATGCGTTACAACTGCGGCCGTTTCATGGCAAGGAGGGATAACCTCGGAAAAGAGGACCTGGATACGGTCGCCGGCGTTCCCGATTCCGGCATCGCCCATGCCATCGGCTATTCCAATGAGTCCGGAATTCCTTATTCCAGACCCTTCATCAAATATACGCCTACCTGGCCGAGATCCTTCATGCCGACCGTGCAGTCCAAGCGCGACCTGATCGCGAAGATGAAGCTGATCCCGGTGCAGGAGCTGATCGAGAACAAGCGGCTCCTTCTCATCGACGATTCCATCGTGCGCGGCACGCAGCTTCGCGAAACGACGGAATTCCTGTACATGAGCGGCGCAAAGGAGGTCCACGTGCGGCCGGCATGTCCGCCGATCCTCTTTGGCTGCAAATACATCAATTTCTCCAGGTCCACTTCGGATATGGACCTGATCGCCAGAAGGATCATTGCCGAGGAGGAAGGCGGAGAGGTCGAAAGGACGATTCTGGACGACTACGCCAATCCCGAATCCGACCGTTATCACAGGATGGTCGACAGGATGTGCAGAGAGATGAATTTCTCCTCCCTTGCCTTCAACCGCCTGGATGATGCGATCAAGGCCACGGGCCTTGACGAGAACCATCTGTGCACCTACTGCTGGAACGGCAGGGAGTAAAGGCAAGCCGCCAGGAGCATATTCACCGGCGGATAAATCCATATTGTAAGCAGCTCTCCCCGCCGGTCAGCAAAGGTATATCCTGACGCCAGCGGGGAGTTTCCGTAGTTTTTACACATATGCGGGAGGAGGCAGCGCAGGACGCATGTCAAAGCCCGGGAAAGGACGGTATTCATGCATTATTCGGAAGATGAGAGCAGGCAGTATCATATTCAGGTGGCAAAGGGAGAGGTCGGACGCTACTGCATCCTGCCCGGAGACCCCAAACGGTGTAAGAAGATCGCAGCCTACCTGGACAATGCCCGGCTTGTCGCGGACTGCCGGGAATTCGTTACCTATACGGGAACGCTGGACGGCGTGCCCGTCAGCGTGACTTCCACCGGCATCGGCGGACCTTCGGCCTCCATTGCCATGGAGGAACTCATCAAATGCGGCGTGGATACCTTTGTCAGGATCGGCACCTGCGGCGGCATGCAGACGGATGTCATGAGCGGTGATACGGTGATCGCAACGGCCGCGATCCGCATGGAAGGCACCAGCAAAGAATATGCGCCCATCGAGTTCCCTGCGGTCGCGGATCTTTCGGTCGTGAACGCGCTTGTTGCGAGCGCAAAAGAGATGGGGACGCCATACCATACCGGCGTCGTGCAGTGCAAGGATTCCTTCTACGGACAGCATGATCCGGAGCTGATGCCGGCAGGGTATGAGCTTATGAACAAGTGGGATGCATGGCTCCGTCTTGGATGCCTTGCATCGGAAATGGAATCGGCTGCCATGTTCATCGTGGCGGCGGCGCGCCATGTGCGCTGCGGCTCCTGCTTCCTGGTCATGGCGAACCAGGAAAGGGAAAAACAGGGCCTTCCCAACCCGGTCGTCCATGATACGGATACCGCGGTGCGGGTCGCCATCGGCGCCGTGCGCAGGCTGATCCGGCAGGACGGGCAGAAATAAAGAGCCGTGACCGCAGGGCAGGCAGAATGACAGCGGCCGGAACGGACAGAGCGGACAGCAATACAGAACGGACAGCAATACAGAAAGGACAGATTCAGAAGAACCATAGATGAGAGAAGAATACCAGAATGCCCGGAAGCTGGGCGTAAGAGAATATAAACGGCTGGTCCTGGAGGGAAAGAATCCATACCCGACAGTCCTTGACCGGCTGCTGGAGGGGATCGAGACGGCAGGCGAGCTGCCGATGGGAATTTACGAGATCCCGCTCGAGGACATCGTCGGTACACGTACGGCCGGAAGGACCAATTCCTTTGCGGCGAACTTCATGCCGATCCTCGGGGAAAACACGGAATTTGCGCAGAAGTGGTGGAGTCTGTGCGATTCTCAGATGGAAGAAGGGATCCGGGACCCTATCAAGTGTTATGAGTTCATGAACCGCTTCTATGTACAGGAGGGAAACAAGCGCGTATCCGTCAGTAAATATGTGGGTGCCACTTCGATCCTTGCGGACGTGATCCGGATCCTGCCAAAGCGTATCGATGACGACAGGGTAAGAGCGTATTACGAGTTCCATACGGCATTTAACGTTTTCCCGGTCTATGATTTTTATTTTTCCGTGGAAGGCTTTTATCCGGGCTTTGCGGATATGCTTGGCCGGAACATGGAAGACCCCTGGCCGGACGATCTCCTGAAAAGGATCCGCGCCTGTTTTGCCGCGTTTTCCAAGTGCTATGCCGGAAAGGGCGGCGGACACCTGGAACTGACGGCGGGCGACGCCTTCTTTATCTACTCCCGTGTTTTCGGGATGGAGACCCTCCTGGAAGATACGGATGCGGTGATCGGCCAGAAGGTCACGCGGCTGTGGGAGGAGTTCCTGACAAGCCGCGGAAAGATCAAGCTCCAGGATACGCCGGAGGAGCCGAAGAAACAGACCTTCCTTCTGGATCTTTTCACGCGCCCCGGGTATTCCCGCCAGAAGCCTCTGCATGCGGTCTTCCTGTATGCCAAAGATCCGGAGAACGACCGGTGGACCTACGGGCATGAGCTGGGAAGGAACTATGTGGAAACGCATTTCCGGGGCCTGGTGAAGACCAGCCGGTTCGATAACTGTGAGAGTGATGAAGCGCTGGAACAGGCGTTTGCAAGGGCCAATGAGGAAAAGGCGGATCTTGTTTTCACAACGGCTGCTTCCCAGATAGAAGGATCCTTTAAGGCCGGCATCACCTATCCGTCGCTCCGGGTCCTGAACTGTTCGGTGAATGTTGCCCACAGCTCGGTCCGCACTTATTACGGAAGGATGCATGAGGCGAAGTTCCTGATGGGAGCCCTGGCGGCCTCCCTTGCCGAAAATCACAGGATCGGATACCGGGCAGGTGCCCCGATCTACGGCGCGCTTTCCCATATCAATGCCTTTGCCATCGGCGCGGCCATGGTGGACCCTCTTGTAAAAGTCCATCTGAAATGGGCCGGCGTAAAGGACAGCAGGTGGAAAGAGGAGCTGGAGGAAGAGAACGTCCGCATCATTTCCGGACCCGACATGATCCAGCCGACGGACACCGCAAGGGAATACGGCCTGTACAGGGTACGGGACGACGGCAGCATCGAAGTCCTGGCGGCCCCTGTCTGGGACTGGGGAAAATACTATGAGCGCATCATTCACTCGGTCCTTGCGGGTGAGTGGGAGAGTGCGGCAGGAGGCGACAGGAACCGGGCGATCAATTACTGGTGGGGAATGTCTGCCGGTGTCGTGGACGTCATCCTCTCCGATCATCTTTCCTATTATTCGAAAAAGATGATGGCAGCGCTGAAGGAAGGAATCATAAACGGCGGTATCAGTCCTTTTGCCGGGGAGATCCACTCCCTGGAGGGGCTTGTCAGGGAAGCGTCCGCGCCGCGCATGACCAATCACGAGATCGTTACGATCAACTGGCTCAACGACAATATCGAAGGGCGCATTCCGTCGTTCGAAGAACTGGACGGGGAGTCTGCCATCATGGTAAAACAGAACGGTATAGCATTGTAATGCTGCGGAGGGGGGCATGAAGATACTGCTGATCGCGGACGAAGAGGACAAAGGCCTCTGGGAATACTTCGATCCGGAACGGATCAGGGATATCGATCTGATCATATCTTGCGGCGACCTGAACTACCGGTACCTGGAGTTCCTTGTGACAATGACGAATGTTCCGCTTCTGTATGTCAGGGGAAATCACGACGGGGCCTACGATGAGCATGCGCCGGAGGGGTGCATCTGCATCGACGACAAAGTTGTCCGCTGCAAAGGGCTGAGGATCATGGGCCTTGGCGGCAGCATGGAATACATACCGGACCAGCCAGGCACCTTCTCGGAAGGGAAGATGCGCGGCAGGATCATGAGGCTCCTGCCTTCGATCCTGAAAAGCCGCGGTATTGATATCCTGGTGACCCATGCGCCGGCCAGGGGGTACGGAGACCTGGAGGATCTGCCGCACAGGGGGTTTTCGTGTTTTAACGATCTTATGGCAAGGCTTTCGCCGTCTTATATGCTGCACGGCCATATACACGGCAATTACAGCCATGATTTCCAGAGAGAGAGACAGCATGCTTCGGGGGCGCGGATCATCAACGCCTACCGGTCGGTGATCCTGGAGATCCCGGAGAAGACAGAACAGAGAAAAAAGAAACACAGTTGGAGGAACAGTCATGGAAATGCAGATGGAGTTCAGGCGTAAGCTTCCGATCCCGCAGGAGCTCAAGGAACAGTTTCCTCTTTCCGAATCAGTAAAGAGGATCAAACAGGAACGGGATGAGGAGATCGAACGGATCTTCAAGGGAGAGGACCACCGCCTGCTCCTCATCATAGGACCGTGCTCCGCCGACCGGGAGGATGCGGTGCTGGAATACATGCATCGTCTTGCCGGCCTGCGTGACAAGGTCAGGGACAAGATCTTCATTATCCCCCGGGTCTATACCAACAAGCCCAGGACCAGGGGCACCGGCTATAAGGGAATGCTCCACCAGCCGGATCCGGAAAAGGAAGAGGATCTTCTTTCCGGCATCATCGCGATCCGCGAGATGCACGCCAGGGTCGTGGAAGAGACCGGATTTACCTGTGCGGAGGAAATGCTGTATCCGGAGAACCACCGGTACCTGTCCGATCTTCTGGCCTATGTCGCCGTCGGCGCAAGGGCTGTGGAGGACCAGCATCACCGCATGGTGGCCAGCGGG
>CAMNCY010000066.1 GCA_946534785.1 uncultured Lachnospiraceae bacterium | reverse complement strand
TTTTGTTCCGGGCCATGGAAAAAGATAACCTGAAGTCCGCGGTCATTGTCTCAGCGCTGACATTCGGCATCGGTCATATCGTGAATCTGTTCAATGGAAGCGGCAGGGAACTGACATCTTCTTTCATCCAGATCGTATTTGCTGTTCTGGTCGGATTTGTGCTTGTATTGATTTTTTACCATGGGAAGTCGCTGATCTCCTGTATTCTGTTTCATTCAGTAAACAATGCGCTTAAAGTGTTTGCGGCAGAATGGAGCATAAGCCCGCAGGCAGAAATGATGATCAATCTCGTGGTGAGTGTAGTCGTTCTGGGAGGATACTTATTCTATCTTGTTAAGGCATTTCCAATGAGGGAAGAGTAGGCGTATTCATATTTTCCGGCCCGATCGGATAAAGGCCCTGAAAGCATATGCGGCTTTCGGGGTCTTTTTACGAAACCGTGAAAGCTCCTGTTATTTTGGTATATAATGATATAGCCGTAATAAAACTGAGAATTACCGGGAGGAAAAAATGAGTATAAATGAAAGTGCTGTCCTGACGCTTCTGGGCTTCTTTGGGATCGCGATCGCCGTGATCGTTTTCCTGGGCGTGCTCTCATGGATCCTGAGCGCGATCGGAAGATGGAAGGTCTTTGTCAAGGCAGGAGAGGAGGGCTGGAAAGCCATCATTCCTTTTTACAGTGATTACATTCTTTACAGGGTATCCTGGAAGGTGAATTTTTTCTTTATTGCCCTTGTCCTGAGACTGGCGGGCGGGTACCTGAGCAACACGGAAAACAACGGAGGTGAAAGCATGTTCCTTGCGCTTCTTTCGGCGCTGGTGGGAATCGCCTCTATTGTACTGAGGATCGCGCTGGACATTCATATTGCGGACAGGTTCGGAAAGGGCATCGGCTTTGTCATCGGTCTTTTCCTTCTGGAGCCTGTCTTTATGCTGATCCTGGGCTTCGGCGAATCCCGTTACCTGGGGAATCCCGATGAGAACATTCCGCCGCAGGATCTGGAAGATGTATTCGGAGGCGGACTATGAGCAGACTGCAGGAATATCTGGATAAAGGAAAGATCTATATCATCGCAGAGATGAGCGGGAACCACGGCGGGAGTCTTGACAAGGCTCTGGAGATCGTCCGTGCTGCTGCGGAAGCCGGTGCGGACTGCTTAAAGACGCAGACCTATACGGCGGATACCATTACGATCGACGCTGAAACGGATCCGTTCCTGTTGAAAAACGGCCTGTGGGATAAGGAATATCTCTACGGACTGTATCAGAAGGCCTATACGCCCTGGGAGTGGATGCCGGTCATAAAGGAAGAGGCCGAAAGGCTGGGAATGGATTTTCTTTCCACGCCCTTTGACGATACGGCGGTCGATTTCCTGGAGAAGACAGGAGAGGAACTTTATAAGATCGCAAGTTTCGAACTCGTGGATATTCCCCTGATCCGGAAGACGGCTTCGACGGGGAAACCCGTGATCATGTCCTGCGGCATGGCAACTGAAGATGAGATCCGGGAAGCGCTGGAAGCCTGCTATGCGGAAGGGAACCGGAACGTCGTCCTTCTCAAATGCTGCAGCGCCTATCCTACGGATTATGAGACGATGCACCTTCGGACGATCACGGACATGAAGGAGAAATTCGGCGTTCCCATCGGGCTTTCCGACCATTCGGACGGCATCATCGCGGACGTTGCGGCAGCAGCCCTCGGCTGTGCCGTGATCGAGAAACACTTCTGTATCTCCCGGGAAGACAATACCGTCGACAGCGCGTTCTCCCTTTCAAAGGAAGAATTTGCGGAAATGGTCAAAGCAGTCCGGAATGCCGAAAAGGCACTGGGCGGCGTCTCCTATGGACCCGCGCCGGAGGAAGCCCAGAGCTATTCCCTGCGGCGGAGCCTTTTTGCCGTGAAGGATATCAAAAAGGGCGAGCCCTTTACGAAAGAGAATGTCAGGTCGATCCGGCCTTCGGGCGGCCTGCATACCAGGTACCTGTATGAACTGACCGGCGGGAAACGGGCAGCGAGAGACATCGCCTTCGGAACGCCCCTTTCCTGGGAAGACGTGGAGTAAGGCCGGGGCGGCTGAGCCGGGGGCTCGGCCGGTTGAGTTGGGGCGGCCCGGCTGAGCCGGGGGCTCGGCCGGTTGAGCCATGGGGACAGGTCCGGTGACTCATCGGATGCAATTAAACAAGCCACAAGGCGCGGTTTCCGCAGCCTTGTGGCTTGATTCGTTGTACGCAATGAGTCACCGGACCTGTCCCCCCCTGACTCAGATCATGTTCAGGATCTTATACAGTGTAGAATACAGAGCCTGCGCTTCATCCGTACCCAGGCAGATGCATTTGGCTATGCCTGCCGGGACATCCAGTGCCTGTTCGCGAAGGGCAAGTCCTTCGTCCGTAATGGAAACGATCAGGTTCCTTTCGTCCTTGCGGGAGCGGGAGCGGGTGACATATCCCTTGGCTTCCAGTTTCTTCAGGACCGGTGTCAGGGTCCCGGAATCCAGGTAAAGCTTTTCGCCCAGTTCCTTGACGTTCATTTCCCGGTATTCCCACATGGCCATCATGGTGATGTACTGGGTGTAGGTCAGGTCCAGTTTGTCCAGGAACGGTTTATAGCGGCGGATGATCTCTTTGCTTACGGCATAGAGCGGGAAGCAGAGCTGGTTTTTCAGAAGAAGGCTGTCATATTTTTCGGTGTTGGCTTTTTTATTGTTGCTCATCTGTTTACTCCTTGATCGGTTACTGCATTAATATATTATCGCATAATTAAATTGCATGCAAATGGTTGTGTAAAACATTCTCTTACATGGTAAAATTAATTAGATACCGGAACGGATTTCCGGTGTTAAAAAAAGGGCATGTGGGGATGCCCCGGATGCAGTAAGGAGGGTTGCTGAATATGCAGGATTATCAGAAGATGTATTCGAAACGACACACGGAAGTCTTTATGAAGATCGTTCCCGGTCACTTCGTAACACCTAACTCACATATCAATTACTATATTGATATGACCACCATGAAGACCCGTATGACAGAAGCACAGAATACGGCGAAGGCACTGGCGGAAGCCTATGCGTCCACGACAGTCGTGGATACGATCATCTGTATGGACAATACGGAAGTGATCGGCGCGTATCTTGCGGAGTACCTGACAGGAGCCGGCGTTCTTTCAAAGAATGCGCACCGGACCATTTACGTGATCTCTCCCGAATATGATCTGTCGGGACAGATGATCTTCCGCGAGAATATGCAGATGATGGTCAGGGGAAAGAATGTCCTGTTCCTTCTCGCTTCCACAACGACGGGAACCACGATCGCAAGAGCGATCCAGTCCGTCAAGTATTACGGGGGATATGTCAGCGGGATCTCGGCTATTTTCTCAGTCGTCAGCAAGATCTTCGGCTATCCCGTACACGCGCTTTTCAGCAAGGCGGATCTTGTGGACTATAAGACCTACAAGGCAGAGGACTGCCCTCTGTGCAAGGCCGGTGTTCCGGTCGACGCCATTGCGAACGGATACGGCTATTCGAGGCTGTAGGAAACGGTCTGATACACCACTACTAAAGGTTTTTAAATAATACGAGGAGAAAAAGGAAATGAGCTATCAGGATATGTATGCATCGAAACTGGTAAGTGCAAAACAGGCTGCAGAGGCTGTCCAGTCAGGTGACTGGGTGGATTACGGCTGGGGCGTCGGCACACCGGTCGCCATCGACAAGGCCATTGCGGAAAGACTGCCGGAGCTTCACGACGTCAACTTCCGCGGCGGCGTTCTCATGTGGGAGCCGGAGATCTTCAAACTGGAAGATGCGGCGGAGCATATGACATGGAATTCCTGGCACATGAGCGGTGTCGAGCGCAAGGCCATCGCGAAGGGGTTCAGCTTCTACACACCCATCCGCTATGCGGAGCTTCCCCGTTACTACAGGGAAGGAAATATGCCCAAGTCCGATGTTGTCTGCCTCCAGACGACACCCATGGATGAGCACGGCTACTTCAATTTCGGCCCGCAGGCATCCCACCTCGCAGCCATGTGCGAAGGCGCCAGGACCATTATTGTAGAAGTCAATAAAAACATGCCCTACTGCCTGGGCGGCTTTGAGAATGATATCCATATCTCCAAGGTTTCCATGATCGTGGAAGGCGACAACCCGCCGATCGCGGAGACCGGAGCTTCCGCACCCGCTACCGAAGTCGACAAGAAGGTCGCGCAGCTGATCGTGGAAGAGATCCCGGACGGCGCCTGCCTCCAGCTTGGTATCGGCGGCATGCCGAACGCCGTAGGATCCCTCATCGCACAGTCTGACCTGAAGGATCTGGGTGTTCATACGGAAATGTATGTCGACGGTTTTGTCGATATGGCAGCAGCCGGCAAGATCACCGGTATGAGAAAGAGCATCGACAGGGGACGTCAGGTCTATGCTTTCGGTGAAGGCACGAAGAAGCTGTATGATTACATCAACAACAATCCGGCCTGCATGAGCGCACCCGTCAACTACACGAATGATCCCTACAACGTAGGTCTTCTGGACAATTTCATCTCCATCAACAACGCGGTCGATGTGGATCTGTTCGGCCAGGTGAACGCGGAATCCGCGGGAACGAAGCAGATCAGCGGTACCGGCGGACAGCTTGACTTCGTCATGGGCGCTTATCTTTCCAAGGGCGGCAAGAGCTTCATCTGCATGTCCTCCACATTTACGCCCAAGGGCGGTGAGATGCAGTCCCGTATCCGTGCGACCCTCGCACCCGGTTCTACCGTTACCGATGCCCGTACCTGCACGCATTACCTGGTAACGGAATACGGCAAAGTAAACCTCAAGGGACTTTCCCTGTGGCAGAGAGCAGAAGGCATCATCAACATTGCGCATCCTGCTTTCCGGGATTCCCTGATCGCGGAAGCGGAGAAGATGCATATCTGGAGACGCAGCAACAAGCGCTGATGCACTGCGCTCCGCATTGAAACATAATAGTTCATGGAAAAACTGTACCGGGCGGAAACGGAACATCGTTTCCGCCTTTTCCGCGCCCGGCCCTGCGGAGACCGGCCCTGCGGCGGGAAAGCAGGATAAAAGTTTATCTGCTGTTCATTGAATGAAATGCCTGCATGTGTTAAAATTTTGCAGTGTATATGCAGAAGCGGCGGAAAGTTCATGCCTGCCGCGCTGCGGCAACAGCAGGAAGGAGATAGTCAATTACGTATGTCAAAGCTTTCTGACAAGATTTTTGGAACACACAGCCAAAGAGAACTGAAGCGCATCATGCCTCTTATCGACCGGATCGAAGGGATGCGGCCGGAAATGCAGGCGCTTTCGGATGAACAGCTGCGTGATAAGACGGCGGAATTCAAGAAGCGCCTTTCCGAGGGAGAGACGCTGGACGATATACTCCCCGAAGCATTTGCGGCGGTAAGAGAGGGCGCAAAGAGATCACTCGGCATGGAGCCGTTCCGTGTCCAGCTGATCGGTGGTGTGATCCTTCACCAGGGCCGTATCGCCGAGATGAAGACAGGTGAAGGCAAGACCCTTGTGGCAACGCTTCCGACCTACCTGAATGCCCTGGAGGGAAAGGGCGTCCATGTCGTTACGGTCAACGACTATCTGGCACAGCGTGACGCGGACTGGATGGGCCAGGTCTACCGTTTCATGGGCCTGACGGTCGGTGTCGTACTGAACTCCATGTCCTCGGAAGAGAGACAGCAGGCCTACAACTGCGATATCACCTACGTCACCAACAACGAGCTGGGTTTCGATTACCTGCGTGACAACATGGCGATCTACAAGAACCAGCTCGTTTTAAGAGGCCTTCACTATGCGATCATCGACGAAGTCGACTCGATCCTGATCGATGAAGCAAGAACACCTCTTATCATTTCCGGCCAGTCCGACAAATCCACGGATATTTACAAGTTCTGCGATCATCTTGCCAAGTCCATGACAAGAGGCAAGGATGTGGACGACCTGAACAAGATCGACCTGATCATGGGCGTTGAGCAGGAGGAGACCGGCGACTTCATCGTCAATGAGAAGGACAAGATCATCAACCTGACGGCAGAAGGCGTGCGCAAGACGGAGCAGTTTTTCCATCTGGACAACCTGGCCGATCCCGAGAACCTGGTCATCCAGCACTGCATCATCCTGGCACTGCGTGCGAACAACCTGATGTTCCGCGACCACGATTACATCGTAAAGGACGATGAGATCCTGATCGTCGATGAGTTCACGGGACGTGTCATGCCGGGAAGACGGTATTCCGACGGCCTGCACCAGGCGATCGAAGCCAAGGAAGGCGTCAAGGTCAAGAGAGAGTCCAGAACGCTGGCGACCATCACCTTCCAGAACTTCTTCAACAAGTTCGAGAAGAAATGCGGCATGACGGGTACCGCTCTTACGGAAGAGCATGAATTCCGTGAGATCTACGGTATGGACGTTATCGAGATCCCGACCAACAAGCCGGTCATCCGTATCGACCATCAGGATGCGGTCTATAAGACTAGGAAAGAAAAACTCAATGCGATCGTCGAGGCAGTGCAGGAAGCCCATGCAAAGGGGCAGCCTGTCCTTGTCGGTACGATCACGATCGAAGCATCGGAAGAGCTTTCCGGCATGCTTCGCAGAGTCGGGATCAAGCATGAGGTCCTGAATGCAAAATATCACGACCTGGAAGCGGAGATCATCGCCCAGGCCGGCCAGCACGGCGCGGTCACCATCGCGACCAACATGGCGGGCCGTGGTACCGATATCAAGCTGGATGAAGATGCTGTGGCAGCAGGCGGCCTTAAGGTCATCGGCACGGAGCGCCATGAATCCAGGCGTATCGACAACCAGCTGCGCGGACGTTCCGGACGACAGGGAGACCCGGGCGAATCACGTTTTTACATCTCTCTGCAGGACGACCTGATGCGTCTTTTCGGTTCCGAAAGGATGATCAGCATCTTCAATGCCCTCAAGATCCCGGACGGCGAGGAGATCACCCACAAGTCCCTGTCCAAGGCAATCGAGACTGCCCAGTCCAAGATCGAGATGAATAACTTCGCCATCCGTAAGAACCTGCTGGATTATGACCAGGTCATGAACGAGCAGCGCGAGATCATTTACGGCGAACGTCTCCAGGTGCTGAACGGCGAGTCCATGCGGGATTCCATCTACAAGATGATCACGGATATCGTGGACAGCTGTGTGGATACGGCGATCGGTGATGATATTCCTTCCGACGAGTGGAATATCGGCGAGCTCAACGAGCTCCTGCTTCCTGTCATTCCGCTGGAAAAGATCACCAGGGGAAGGATCACGGACAGGACCAAGGAAGGCCTTCGCCAGCAGCTCAAGGAAGAGGCTGTCAAGCTCTATGAGGCCAAGGAAGCGGAATTCGAGACCGAAGAGATCCGTGAGATCGAGCGTGTCATCCTGCTCCGTACCATCGACCGCAAGTGGATGAGCCATATCGACGATATGGACCAGCTCCGCCAGGGCATCGGACTCCAGGCCTTCGGCCAGAGAGACCCGCTCGTCGAGTACAAGATCGCCGGATATGAGATGTTCAATGAAATGACTTCCGCTATCCAGGAGGATACGGTCAAGCAGCTCTTCCACGTGAAGGCGCAGCAGAAGATCGAAAGAGAGCAGGTGGCCAAGGTCACCGGCACCAACAAGGATGATACGGCAGTCCGCAAGCCCAAGATGCGGGCAACGCCCAAGATCGGCAGGAACGATCCCTGCCCCTGCGGAAGCGGGAAAAAGTATAAGAACTGCCACGGAAGAGGAACGGCCTGAGACCTGAGAAGGCCGGAAACGGACAGCGGCAGAAATAGGACAGCGTTGGCGCGTGCCGGATGCCATGATGCTTCGGCACGCAGGTATTTTTACAAAAGAAAAGGTGGTGATACTAATGGTAGAACTTGATCAGATGAAGATCGAGCTGTCGAACTTACAGAATCCATTAGCAGAAGGAAGGGATTCACTTTAACCTCCCTTACAAGAAGCAGAGGATAGAAGAACTGCAGAGGGAAATGGAAGCGCCGGACTTCTGGAACGATGCGGAGCGGGCCAACGGCAAGATGAAAGAGCTGAAGGACCTGCAGAAGGTCGTGGACCAGGCGGACGGGCTTTCGAGTCAGTACAATGACATCATGGACCTGATCGAAATGGGGAACGAGGACGAGGATGCGTCCGTGATCCCCGAGATCCGGGAAGAACTGGATGATTTCAAGGAAAAACTGGAAGAGCTCCGTCTTTCCACGCTCCTGACAGGCGAGTATGACAGCTGCAATGCCATCATCAGCCTGAATGCGGGCGCCGGCGGAACGGAGAGCTGCGACTGGTGTTCCATGCTTTACCGCATGTACACCAGATGGGCGGACAAAAAAGGCTTTACCGTGGAAGTCATGAACCTTGTGGACGGGGATGAAGCGGGCATCAAATCCGTGGACTTCCAGATCAACGGGATGAATGCCTACGGGTTCCTGCGTTCGGAGCACGGCGTGCACCGTCTTGTCAGGATCAGCCCCTTCAATGCCCAGGGAAAGCGGCAGACTTCCTTCGTATCCTGCGAGGTCATGCCGGAACTGAATACGGACATCGATATCGAGATCAATCCGGACGATATCCGGATCGATACTTACCGTTCCAGCGGCGCGGGCGGACAGCACATCAACAAGACGTCCTCCGCGATCCGGATCACGCACTTCCCGACCGGTATTGTCGTGACCTGCCAGAATGAGCGTTCCCAGTTCCAGAACAAGGACAAGGCGTTCGAAATGCTGCGGGCCAAGCTGTACCTTCGGAAGAAAGAGGAAGAAGCGGAGAAGCTCAACGGCATCCGCGGAGACACCAAGGAGATCGCCTGGGGTTCCCAGATCCGTTCCTATGTCCTGCAGCCTTATACAATGGTAAAGGATACCCGTACGGAAGAGGAAACATCGGATACGCAGGGCGTCCTTGACGGAAATATCGACAGGTTCATCAATGCTTACCTGAAAATGGTGGCAAACCGCTCCAAGGAGCAGTGAAAACGAGGAGACCACAGACTATGAGAAAAGAGACCAAGTGCATCCAGGCGGGATATACGCCTTCCAACGGCGATCCCAGGATGATCCCGATCATTCAGAGCACGACGTTCAAATATGATACCGGCGAAGCAATGGGAAAACTGTTCGACCTGGAAGCGGACGGATATTTTTACACGAGGCTCCAGAATCCCACCAACGATATGGTGGCAGCCAAGATCTGCGCTTTAGAGGGCGGAACTGCCGGCATGCTGACAAGCTCCGGGCAGGCTGCGAACTTCTTCTCGGTATTCAATATCGCGTCGGCCGGGGATCACGTGATCTCTTCTTCCTCGATCTACGGCGGCACCTACAACCTGTTCCATGTGACCATGAGAAAGATGGGCGTGGAATTCACCTTTGTCGATCCGGACTGCTCCGATGAGGAACTGGAAGCGGCTTTTAAGCCCAACACCAAGGCAGTCTTCGGAGAGACGCTTGCCAATCCGGCGATGATCGTCTTCGACATCGAGCGTTATGCAAAGGCGGCACATGCCCACGGCGTTCCGCTGATCGTAGACAATACCTTTGCAACACCCATCAACTGCCGGCCGATCGAGTGGGGCGCGGATATCGTGACCCATTCCACGACCAAGTACCTGGACGGCCATGATGCGACTGTCGGCGGTGCGATCGTGGACGGCGGACACTTCGACTGGATGGCCCACGCGGATAAATTCCCGGGCCTTTGCACGCCGGATGATTCCTATCACGGAATCACCTATGCGGAGAAATTCGGCATGGGCGGCGCTTTTATCACAAAGGCGACCGCGCAGCTCATGAGAGACTTCGGATCGACTCCGTCTCCCATGAACAGCTTCCTTTTAAACCTCGGACTCGAGTCCCTGGCCTGCCGCATGCCGGTGCATGTGAGCAATGCCCAGAAGGTCGCCGAGTTCCTGGAACAGGATGAGAGAGTGACCTGGGTCAACTATCCGGGCCTTGCTTCCAACAAATACCATGCACTTGCGGAAAAATACATGCCGGACGGCACCTGCGGCGTCGTATCCTTCGGCCTGAAGGGCGGAAGAGCGGCAGCGGAATCGTTCATGTCCCACTTAAAGCTGGCCATGATCGCGACCCACGTAGCGGACGCCCATACCTGCGTCCTGCATCCCGCATCCACCACACATCGCCAGATGAGCGATGAAGAGCTTGTCGCGGCAGGCGTAGGACCGGATCTGATCCGTCTTTCCGTCGGTATCGAGAACGCGGAAGATATCCTGGAGGATATTAAGCAGGCACTGGACAGCCTGGAGTGAGATCGTCACGGCCAGCTGAGTCAGGGGGACAGGTCCGCTGACTCACGCAATAGTTAAAAATAACCCGCCA
>CAMNCY010000065.1 GCA_946534785.1 uncultured Lachnospiraceae bacterium | reverse complement strand
GATGAAACAGAGGTGGAAGTGGTCGATTACTTTGCGGATTATGAAAGATACATGCAGGTAGTGGACGTCCTGTCAAAGTGCGGGATCGACACGTTCCTGGAGACCACAAGGACTGAGAAGGAGGGAGCGGCACAATGAAAAACTCGCAGAAGGGACTGATCTCGGCAGGTGTGATCGCAGCCGTCGTACTGGGGCTGAGTATGACAGGGGCACCGGATAAAGGCCTGTCCGGCGGCGGAAGGCCGGAGGGAACGGCGATTCAGGAGGCGGAAACTTCAGAACCGGCTTCGGAAAAACAGGAAGATGCTTCGGAAGAAGTGCCGGAAGAGGCGCAGGAAGAAGAGAAGGTAACGGAAACCGAGGTGGGAATGGCCGCGGAAGAAGAGGCAGCTGCGGAAGAAACAGAGGAAGAAGCCACCATGGTGCGGGAGCAGGAAGAAAAGCTCCTGGTCCGCATCAGTGCGGAAAAGGTCGAGATCGGCGATGCCGTGATCGAATATGATTCCGCCGATGAAGCTGCTTTTGAGGAGGCGGTCCGTGATGCATTTCAGGAGTATTATGCAGAAGGGCAGACGATCACATGGGACGTTTCCTACGGTGATGACCTTGTGACGGAGAAAGTCGAAGCGATCGCGGCGGAAGCGGCAGAACAGTAACAGGGTAATATGACCGGGCGGCAATGGCTGCCCGGTCATCTTCAGGTAAAAGTCAATGGCCTGCAGGGCGGCCGGTCATCTTCGGCTCAGCCGATACTGCAGCGGGCTTACACCTGTTGTCTGTGTGAACTTTTTGTAGAAAAAGCCCCGGTTATGATAGCCGACGAGGAAGATGATCTCTTCCACGGGAAGGTCAGTGGTCTCTAAAAGCTCCTTGGCGCGGTCTATGCGCAGGCTTACCAGATAATCGGAATAGGTCAGTCCGGTAAACTGCTTGATCAGGTTGTTGAGGAAGTTGGACTGGTAATGAAAAACACGGATCAGATCCTGCATGCGCAGGCCTGATGCGTTTTTTTTCATGTATTCGGCAACCGAATCAAAAAGCGTTTCATAATAACGGGGGGCGTCCCTCTGGGACAGCTCATGGCGGAAGCTCGCGGAGAGGAAATCCGTCAGGCGGATGATGTGGCCGCGGCAGATATCCTGATAACCGGGCAGCTGCAGCTTTCCCTCGTTCAGGATCGTGAACACGCTCTCTTTGATCTCCTCCAGAATGTCTCCGGCAGGTACGAATTTGAGGTATTTTTCATTCATTCCCAGCTGCAGGAGATTCCCGCGCAGGAATTTCTGCAGGGGAGAAACGGATATGCTGCTGATGAACCGCTCATTGAAGAATGAGCGGCTGATATTGAAATTGATGATCGTGCATTCCGATCCTTTTATGATCTCACGGTGCAGGGCCGAGGAATTGAGGAAACAGAGTTCGTTTTCTTCAAAGCCGGCCAACTCGCCGTCTATTTCCATTTCAAAATGTCCTTCCAGTATAAAGCGCCACTCCAGGTAATCCGAGTAATACGGTGCAACATCCTCTTCCGTCAGCCGGATCCGGAGAGGATTTCCCTGCTGGAAAAGGATGTTCGTCAGTTCATTGTCATGAAACTGCTGCATGGAAACCGTGATATCGCGGGTAACGTGGTGGTGGTCGATTCCGTCTTCAAAAGTGGAATAGAACCCGATATCGAACATTTCCTGGATCTGCAGATAAGGGACCCGGTAAGAACGCTCTTCGTCCTTCGGGATCACGTCATAAGCATCCTGAATTCTCATAATCTTTTTCCGTTAAAGTGAAACAGGTAACAGTATAAGTGCTCTGCGTAATAGTATTATACCGCTGAAAAGGCTTAAATATAGATAATCAGTGAATAAGACTGTAAAAAAACCGGCTGCCTGGATGAAAATGGTGATACGGAAACGGTCACAGGCAGCTGCCGGATCAGGAGGCGGACATGGACAATACAGGCAGAAGCCTTAGCTGTGATATTGCAATAGCAGGATCGGGAGTGGCAGGACTTTGCGCTGCACTGCAGGCGGTCCTTCTCGGGAAGAAGACGATTCTCATGGAAAGTCTTCCCCGTTTCGGCGGCAGCTGGAACGGCACATACGGCATCATGGGCGTGGAATCCCCTATTTCCGAAAAACAGGACATTCATGTAGATGTCAGGGCGCTGGTCAATCAGGAAGTGAGGATCTTTCATTACCAGGTAGACGCAAAGCTGTGGATGGATGTGGCAGATGCATCGGGAGAAAACATCGCCTGGCTGATGGAACAGGGCGTACAGTTCGAGGAAGAGCTGGAGCCTTATACGGCAGGCGAGATCAACGCACCGGTCTTCCACAGATGGAAGAAGGGCTCGAACCCTTCCGGAACGATGCTGAAAGAGTTCCTCCGACTGGGAGGCACGGCACTCTCCGGCACGAGGGCGGAAGAACTGATCCTGGAAGACGGGAAAGTTGCAGGTCTGAAGGCAGTACAGGGCGAAGAGACGCTTACGATCCGGTGCGGCGCCGTGATCGCAGCCGGAGGCGGTTATGCCAAGAATACGGAAATGGTCGCCTTTACGACCGGAAGAACGGACTGTGCCTGCCGGGCGATCGGAAACAATGACGGCTCTACCATTCGGATGTGCATGGATGCCGGTGCGAAGAGCCTATGGCAGACCGGTGCCCTGATCACGGACCTTATCCCCGCCGGAATGAAAAGTGTTCATCACTGGCTCACGTATATTCACAGCAGACCCGGTACATACCCCTTCCATATATATGTCAATCAGGATGGGGAACGGTATGTGAATGAAGCCTGTGCCAGAGAGCTTTTCGGATTCCAGACATGTGCGGCCTTCACTCAGGAAAAGACCTTTACCATTTATGATGAGGGCAAACTGAAAAAACTGCAGGAACTGAACGGAAATGATGTTTTCACGATCCTGTCCCAGGCGGCACAGAAAGGATCTGAAGGGGTATTCCGGGCGGATACGGCGGAAGAGCTGGCACGGAAACTCGGCCTGGATCCGGTAAAACTGGCTGAGACCGTACGGAATTACAACGGATACTGCCGGGATGGAAAGGATACCGAGTATGAGAAGGATCCGGCATTCCTGGAGAGCTTTGAGACAGGACCGTTCTACGGATGGGAGAATACCTTCCAGATCGCGTCTTCTCTCAGCGGGATCGACTATAACAGGAAAATGGAAGTCCTCGGAGCGGACGCAGGACCGGTTCCCGGACTGTATGTGGCAGGAACGGACGGGGCAAAGCTCTGGAGAGATTACTATTCCCTCTGCATCCCCGGATCCTGCAATGCGAACAATGTGTATTCCGGCCGGCGGGCAGCAATGAGCGCGGCTGAATATATAGGCTGAGCCAAAAATGGCCGGCGGAAAGTTATAAGAAAGGGTATTATTTTTCCGGAAAAAGGATCCGGAAAAAGAAAGGAGATCTTATGAAAAAGAAACTGATCAGTATGGTAATGGCGCTGGCAATGACAGCCGGCCTTCTTGCGGGGTGCGGCGGTTCTACGAACAGTGCGCCGGCAGCGGCTCCCGCCAAGGAGGAAGCTGTTGAGGAGACCAAAGAGGAAGCTGCTCCGGAGCAGGCCGGCGAGTTGGAGTTTGCAGGTAAAAAGGTAGGACTTTCTTTTATGGACGCATCTGATCCCGTTATCGCAGAGCTGATCACCCGGGTCCGTGAAACATTTGATCCTCTGGGAATCGAAGTCCTGGTTTCCGATGCGGGCGGTGATTCTTCCTCTCAGATCGATGCGGTGGAAAACTTCATGAATTCCGGCTGCGACGTCATCGTGATCCAGGCTATTGATGCAACGGCGATGTCGGAAGAAGCCAAAAAAGCGATGGATAAGGGAATCAAGGTCATTGCATACGGCATCGGCATCGACAATTATGATATCTGGTATAAGACCGACAACACACTGGCCGGCACGGCGATCGGTGAAATGGCGGCAGACTGGATCAACAGTGAACTGGGCGGAAAGGCCAAGATCGAAGTGATCGAATTCCCGATGGTCGAAGTTCTGATCGAAAGAGCGGACGCAATCAAGGCTGTCCTTGAAAAAGAATGCCCGGAGGCGGAGATCGTCGCTTCCATCTCCGCGATCGATTCCGAGACCGGCTACTCCCAGACAGAGACCGTTCTTGCGGCAAATCCGGACCTGAACTGCATCGTTGCCATCTCCGACGGCCCCGGCGTAGGTGCCTATGAAGCTGCCAAGGCAGCAGGCCTGGAAGGTGATTCCTTCGGCGTATTCGGTTCCGATCTTTCCAACGTTGCCCTTCAGTACATCGCGGACGGCACCTCTTACAGAGGCAGCACTGACATCGATATCAAGGTCGGCGGCGACAGGATCGCAGAGATCGCCATGAACCTTCTTTCCGGCAAGGATCAGGACGAGATCGTAACGATGAATGTTACCAAAGTCACAGAGGAGAATGTAGGCGACTACATCGACTGATCAGGTGAGTTTGAGCAGCGGATCGCGGGTGAGTCAGTGTACCTGTCCCCGCGGCTCAGCCGGACGGCGCCGGGCGCAGCCCGGGCCGGCGGGGGCCCGCGGCCTCAGCCTGCGCCGGCCTCCGTCTGCACCGGCGGCTTTGAGCTCTTGCGGAACTTCGCCGGTGTCATGCCGGTGGTCTCGAGGAACTTCTTATAAAAGAAGCCTTTGTTGCTGTAGCCCACCAGATAGATGATCTCATCGATATTCATCCGGGTATCCTTCAGGAGTTCCTTCGCCCGGTCCATGCGCAGCTGGATCAGGTATTCGGAAAAGGTAACGCCGAAGTTGCTCCTGAGGAACCGGTTGAAGAAGTTGGCATGGTAGTGGAATTCCCGTTCCATGTCTTCGATCTTCAGGTCGGTCAGGTGGTCCCGCATGTAGGTCACGATGGATTCGAGGAGGAACTGGTTGTACTCCTGCTGCTGTTTTTTCCCTTTGATCACGCGGTATTCGTCCGAGAGGTGGTTCATCAGGCGCAGAACGTAGCCTTCATAGAAGAACTGCTGGCCGGGCTGGGGGTTCTGGGCCTCTGAAAGGATACGGTTTATGTAATCTTCGATGATCTCCCGGGAGGAATCGTTCGTGGGGATGAAGGCGATATAGGATTCTTCCTCGCTCCGCTTCATCAGGCTGGCGGTCAGGTATTTCTGGAGGGGCGACTGGGCCAGATGCTCCATCAGGACTCTTTTGAAAACGCTGGCGGAGATATTGACGTTGACGACCACGCAGTCGGAACCGTCCAGGCATTCGTGGTGGTAGGTGAGGGGATTGATCAGCATCAGCTGGTTTTCCCGGAAGGTCTCGATCTTGCCGTTGATGGAAAGATCCAGCGTCCCCCGCAGGATGTATTTGAGCTCCACATAATCGCAGTGGTAGTCGGAGACCTCGGGATCCTGGAGTTCGATCCGGATCGTCTGTTTTTCCCCGAAGATCAGTCCCCGCATCTTGTTATTGCGGTACTCCTGGATGTTGATGACAAAGTCGTGGGTGATGTGGTGAAATTCGCGATTGTTCTTGACGGTGGAATAAAAACCGATGTCCAGCGGGTAATTGCGGATGTGGGCATAGTGGTCGTCAATGATCACGGAGGCGGTATTGTAGTAACCGGGGATGGTGGCGGCAAGCTTCACAGGAAACTCCTTTCGGTTCCGCAGGAAATGCCCGGGCAGCACTTTGGGGGCACTCTTTTTAAGGAAAAACAGCATACGGAACGATGTCATAAACATTATACCATGGTGGAATAGGTAACTTTTTCCTTTTTTTCAGGAGTCTTATTGGTAATCGTCTGATAACAGGATATCTTCTATCATATAATCAGAATCGAGACATCAGACGGCATCGGGAGGATCGCCGGAAGATTATTGAAAGGAGAACCTAATGAAAAAGAGAATCATCGGTGTAGTTATGGCATTAACCATGGCAGCATGTCTGTTTGCAGGTTGCGGCAGTGCTCCCGCAGCAGCTCCGCAGGCAGCAGCAACGGAAGAGAAGAAAGAAGAAGCCCCCGCAGAAGCGGCAGAGGAAAAAGCTGAAGCAGCTGATTCCGAACTCGCAGGCAAGAAGGTCGGCCTTTCCTTCATGGATACTTCCGATCCCGTTATCGCAGAACTCATCACAAGAGTCCGTGCGGCTTTCGATCCCCAGGGTATCGAAGTCCTTGTATCCGACGCAGGCGGCGATTCTTCCGCACAGATCGATGCAGTGGAGAACTTCATGAACTCCGGCTGCAGCGTTATCGTTATCCAGGCCATTGATGCAACGGCTATGTCCGAGGAAGCCAAGAAGGCTATGGATCAGGGCATCAAGGTCGTAGCTTACGGCATCGGCATCGACAACTGCGATGTATGGTACAAGAACGACAACACCAAGACCGGCACCGCCATCGGCGAAATGGCAGCAGACTGGATCAACAGCCAGCTCGGCGGCAAGGCCAAGGTCGAAGTCATCGGCTTCCCGATGGTCGACGTCCTGATCGAAAGAGCAGATGCCATCAAGAACGTTCTCAAGGAGCAGTGCCCCGAGGCTGAGATCGTAGCAGAGATCTCCGCGATCGATTCCGAGTCCGGCTATTCCCAGACCGAGACAGTCCTTGCGGCAAATCCCGACCTGAACTGCATCGTTTCCATCTCCGACGGCCCCGCAGTAGGCGCTTATGAAGCAGCCAAGGCAGCCGGTATGGAAGGCGAGAACTTCGCAGTATTCGGATCCGACCTTTCCAACGTAGCCGTTGAGTACATCAACGACGACACTTCCTACAAGGGAAGCACCGACTGCGACATCAAGGTCGGCGGCGACAGGATCGCAGAGATCGCACTCAACCTGATGAAGGGCGAGGCACAGGATGAAGTCGTTGTCATGAACGTTACCAAGGTCACAAAGGACAACATCGCCGATTACCTTGAGTAATTGCAGGCGGCAGCGCACGGCGGCGTGAAACAGAAACCGGCGTGTGATCATAAGAAACAGCAATACGGGCCTTCCGGGCCCGTGACGGTATAAAACCTATATCGGCCCGCAGACACCCTGCCTTAGGGAGCGTTTCCGGGCCGATTTTCATACCGAAAAACAGGCAGAAATCAACAGATAACCAACAAATAAGCGGACAGAAAAGCAAAATGGAGGTAGTACTGTGGCGAATTCCGAAATCATTCTCCAGCTGCAGAATGTGACGAAACAGTATCCCGGCGTCATCGCCGCGAATGATGTTTCCATCGACTTCTGCAAGGGAGAAGTACATGCGCTGGTCGGTGAGAACGGCGCCGGTAAGTCCACGCTGATCAAGCTTATCTCAGGGGCGATCAAGCCGACGAGCGGCAGCATCATGTTCGGCGGAAAGGACCTTACCAAATTAACGACAAATGAAGTAAGAAAGACCGGTATCGAGGTCGTCTATCAGGAATTCAACCTGGTGCCGGACCTGACGGTCTATGAGAACATCTTCCTCGGAGATTTTGAAACGACCCACGGAGGGCTGATGCTCAACCGGAAAGAGATGATCAAAAGGAGCCAGGCGCTTTTCGACAGCCTGGGCATCAATATCGACTCCACCTCCCGGGTCTCCGATCTGTCCGTAGCCTATATGCAGTTCGTAGAGATCGCCAAGGCGATCTCCAAGAATGCGAAAGTCCTGATCATGGATGAGCCGACGGCCGTTCTTACCAACAAGGACGTGGAAGTTTTGATGGAGATCGTAAAGAAACTCCGGAGCGAGGGCGTAACGGTCATCTATGTATCCCACAGAATGGAAGAGATCTTCCTTCTTTCCGACCGGATCACGATCATGCGCGACGGCCACAAGATCACGACTGTCAACACAGCCGAGACCGACCGTAAGGAACTGATCCATCACATGGTCGGCCGCGAAGTCAACGAGAGTTATCCCGAAAGAACGAATGAGATCGGCGAAGAGATCCTGCGTGTGGAGAACCTTTCCGGAAACGGTATCGCAGACGTGAACTTCACCCTGCACCGCGGAGAGATCCTGGGCTTCGGCGGCCTGGTCGGCGCAGGAAGAACGGAGACCATGGAGGTCCTCTTCGGGAGATTCCCGAAGATCACGGGAAAGACCTTTATCCATGGAAAGGAAGTCAATATCCGCAATCCCCGCGACGCAGTCAAAAACGGCCTTGCCTTCGTTCCGGAAGACCGGAAGACGCTAGGCCTGATCATGGATAAGTCCATCCTGCACAACATCAGCATCGTCTCCCTGGACAAGAATGCCAAAGCCGGCGGCTTCATTGTAGATGATAAGAAGATGGCAGAGCTTACGGACAAGCAGATCAAAGACATGGCGATCAAGACACCGTCCGCAGACCAGGAGGCCGGGAATCTTTCCGGCGGCAATCAGCAGAAAGTCGTCCTGGGCAAATGGCTCGCCAGCGATGATGCGGAGATCTATATCTTCGACGAGCCCACACGAGGCATCGATGTCGGCGCAAAACACGAGATCTACCTTCTGATGAATGCCCTTACGGCAAGAGGAAAGGCGATCATCATGGTATCCTCCGAAATGGAAGAGCTTCTGGGCATGAGTGACAGACTCATCATCATGAGCGAGCATCATCAGGTAGGATCGCTGGAAAAGAGTGAATTTGACAAGAACCGTGTCCTGGATATCGCATCCGGTGATAAGTGATCAGGGAGGTCGAAATGAAAAAGTTCTTAAAAAATCCTGTAATCAGTATCTATATCGCACTGCTCATCCTGGTAGTCATCTTTTCCCTGATGAGCCCCACATTCCTGACCGTCAACAACATCCTGACGATCTTAAAGCAGAGCGCTCCCAAGGGCATCATGGCAGTCGGGGCCATGTTTGTCATGCTGACCGGCGGCGTTGACCTGTCCGTAGGCGCGGAGGTCTCTCTCCTGGGTATCGTTATGGCAAGCCTTATGGCAAAGGCCGGCTGGGGGATCCTTCCGGCTGTGCTGGTCGCATTTGTTCTGGGCGCCGTCATCGGCCTCATCAATGCGACGCTGGTCGTTAAAGTCAACATTCCTCCCATGATCGCCACCATGGGTACTTCCTGGATCCTGCAGGGCCTTTCCTACACGATCTGCGGCGGCCTTCCCGTCACAGGCCTTGTCAAGGGCTTCTCCAGTTTCGGCCAGGGGAGCGTCGGCATCATCCCGATCCCGGTCATTGTTTTTGCCATTGTCGTTGCGATCGGTGCTTTCATCCTTCGGTATGTGCCCTATGGCAGACATATCTATTCTGTCGGTTCCAATGCGGAATCCACAAGACTTGCCGGTATTAACGTTTCCTTCGTAAGAATGAGCGTATTCGTCATCTGCAGTGTCCTGACAGCGCTGGCCGCCATCATCACACTTTCCCGTGTTAATTCCGGACAGCCCAGCACCGGTATCGGACAGGAAATGGATGTCCTGACGGCTGTTGTCCTCGGCGGTACGAGATTTACCGGCGGCGACGGTAAGATCTCCGGTGTCGTAGCGGGTATCATCGTCATCGGCGTCATCTCCAACGGTCTTGTCATGATCGGTGCAGGTGAGTACATCCAGACCATCGTAAAGGGCCTTATCCTGATCCTTGCCCTTGTTATCTACACGATCCGTGCAAGGGTGGAAGCCAGTGCCAAGGCAAGGAATGTATAAAAAGGGCCGGTTAAGAAAAATATGAAGATCACAGAGCATTTATATAAAACAAGCGGTGTCGAATACGGGACCAATTCCAATACATTTGTCGTAGACTGCGGGGACGGCCTGGTCTTTCTGGATGCAGGCTACCAGCAGATCCAGTGGGATGCCATGCAGGCATCCCTGCGGCACTGGGGACTGGACGGGAAGCCGGTCACGCATGCCTTCATTACGCACGGTCACTTTGACCATGCCGGCAACGTGTATCGGCTCAACGCCATGGGAACGAAGATCATCATGGCCGATCCCGACGCATACAAGATGGAGCATGGACATCCGGAAATGGAGCAGCTTTTCGGGGCAAAGTGGATCACCGGCACGGTAGATCAAAGACCTTCTGACGGTGAGGTATTTACCTTCGGAAACGGCGTACGTATCACCGCCATCGCAGCGCCTGGCCATTCCGACGGCTCATTTGCCTATGTCATCGAGGTCGACGGACATAAGGCGCTCTGCACGGGCGATATGTATTATATCGTTCCGCATCCGCCGGAGGACGCTGTCGATCTTGAGATCGCCTACATGGGCAGCTGGGATTTTTCCATGGAAAAATTCACCTCGACGCTGGAGAAAATGGGCACTCTCGGCTGCGATATCCTTCTTCCCGGACACTACTATGTGTATTACGGAGACATAGATGAACTCAGCAGGCGGGCGGTGAAAACACTGGAAGAGCTCAGAAGCACCGAGCCGAAGAAGGCCTGAAAGGAGCAGAAATGATCGACAGGACCAGAAAAGAAGAGCTTCTCCGCTCCATGGCAAAGCTGGAGGCCTATCAGGAGATCCAGAACGAAATGGGGCGTACGATCGC
>CAMNCY010000064.1 GCA_946534785.1 uncultured Lachnospiraceae bacterium | reverse complement strand
AATCATTTCCCGAGGAGCTTGTCCGCATACTCCGTCCGGTCGAAGGTCGCAAAATAATCCTGCAGCGTCTGGGCCCTGCGGATCTCCTTTACACTTCCGTCCTCGCACAGAAGAAGCTCCGCGCTCCAGAGCCTGCCGTTATAGTTGTAGCCCATGGCAAAACCGTGGGCGCCGGCATCGTGGATGAACAGAAGGTCGCCCTTGTCGATCTTCGGAAGCTTCCGGTCGATGGCGAACTTGTCATTGTTCTCGCACAAGGACCCGACCACATCGTAGACCTGATCGCAGGGCGCATCCTCTTTGCCAAGGACCGTGATGTGGTGATATGCGCCGTACATGGCAGGACGCATCAGGTTGGCAGCGCAGGCGTCAACGCCGATATATTCCTTGTAAATGTGCTTTTCATGGATCGCCCGGGTGATGAGCGCACCGTATGGCGCCAGCATATAGCGGCCCATTTCGCAGTAAATGGCAAGATCTCCCATGCCCGCGGGGACAAGGATCTTCTCATACTGCTCCTGTACGCCCTTGCCGATCGCGAAGATGTCGTTCGCCTCTTCGCCCGGACGGTACGGTACGCCGACGCCGCCGGAAAGATTGATGAAGGAAAAATGAATTCCGAGCTTCTCGTGAGCCTCTTTTGCCAGTTCAAAGAGCTGGGCGGCAAGGATCGGATAATACTCGTTGGAGACCGTATTGCTGGCAAGGAATGCATGGAGGCCGAAGTTCTCGACGCCGTGGTCCTTCAGCTGTGCATAGGCATCGAAGAGCTGCTCTTTGGTCATACCGTACTTGGAATCGCCGGGGTTGTCCATGATTCCGTTGCTCATGGTGAAGACGCCGCCCGGATTGAACCGGCAGCTCATGGTCTTCGGGAATGCGGGACCTATGATCTCTTCCAGGAACGGGATGTGGGTGATGTCGTCCAGGTTGATGATACCGCCAAGCTCCGCCGCCTTGGCATATTCCTCCGCCGGCGTTTCGTTGGAGGAAAACATGATATACTCGCCTTTTGCCCCGACGGCCTCGGCAAGAAGAAGCTCGCTCATGGAGGAGCAGTCAAAGCCGAAGTCATAATCGAGCATGATCTTCATGATGGAAGGATTGGGCGTTGCCTTTACGGCAAAATATTCGCGAAAGCCTTTGTTCCATGAAAAAGCATCCTTTACGGCCTGCGCGTTGCGGCGGATCCCCGCTTCATCATAGAGATAAAACGGCGTCGGGTACTGTTTTGCGATCTCTTCTGCCTGTTCCCGGGTTACATAGGGTCTTTTTTCCATTCGGTTTCTTCCTTTTCTGTTTCAGGGCCCCGATCCCTGGTGTGAATTGTGATCCGCCATGGGCGGTGTGTCAGCGACGGCTCCGTTCTTACGGCTTCGGAATATCCGGGATCTGCCAGTCGATCGGCGTTACGTTGTTCTCCCGAAGGAACTCGTTGCATCTGGAAAAATGCCGGCATCCGAAAAAGCCGCGGTAAGCCGATAAGGGGCTTGGATGCGGCGCCTTCAGGATCAGATGCCTCGGATTGGTCAGCATGGGGATCTTGGACTGCGCCTGGGACCCCCAGAGCATGTATACGATCGGCCGGTCCTGCCGGTTCACGGCTTCCAGGATGGCGTCGGTAAAATACTCCCAGCCCTTTCCCTTGTGGGAATTGGCCTGGTGGGCGCGGACCGTCAGCACCGTGTTCAGAAGGAGCACGCCCTGCTCGGCCCAGTAGTTCAGGCAGCCGTTGTTCGGCCTCTTGCAGCCGATATCGTCATGGAGCTCCCGATAGATATTGACGAGGGACGGAGGAAGCTCCTCCTGCTCCGGCAGCACGGAAAAACACAGCCCGTGGGCCTGGTGCGGCTCATGGTACGGGTCCTGTCCCAGGATCACGACCTTCACCTTGGAGAGCGGCGTTAAGTGCAGCGCGTTGAAAATATCGCCGGACGGCGGATACACCACGTGCTCGCTGTACTCCTTCCGGATGAACATATACAGTTGTTTATAATACGGCTTCCGGAACTCCGCCTGTACGGCTTCCAGCCAGTCGTTCGAGATCTCCGCCATAACTGTTCTCCAAATGCCTTCCCGCAGGCGTGCGAAATCATTCTCCTGCCGCTCTGCAGGCAGGCTTTTGCATGCCTTATGCCTCCGCCAGTTCTTCCACGGCTGCTTTGACGAAATCCCAGAGCCGTTTTGCGGAAGAAATGGAAAGCCTCTCGGAAGGGGTGTGGATGTCCACCATGTCAGGCCCCAGGGAAACGCAGTCCAGGCCTTCCAGCTTTGCTGCCAGGAGTCCGCACTCCAGGCCGCCGTGGGTGATGGAGATCTCGGGTTTTTTCCCGTTCATCTTCTCATAAAGGGCGACGAGCCTGTCACGGAAGGCAGAGGTCTCATTGTATTCCCATGCGGGATATTCACCCCGGACTTCCACAGTGGCATCGACCATTTCCGCCAGGCTGAAGATCCGGTCCATCAGCATCTTACGCTGAGAATTGATGGAAGAACGCACCAGTGTATCGACGAGGATCGTCTCGGAACGGGCATCCAGGATGCCGAGATTCAGAGAGGTCTGGGGCATGTCCGCAATGTGGGGATCGCTTTCGATCAGACCGTTGGGAATGACCTGCAGGATGTGGATGAGCTTGCGGGTATCCTTCTTCTTAAAGGAAAGCACCTCTTCCGAAGACTCTTTCTCCGCCGTAAAGCTGATCTTCACATCCGGATCCGTTGCATGGTACTCATGGGAGATATTATCTGCAAGTGTCTCCACCAGCTTTTTAATGCCTCTCATATCCGCTTCTTCGGGAAGCAGGATCTGCGCATCCGCCGTACGGGGGATCGCATTGTCCTTATTGCCGCCGGCCGCGGAAACAAGGTAGAAAGGCGTGTTCTTGTAGATCGTATACAGGACTCTTCCGAGAAGGATATCCGCGTTGGCCCTGCCCTGGTTGATGGCGATGCCGGAATGGCCGCCGATCAGGCCTTCCACATGGATCCTCGCAAGCTTTCCCGTGCGGGGCTTTCTCTCTTTTGCCGGAACGGAAAGGATCATTTCCGCACCGCCGGCGCAGCCTGCCGTAAAAATGCCTTCCAGCTCGGAATCCAGGTTCAGCATGATCCTGCCCTCCAACGGAGAAACATCCAGGACCTGAGCGCCTTCCATGCCGACCTCCTCATTGACGGTGAAAATGCATTCCAGAGCGGGATGCTTGATGGTGTCATCCTCCAGGAGCGCCAGCATCATGGCGACCGCGATACCGTCGTCGCCGCCAAGGGTCGTACGGTCCGCATGGAGGATATCGCCGTCCACGATGAGAGTGATCGGCTCTTTTTCCATATTGATGGGATTTTCAGGCTCCTTCTCCAGGACCATGTCCATATGTCCCTGCAGGATCAGCGCCGGAGCGCCCTCGCACCCTGCGGAAGCGTCTTTAAAGATGATCACGTTCCCGGCTTTGTCCTGCACGAAGGTAAGCCCATGCTCCTTTGCAAACCCCGCAAGATAATCGCTGATCTCTTTTATATGATAGGATCCGTGGGGGATCCCGCAGATCTCTTCAAAATAATACAGGACCCTTTCCGGTTCCATTCCCTTCAGGATAGATTCTTTTTTCATTATGATGCCCCCTTAATCTCTGCCTTTTTATGTATCTGATACGTGTTTCAGAGCCTAACCGGCACTCCTTTGTCACGCAGATATTCCTTGACTTCCCGGATCTCCAGCTCACGGAAATGGAACAGGGACGCCGCAAGCGCCGCATCCGCGCCGCCCGCCGTAAGCGCCTCGTAGAAATGCTCCTTTGTTCCCGCACCGCCCGATGCGATAACGGGAATATGCACCGCATCCGCGATCGCCCGGGTAAGCTCGATGTCATAGCCTTCTTTGGTGCCGTCGCCGTCCATACTGGTAAGAAGGATCTCGCCTGCACCGAGTTTCTCCGCCTGCACGGCCCATTCGACGGCGTCGATCCCGGTGTCTTTCCTTCCGCCCGCAACATAGACGGTCCAGCCGTCCGCCGGCGTCCATACGGCATCATCCCGGACAGAATACCGGGAATCCGAAAGCTCTGAAAGATCCTTTCTGCGGCGCCTTGCATCGATTGCCACGACGACGCACTGGCTGCCGAAACGGTCCGCGCCTTCCGAGATGAGCTCCGGCCTCTGCACCGCGGCCGAATTGACCGAGACCTTGTCGGCCCCCTCCCGGAGGATCGCCTTCATATCGTCGACGGTGCGGATCCCGCCGCCCACCGTAAAGGGAATGAAGACCCGCTCCGCAACGCGCCGGACCATGTCCGCGACCGTTGCCCTGGCATCGCTGGTCGCCGTGATATCCAGGAATACCAGCTCATCGGCGCCGGCCCTGGAATAGGCCTCTCCCGCTTCAACGGGATCGCCCGCATCGGTAAGCCGGACGAAATTGACGCCTTTTACGACCCTGCCGTTATGGACGTCCAGGCATGGAATGATTCTTTTAGTCAGCATGGGCACCTCCTTTGATCTTCAGGAAGTTCTCCAGGATCTTAAGACCGCACCGCTCGCTCTTTTCCGGATGGAACTGGCAGGCAAAGACGTTCCCCTTTTCCACGGAAGCGCCGATCGTCACGTTATATTCCGTCGTTGCCGTCACGATGGACGGATCATCGCAGTCCAGGTAATAGGAATGCACGAAGTAAACGTAGGAATGCTCCGGCACATCTTCAAAAAGCCGGCCCTTATTCGGATAGGACAGATCATTCCAGCCGATCTGCGGGATCTTCAGCCTCGTGCCGTCCGGCAAAAGATCCGGGATCCTGCGGATCCTGCCGGGGAGAATATGAAGCCCGCGGACGCCGGGGCTCTCTTCGCTTTCCGCAAATAAGAGCTGGAGCCCCAGGCAGATCCCGAGAAACGGAACGCCGCTTCCCGCGACTTCCCGGATCACGTCCTCCAGGCCGTTCTCCCGGATCCGTTTCATGGCTTCGCCGAAGGCGCCGACGCCGGGAAGGATCACATGATCCGCGCTGAGGATCACGTCTTTATCTTTGGTCAGGACCGCCTCCGCCCCAAGGGAGCGGACCGCGTTCTCCACGCTTTTGATATTGCCTGCGCCATAATCAATGATCGCAACCATACAGGGACCTTTCTGTTTCAGATGACATCGGTATCAAACCAGAATTTTACACCATTATCATAATTCACGACACCATAATTTCCATGGAGCCGTTCCATGACCGCCTTCACGACGGCAAGCCCGACGCCGGAGCCGCCGTATTCCCGGGTCCTGGCCTTGTCTACCTTGTAGAAACGGTCCCAGATCTTCTCCAGCGAAGCCTCCGGGATCGGTTTTCCGGTATTGAAAACACTGACGCGGACATGCTGATCCGTCTTCTCCAGGTGGATCTCGATGACCTTTTCGTTATTGTCTCCGACAGCTTCCGCATGATTTACCGCATTGCTGAAGTAATTCCGGAAGACTTCTTCGATCATGAATTCATCCGACATGACAAAGACGGGCGGCTGGATGAGCTGCAGGGCTTCCATGAAGGAGATCCCCTTTTCTTCCGCGGTCTCCTCCGGTGATTTTCCGTTGAATAAAAGCCGGATGCCTTTTTCCCTGGTAAGGAGGACTGCGGACTGGAGGTACCCTCCAAGGAGCGCCATCAGGTCAAAGCGTTCGATATTGACTTCGCTTCTTCCGAATTCCAGCTGCGTCAGCGTAAGGAGCTTCTGCACCATGCCGTTCATCTTGCCCGCTTCATCGATGATGACGTCCGTATAGAACTGCCGGCTCTCCTCATCGTCCGCGATCCCGTCTTTAAGGCCCTCGGCATATCCCTGGATCAGGGAGATCGGGGTCTTCAGCTCATGGGTGACGCCGGCGATGAATTCCCGCTGGGATTCTTCGATCTTTTCCTTTTTCTCAATGTCCTGGAGAAGCTCATTGTTGGCATTCTTCAGCTCCAGGATCGTTTTCTCAAGGATCCCGGAAAGCTCGTTCATGTTCCTGCCGAGCTCTGCGATCTCCGTCCTGTCATCTCCCGTATATTTCGCGGAAAAATCCAGTTTCTTCATTCTCTGGGACAGCGCCGTGAGCTCCCGGACCGGCCGTGCGATGCGGTTTCCGAGGAAGGCTGCCGCAGCGGCGCCTGCAAGGATGATGATCAGTCCCACAAAGGCAACGAAGCGGTTCGCGGTGGCGGAGCTTGCACGGATGCTTTCGATGGAAGTCCGGAGGAGATAAAAGCTGCTGTCATCCAGGATCCCCCACATCTCCATATACTGGGTGCCGGTGCGGGAATCCAGGACGATCCGGACTCTCTGCTCGTTCCGGTCTTTCAGTTCCCTTACGATGAAATATTCCGTATCACGCTTCCGTAAAGGAGTGCTCCCTTTGCCGGCTTCCTCTGCTTCCTCCGGAAGCGCTTCCTGCTCCGTGAATTCCTTTGTGTTGTCGAGCATGTTGTCCCACATGCGCCGCACCATGGTATCGGTATCGGAGGCATAGGCCTTGACCGTCTGGGATTCCTCGTTCATGACGATGATGCCGATGCTTTCTTTTGATGTGATCTTCTGCAGCTCCACGTCAAAAGAATCCGACGTGATACTGTTGTTCACGGCGGCGGCGTTCAGGCTCTCATAGGCGCTGCTTAAGGCGCCGTGCTTCTGACGGACGTAATATTTTTCCATAAAAACGGAATTCAGGAGCATGATAAGAAGGATCGCTCCCGCGACCAGAAGAAAGAACAGAAATGTAAATTCGGCCTTCAGGGAATAACGGAGCTTTTTCATTCCTTTTCACCGGCTTCGTCGAATTTATAGCCAAAGCCCCAGATGGTATGGATCAGGTTCCCTTTTTCGCCCATCTTGCTGCGAAGCTTCTTCACATGGGTGTCGATGGTGCGCGCATCGCCGTAATAATCATAATTCCAGACGGCGCGAAGAATCATCTCGCGGCTTAAGGCTTTGCCGTTGTTTTCCATAAAATAGCTGAGAAGCTCGAATTCCTTGAAGGAAAGATCCAGGAGCTTTCCGTCCACACGCACTTCGTGGGCGTCCTTGTCCAGAATCACGCCGCCAAGTTCCAGCTTTGCGCCCTTTTCCGCGGGACGGCTCCTTCGAAGGAGCGCTTCCACTCTGGCGACGAGGGCCCTCGGGCTGAAGGGCTTGGTGACGTACTCATCAGCGCCGAGATCAAAGCCCTGCAACTCATCATGCTCCTCGGACTTTGCCGTCAGCATGATGATCGGAACGTCCGAATCCTCGCGGATCCTGCGTGTTGCCTGATAGCCGTCCATGATGGGCATCATGACGTCCATGATGATCAGGGCCGTATCGTCATTCTCATGAAAGACTGTCAGCGCTTCCTCTCCGTTCCCCGCTTCCAGGACTTCATACCCGGAACGGGTGAGAAAATCGCCGACAAGCTTTCTCATTCTGCTTTCATCATCTACGACCAGGATCTTCATGGTTTTGCTCCCTGTATGGCTTAAGTCCGGCCGCAGCATGCGCAGCCGTTATTTCATCAAAGTAAATACGCAGACACTCCTTGCTTCCACGCGGAGGATGGGATCCGGCAGATAGACCGGCTCCTCATTATAATAGTTCTGCTGAAGGTCCGCGGTATTGACGGCCAGTCCCCAGGCATGGCCGGAAGGAAGGGCCGGAAGCCGTATCATTCTGTCTTCCCAGTAGGAATTCAGGACGATATAAACGGCATCGTCCGCTTCTTTCGTCTCATCATATCCGGAAAACAGGACGCCCAGCGTGCTGGTCTCTCCGGAGATCATGTGATTGTCCGGATCCGCGTTGCAGTACTGAAGTGGCGCAAGACCGCATTTTGCGGCAGGAAGCGCTCTGGAGATCACGCGGTGCTTCTTGCGGAAGGCGATCATGCTCTTGTAAAACTCGAAGAAGTCCCGGTTCTCATCCAGCATTTTCCAGTTCAGCCAGGAGATCTCATTGTCCTGGCAATAGCCGTTGTTGTTGCCGAACTGGGTGTTCCCGAATTCATCTCCGGAGTAGATCATCGGCGTTCCGCGGCTGCACATCAGCGTTGTGATCGCATTGCGCATCATGCGGAAACGCAGGGCGCGGACAGCGGGATCCTTGGACTCTCCCTCCACGCCGCAGTTCCAGCTGCGGTTGTCGTTGGAGCCGTCCGCATTTCCCCAGCCGTTGACTTCGTTGTGCTTGACGTTATAGGAATACAGGTCGTACAGCGTAAAGCCGTCGTGACAGGTCAGGAAATTGACGGAGGAGGTATATCCCTTGTAAACACCGTAATACAGATCCGTGGAGCCGCTGATCCTGGCGGCCGCCTCCGGTGCGGTCCAGTAATTTCCCTTCAGGAAATCCCGCATGCAGTCGCGGTATTTGCCGTTCCACTCCGCCCAGCGGTTATAGGCAGGAAAACTTCCCACCTGGTACATGCCGCCGGCATCCCATGCCTCCGCGATCAGCTTGACATTGCCCAGGATCGGGTCAAAGGCAAGGGTCTGCAGAAGCGGCGGATTCTCCATGGGCTTTCCGTTCTCGTCACGTCCCAGGATACTGGCAAGATCGAAACGGAAGCCGTCGATATGATACTGGGTGACCCAGTAACGAAGACATTCGACGATATACTGCTGCACCACCGGATGGTTGCAGTTCACCGTATTGCCGCAGCCGGAAAAATTATAATAATGCCCGTCCGGTGTCAGCATATACCAGATATTATTGTCCAGGCCGCGGAACGAGATAAAAGGTCCCTTCTCATTGCCCTCTGCCGTATGGTTGAAGACAACGTCCAGGATGACCTCGATCCCGTTCTCTTTCAGAAGCTGGATCGTTTCCTTCAGCTCGCGCCCCTCCCGGTTGTATTCAGCAGAAGCGGCATAGCTGGTATTTGGCGCAAAGAATGCGACCGTATTATATCCCCAGTACTCATACAGGGGACGTCCTTTATAGGTATGTCCGTTTGCCACCTCGTCGAACTCGAAGATCGGCATGAGCTCCACGGCAGTAACGCCCAGTTCCTTCAGGTACGGGATCTTTTCTATAAGGCCCGCAAAGGTGCCGGGATAGGTGACGTTCGAAGAGCTGTGCCTCGTAAAGCCGCGGACATGCATCTCATAAATGATGGAATCTTCCATCGGTGTATTAGGAAAATGGGACGTATCCCAGCGGAAGGTATTCTTGACGACACGCGCCCGGTAAGAGCCGGTCTTTCCCTTCTGCTCGCCCCACTTGCGCTGTCCTACGACCGCGCGGGCATAGGGGTCCAGGATCTCCTTCTTTTTGTCAAAATACAGCCCCTTGGCGGGATCATATGGCCCGTCGAGACGGTAGGAATATTCAAACTCTTCGATGTTCAGGCCAAAGACCATGATCGACCAGACATGACCGACCTTGAAAGAATCGGGAATCGGAAGGATACCGAAGGGCTTTTTGGCCTTCCGGTGATACAAAAGGAGCTCGCAGGATGTCGCGCCGAGGGAATAGATCGTAAAATTGACAGCTCCGTTCATCAGCGTAGACCCGTTAATGGTTGGGATCCCGGGCCTGACCTTGAAACCGCCGATCTCTTCCGTGGGAGCCCATACGATCGAGGATAACTGGACGATATCCTGATAGACCTTTTCCTGTTCCCTGACCTGCTGCGGATCACCCTCACCTTCGGAATCTGCACTATTCAATAGCTTTTCCACTACGTCGTTAAGCTTCATAAACTTTTCCCGCTGTCATATATATTTTCCGGTCTGTGAGCGGAGAAAATGGTTCCATCCCGCATGACCGGTCTGTAAACGTTTTCATAGACATGCTATATCATAACAGAAAATCGTTCCGAAATATACTTAATGTTGCGTTTTCGTCATTTATACGCGGTTAATGCAGTTCAGTATTAATACAAACAGGCGGGAATTTATAAGCATTCCGGGTACGCTCCCGCCTGTTCTCTAAATAAAAATCACCTGCACATAATGCAGATGGCTTTTGGACTTAAAAAGATATGGATAATACTGCAGATGATCCTGTATAAGATGAATGCGGCCCTGCGAGCGGCCGGTACTTGGGCGGCGTATTCTGACGCCCTATGTACCGCTGCCGGCGAGATGGAGCGAAAGCGTGCCGCGTTCACTTATACAGGATCATCTGTGATTCAATTCATTTTACGTGCTGCATAGCATCCCCATTATGCCGGATATGCCCCGTTCTTCACATCCGCCTTCGCAAGATCCACTTTCTCCTGCTGGGCAAGACGGTATTTGAAGAAGTCCACAGCGACCTGCGGGAACAGTGCGTAGGACAGAACGTCCTCGTCCTGCTGTTTCCACTGAGCGACTTCCTTTTCGTACTTCGGAAGCTGAGGCTCGATCAGGTCTGCGGGACGGCAGGTGATCCTCTCCTCGTCGCCGATGCACTTCTTGACGATCTCTTCGTTCATGGGCTTGATGGTCTGGCCGTACATGCCGCGGATCAGGTCCTTGGTCTGGCCGGTCACCATCTTGTAACGCTCGCCCATCAGGACGTTCATGACGGCCTGTGTGCCGACGATCTGGGAAGAAGGTGTTACCAGCGGAGGCTCGCCCAG
>CAMNCY010000063.1 GCA_946534785.1 uncultured Lachnospiraceae bacterium | reverse complement strand
AGAATTAATATAGCAAGTTACACAAATTGAGGAAGTTAAAAGGAGGTTATTATGCAATCACTCATCACCAGGCTACTTGGTCCTACCTTCTATTCGATGGGGGTCAGTGAAGCAGATTTTGCGTCTTATCTGTCATCGTGCATGGGGTATGTTTACGCGATTCTGGCATGCATTATCGTATTTATTATCGTTCTGATCCTGGCAGGCAAGGCGAAGAAGGGAACGAAGGGCTTTATCCGTCTTTCTTCCCTTGTGGCACTTCTTGCCGCGATCGCGGTCATTGCCAACATGGTCGTGACCGGGCCTTTGAAGACCAATATTTCCACCTTCCTGGCGGGATCCAATATCAATCTTCAGGAGCAGACAATCACTGACAGTAAGGACGTTATCAAAAGAGTCGGCGAGGGCGGCCTTGTACTTGTAAAGAACAACGGCCTGCTTCCCATGGATGCCGGCAACATCAACGTATTCGGCTGGGGTTCCACCAATCCGATCCTCGGCGGTACCGGCTCCGGATCCTCCGACGGATCCTCTGCAGTGGGCTTCCTTGCCTCTCTTGCGGATGCCGGCTTTAAGACGAATGAAGAACTGACGCAGATCTATAAGGACTATGCTGCGGAGCGGCCGACCGTCGCGATGCAGACACAGGATTGGACACTGCCGGAGCCTACGGTGGATGTTTATACAGACAGCGTCATGAGCAACGCAAAGGATTTCTCCGATACGGCCGTGATCGTCATCAGCCGTTCCGGCGGTGAAGGCGCAGACCTTCCCACGGATATGTACGGCGTGATCCACGGGACCTATAACATCGCGCAGGAAGTCTCCGTCGTGCCGGATCACTACGGATATTACAATGCTTCCTATACCAACAACGGCGATTACGATGATTTCGAAAAGGGCGAGCACTATCTGGAGCTTTCCGTAACGGAAGAGAAGATGGTGGAAAAGGTCTGCTCCGAATTCGACAAAGTCGTCGTCATCATCAACGCGAACAATGCCATGGAACTCGGCTGGGTCGATGAGTATGAACAGATCGGCGCCGTGATCCTGGCACCCGGTGCAGGCAATACCGGTCTTGCAGCCATCGGCGAAGTGATGTCCGGTGCGGTCAATCCTTCCGGAAAGACCGTTGATACTTATGTAAAAGACCTGACGGCAACACCTACCTGGAACAACTTCGGCAACTTTGCCTACAGCAACGTGGACGATCTGAAGAACAAGATCGCGGCAGCAGACGGCGCTTACGAAGGCAACCTGGCATTCGTAAACTATGTGGAAGGCATCTATGTCGGCTATAAGTACTATGAGACCGCTTCCGATGAAGGCGCCATTAAGTACGAGGACGAGGTCCAGTATCCCTTCGGTTACGGCCTCAGCTACACCACTTTTGAACAGGAAATCGAAGACTTTGATTTTGACGGAACGACAGTCAAATTCGACGTAGAAGTCACCAATACCGGAAAGGTCGCCGGACAGGATGTCGTGGAAGTTTACTTCAATCCTCCTTATACGAACGGCGGCATTGAAAAAGCAAGCGTCAACCTGATCGATTTCGCCAAGACCGGAAATCTGGAAGCAGGCGCTTCCGAAACGATCTCTTTCTCCATTCCCGTCGAAGAAATGGCATCCTATGATTCCAACGGAATCAAGGTATCCGGCGGCGGATACATCCTGGAAGAGGGCGATTATGTGATCTCCCTGCGCAGCGACTCCCATACCGTACTGGATGAAGAGACCTTCAGCGTGGATTCCGATACCACCTATAAGGCTCGTTCCACCGATAAGATCGACGTTGAGAACCGTTTCCAGGATTATGCAAGAGGAGACTTCGAACAGCTCTCCAGAAAAGATGCTTTTGCAAACTATGAGAAGGCTACCGCAGCTCCGACCAGCTTCGAGATGAGCGACAAGGTGCGTGCGGAAGTAGAACCGCAGACCTTCGGTACTTATGATCCTACACAGTATGACGATCCGGCTGATCAGATGCCTGTCATGGGCGCATCGAACGGCATGAAGCTGTTCGATCTTGTCGGCAAGGATTATGATGATCCCGCATGGGATACGCTTCTTGACCAGATGACCTTTGACGAGATGGCCCTTCTGATCAACCTGGGCGGCTGGCAGACAGCGGAGATCCAGTCCGTCGGCAAGATCGCGACCTCTGACTGCGACGGCCCTGCAGGACTTTCCAACTTCGTTACCGGCGCATACGGAACCGCTTATCCTTCCGAGGTCCTGATGGCACAGACCTGGAACAAGGGACTTCTTGAAGAGATGGGCACCAAGATGGCGCAGGAATATGTGGACGCCAACAACTTCGGCTGGTACGGACCTGCCATGAACACCCACAGGAACGCTTTCGCCGGACGTAACTTCGAGTATTATTCCGAGGACGGTGTCCTGGCCGGCAAGCTCGCTTCCGCTGAGATCAACGGCGCGGCGACCAAGGGCGTATATCCGTACATCAAGCACTTTGCACTGAATGACCAGGAAGGCAACCGCTGCTCCTTCCTCCTGACCTGGGCGGATGAGCAGGCGATCCGTGAGAACTATCTCAAGCCTTTCGAGATCGCAGTCAAGAACTTTACCGGTAAGTCCATTGCGACCATGTCCTCCTTCAACTGGATCGGAACACAGCCCAGCTGCTCCAACAACAACCTCCTCAATAAGGTTCTTCGTGACGAGTGGGGCTATGTCGGAATGGTCGAGACCGACTATGACGGCTCCTATGGCTACATGATCTCCGACAAGTGCGTAAGGAACGGAAATGACCTGATGCTCGGCTTTGCTTCCGCAGCATCCAACCAGTTCACGGATGCCAGCGCAACGGCAACCCTTGCCATGAGAAAAGCCTGCAAGAACATTCTGTATACGGTCGCAAATTCCGGATACTATGCAGTTGCCGAGGATCCTTCAACTTCCGGCTCCAATGCTCTGAATTCTCTTCTTATGAAGATCAATATCCCGATCGCCATCGTGCTTGTAGCTCTTGAAGCCCTGTTCGTTTCCATGTGGCTGAAGGGCAAAAAGAAGGCGGCCTGACGGGAGCCTGATGGGCGTTCTGACAAATAAACCGTAGATTATCCATGGCTGCCGCAGCACCCTCCGGGGTGCTGCGCAGCCGGTATTCATGACTTGTAAGGAAAACGAAACGATATGAAACATCAGGATATCATTTCAAAGCTTTCCCTGGATGAAAAGTGTTATCTGCTTTCCGGCCGCGATTTCTGGTCGACATTCAGTGTGGAAGCAAAAGGTGTTCCCAGTATCTGTCTTTCCGACGGCCCTCACGGACTGCGCAAACAGGAAGGCGCCGGCGACCAGCTCGGTCTGAACGGCTCCGTTCCGGCAACGTGCTTTCCCACAGCGGCAACGATCGCAAACTCCTGGGATCCTTCCCTTGGAGAAGCCATCGGAAGGAATCTGGGAGAGGAGGCAGCCTGCCAGGAAGTGGCAGTGCTTCTGGGACCCGGCCTTAATATTAAAAGAAGCCCCTTATGCGGACGGGATTTTGAATATTTTTCCGAAGATCCCTATCTTGCGGGAAAGATGGCGGCCGGCTATATCCGTGGCATTCAGGAGAACGGCGTATCCGCCTGCCCCAAGCACTTTGCGGCGAACAATACGGAGCTCAGAAGACAGGCCTCCAATTCCGTCGTGGATGAAAGGACGCTTCGCGAGATCTACCTGACGGGCTTTGAGATCGCGGTAAAGGAAGCCCATCCGAAGAGCATCATGTCCGCCTATAACGAGGTAAACGGCGTTTATGCGAACGAGAACCCGCATCTTCTCCAGGAGATCCTCCGGGACGAGTGGGGATTTGACGGCTTCGTCGTTTCCGACTGGGGCGCCGGCAATGACTTCGTGGAAGGTGTCCGTGCAGGCTCCCATCTGGAAATGCCCACGACCGGCGGAGATTCCGCAGAGCAGCTGATCAAAGCCGTGAAAGAGGGTAAGATCGAAGAGAGCATGGTCGACCGGAGAGTGGACGAGCTTCTCGATGTCGTGCTTTCCACCCGCAAAGCGGTGGATGCTTATAAAGGTAAGAGCTTTGATGTGGAGGCACATCATGCCGCGGCGGAAAAGGCCAGCGAGCAGAGCATTGTGCTTCTGAAGAATGAAGACGGGATCCTTCCCCTGAAAGAAGGAACAAAGGTCGCGCTGATCGGAGATTTCGCCGAAACGCCCCGTTACCAGGGCGCCGGCTCCTCCGTTGTCAATCCCACGAAACTGGAATCCGTAAAGGACGTCATCGGGAACTTCCCGCTGGAGGTCGTCGGGTTCGAGAAGGGATATCCCCGTGTGGGAGCAGGAGATCCCGCCATGTGCGCGGCGGCAGCAGAGCTTGCAAAGAAGGCGGATGTCGTGCTGCTGTATCTTGGACTGGATGAGATCTCCGAATCCGAAGGTCTTGACCGTCATCACATGAGGCTTCCGGACAGCCAGGTCGAACTCTTAAGAGAGGTCGCAAAGGTCAATCCGAACATCGTCCTTCTGATGGCAGCAGGCTCGGCAGTGGAAATGCCCTGGCTCGGCTCCTGCAAGGCACTCGTTCACGGGTATCTTTGCGGACAGGCCGGTGCGGCGGCGATCCTGAAGGTCGTCATGGGCGAAGTGAATCCTTCCGGAAAGCTCTCCGAGACATATCCAGTATCCTATGAAGATGTTCCCTCCAGCCCGTATTTTCCGGCAAAACAGAGGAGCGTCGAGTACAGGGAAGGCCTTTATGTGGGCTACCGCTATTTCGATACGGTCGGCAAAAAGGTGCTGTTCCCCTTCGGCTTCGGTCTCTCGTATACGACCTTTGCCTACAGTGATGTCAAAGTCTCCGATAAGGAGGTGACGTTCACGCTTACCAATACCGGTGACAGGGACGGCGCGGAGGTCGCGCAGGTCTATGTGGCTGCCGTCGATTCTCCGATCATCCGGCCGAAGAAGGAACTGAAGGGCTTTGCCAAGGTCTTCTTAAAGGCCGGCGAAAGCAAAGAAGTCACGATCGCGCTGGATGACAAGGCATTCCGGTATTTCAACACCGTGACCGGGAAATACGAGATCTGCGGCGGCGAGTACGATATCCTTGTCGGTGCAAGCTGCGAAGATATCCGGCTCTCCGGAAAGGTCACCGTAAAGGGTTCGGACGTACCGCTTCCTCTGGGTGCAGATGACCTTCCCAGCTATGCTTCCGGCAATATCATGGCCGTATCGGATGCGGAATTCGAAAAGCTTCTGGGCCATCCCATTCCGGACGGCTCCTGGACCGGCGATCTTCGCATGAACGATGCCATTGCGCAGCTCTATTACGCAAAGAGCCTGAAAGCAAGACTTGTCGGCAAGGTCATGCAGAACATGCTCAAGTCCAGCATGGATAAGGGCAAACCGGACCTGAACATCATCTTTATCACGAACATGCCCTTCCGGGCGATCGGCAAGATGGCGGGCGGTATGGTAAGCCAGGAAATGTGCGAGTCCATCGTGACGATCGTCAACGGACACGGCATTGCCTTCCTGAAGGGCCTGGGCGGCCTGATCAGCGGCTATTTCAAGCAGAGCAAGGTCCAGAAGAAGGCTAAGAGCATCAAGTAAACGCAGGAGAAATCTTATCATGAATGAGTTTGCAAAAAAGCATCCCAAAGCAGCACAGTGGATCCGGGAGGGCGGCCTGTTCCTGATCTTCAGTTACGTGGTCACCTTCCTCAAATGGGGCCTGCTCACCTTCCTTCCGGGATTATTCCGCGGGATGGTGGGAGATGTGGCCTGGACCTGGCCCGGGATCGAAGTGAAGGTGTTCAACATTCCCCTGACGCTTTCCGTCATCGGAAACAGCCTTGCGGACGGCGGCCTTGCTTTTACACTGGCCAATTTCACCTCGATCATCCTGGGTGAGTGCATCAACTTCCCGCTGCAGAGAAACGTTACCTTCCGCAGCAAGGGACCCGTCGTGAAACAGCTGATCTGCCATTTCGCAGGCGCCCTGGGCGTGTTCTTTATCATGAACCTGTTCACCTGCATCTGGAATCCGGTGACCGCCGCGATCGGTGTACCGGATGCGATCCGCAACATTGTGACGACCGTCGTGACCGGCGGCGTCTCCATGGTCATCATCTTTGCCATTGACAAGACCATCTTCTCGCCCGGCTTCGGCGGCGGGGCTGCGTCAGAGGGCTGAGGCTGAGTCAGGGGGACAGGTACAGTGACTCACGGGGCCTGGGGCTGTCCCGGGCAGGTGAAAACCAATTCAGAACACAGGAAAAACGGCGGGCAGATTAAAATCTGCCTGCCGTTTTTCAACGCTGTTTTTCATTGCCGAAAATTTCAATTCTGTTTCTTTGCGACCCGCTTTCGGGTAGATGAGATGGCCTTCTGCGGACATACCAGGAGGCAGAGGTGGCAGCCGACACACCTGGTTCCGTCCATGACAGGCTTTCGCTGCTCATTCAGGCGGATCGCCTGATGGCCGCCGTCGGCGCAGGAGATGACGCATCTTCCGCACCCGATGCAGCGGTCTTTGTTGAATTTCGGATAAACAATGGTGTCCCGTTCCAGGACATCGGTCGTCTCGCTAACGGAGTCCAGGGCAAGTCCCCGGGCTTCTTTTATGCTCGAAAAGCCTTTTTCAGCAAGATACATTTCCAGTCCTGACTTCAGGTCATCGATGATGCGGTAGCCGTACTGCATGACGGCGGTCGTCACCTGGATGCTGCCGGCACCGAGAAGAATGAATTCCAGGGCATCGGACCAGTTCTCCACGCCGCCCATGGCGCTCAGGTGAAGCCCGGAAAGGGATGGATTGCGGCCGAGTTCGGCGATGAACCGGAGGGCAATGGGCTTTACGGCATTGCCGCTGTAGCCGCCGACGGCGGACATTCCGTGGACGGCGGGAGCGGAAACATAGGTATGCGGATTGACGCCGATGATGCTCTTAATGGTATTGATGGCGGAAATGCCGTCCGCGCCGCCCCACATGGCGGCCTCGGCAGCAGGACTCATCCTGGCGACATTGGGGGTCAGCTTGGCAAGAACGGGGATCTTCGTCCCCCTCCTTGCGGCGGCAGTGAACCGCTCTACCAGTTCAGGGACCTGCCCGATATCCGAGCCCAGGCCTCCGTCCATCATATTCGGACAGGAAAAATTCAGTTCGACCGCATCGGCGCCGTTCTGTTCGCAGAGCCAGGCGAGCTGTTCCCATTCCGCTTCATTCTGGCCCATGATGGAGGCGAGGATGAACTTCGACGGCCAGTTCTTTTTGAGACGTCGGAAGATTCCCATGTTCTCCGCGACGGAATGGTCGGAGAGCTGTTCGATGTTCTTGAAGCCGATGATGCTTCCGTTATCTCCGGTAATGGCGGAGAAGCGGGGCGAAGCTTCATGGATGTCAAAGGAACAGATGGTCTTGAAGGAAGCGCCTGCCCAGCCTGCCTCAAAAGCCCGGGCGCACATGTCATAGGTGCTGGCGACCACGGAGGAAGAGAGCAGGAACGGATTCTCCAGGGGAATCCCGCAGAGCTCGGTCGCAAGGAGGCTTGCTTTGCCGGAGGGGGACGCTTCCAGATGGGGCTTCACATTCTCATGAAGCTTTGTCACAAGTGCCCGGATCGGTACCTCATGGGGCCTTACGCAGGCATCTTCGCAGGGGGCACTGCAGGCGGTACATAGGTTTTCCGCAGGGAGCCGGGCCGCTGCTGTTTTCTCATTGTCGAACCAGATGCTGCGAAGAAGCGATGCCGGATCAAGCTTTCCGCAGCCTTTCGTACAGGGAGCGTCGTTACACAGAGCGCAGCGTATCATATCGGAGCGCCGGATATTTCTTTCAAGCAGTTCATTTCCGGGCTTCATGTTTTTCCTCCTTTCCGAAAATAAATACTGTCACATATAAATATTGTCACTAAATAGCACGCTATTTACAAGAGATATCAGTAATCATTTTTGCGAAAGGAACGGCGCGCAGATGCCACGGACGGCCAGGGTGACCAGGGCACAAAAATCCTGCCGTCAGCCGGCGGGACCTGTTTTGCTCTTCCTGTATGCAGTCGGGCTCATACCGTATATGCGCCGGAAAGCATCCTTGAAATAACCGCTGTCCGAGAACCCGCAGGAGAGGGCAATCTCCGTAACGGAACGATCCGTGCTGACAAGAAGGTGCTCTGCGTTCCGCAGCCTTGTCAGGACGAGATAGTCATGGATGCCCATCCCGGTCGCCTCGCGGAACCTGCGGCTGAAATAGTTGGGGGAAAATCCGGCTTCCCCGGCAATCATGGCGGAAGTGATGTTGTCCTTGTAATGGAGGGAAATATAGCGGGCCGCGCGCACGATGGCCTGGTCCGTCGTATGGATCGCCTGGGGGAGTTCCTCCGGAAAGCTGCAGAACCTGACACACCATAAAAGAAGATCCATGAGAAGGAGCCGGAGCCTTGCCTGTGTGAAGGCATCGTCCAGCGCCGCCTCCTGCGTGACCGCAAGAAAGTGCGCTGTCAGTTCCTCCCGGAGGGAATCGGAGACCTGCATGATGCAGGCGCTGCGGAACCGCTCCGCAAAGCGGATCTGCCCGAACAGCTCCTGAACTTCCAGGTCCTCCTTCCGGAAATAGACGGCGATTCTGCGGCTTGCGCCTGCAAGATATCTTGTGTAATGAATGGTCCCGGGCGGGATCATGAGCATGTCCCCGGGCCGGAAGTCATAGAGCCTGTCATTTACGAAAAACCGGCAGCTTCCCTGCACCAGGTAGTACAGCTCGTAATACGTGTGGAGGTGGTGCGTCGGCATAATGAAGCTGCTGCTGCGGACGTTGTCTTCCACATAGATCTTTTCGATGTCCCCGTCTGCCAGTCTCGGCATTGCAAACCTGCCTTTCCGTCCAATGACTGTTGAAAAATCCGCGGTATTTTCATTATATCGTTATTAATCAGCGGATACTGCTTATTTTTTACTATATAGTACACTATGGAATCGGAAAAATAAAACAGGAATGACAGCATTCAAAAGGAACGGACAGAAGATGGCTTACACAGGCACAGTACACAGTAAAAATATCATCAAGCCGATGCCGGCAGTTGAAACGGCAAAAGAAACGGTGAAAGAAGTGGCAAAAGAAGGGACGTCCCCCGTCCTTTCGAAAAAGGATGCGCAGTTCCGCGAGCTCAGCCTGAACGGGCCCATGTGGAAGGTCATCCTCAGGGTCGGTCTTCCCCTTGCACTTTTCCAGAGCCTGCAGCAGATCTTCTCGATCCTGGATACGATGATGGCTTCCCACATCAGCGCCGAGTCTGTTTCGGCGGTGGCCTATATGGGCCAGCTCATCACGATGCTCTCCGCCGTGGGATCCGGTCTTGCGGTGGGTGCCGGTATCCAGATCAGCCGCGCCTACGGAATGGGCGATTACAGGATGGTGCGAAGAAGGATCAGCTCCCTGTATACGATGTCCCTGACAGCCGGGCTCGGGATCCTCGTCCTGGTCCTGCCCTTCAGCGTGCAGTTCCTGCGGCTGTCGGGAATGCCGGAGGAACTCATTGCGATCGGAAGCCGCTATTTTGCCGTGCAGCTGTTCGTAACGGTCGTGACATTCCTGAATGAAGTCTATATCTCAGTCGAAAGAGCCAGGGGGAACACCCGCAGGATCCTGCTTCTGAACCTCCTTGTGATCACGGTTAAGCTTACGGTCACGGCGGTCTCCGTTTATATCCTGCACGGCGGCCTTGTCATGATCGCGGTGGCATCCCTTCTTGCCCAGCTGGTGCTCCTTGTCTTTGCGGTCAACGGAAGCGTAGGGCGGAAGAAGGACAAGGTCTTTGGTTTCTCCCGCGACTCGGTCACGATGGAAAAACAGGTCTGTGCGCCCATGGTCACCCAGTCGATCCCGGTCATGCTGGAGAAAGCGCTTTTCGCCTACGGAAAAACAGTGGTCAACGCGATGTCGGTCATGTACGGTCCTCTGATGGTAGGCGCCCTCGGCATATCCAACAACCTGGGAGGTGTCGCGACCCAGCCCCAGAGCGGTTTCAAGGACGGTGCATCGGCCGTCATCAGCCAGAATTTCGGCGCGGGACGCTATAAGCGCGTGCTCAGCGCCTTCTATACGGTCTTTGTGATTGACGTGCTCATCGGCGTTGTTTTTTCCGGCGTGGAGCTTCTGTGCCTGAATCAGCTCGCGGGGGTCTTTGCCGAAGGAAACGTGGCGTTCCGCGATATGATCGCCCATGTATATGTCTATGAGGCGATCGGGTGTGTTTTCCTGGGCATGCATGCAGCCGTTCTGGCGCTCCTTTACGGCCTCGGGAAAACAAAACTCACTCTGGTCATCAACTTCGCCAGAGTTTTCATCTTCCGCATCCCGGTCCTCTGGTACCTGCAGAATTACACGAACGCAGGCGAGAGCAGCGTAGGAATCATGATGATGGTCAGCAACGTGGGTTCCTCGATCTTCGCCGTCGTGGTCGCAATTTTCGTAATCCGCGCCTTCCGGAAAAAGTATATGGTACAATAGGAGCGTAGCCGTGCGGTAATCGTGAACGCGCGGCATCCTATGCGGAAGGAGCATGAAAAATGATCAATCAGGATACAGCACCGGAAAGGACAGATATCGCCATTATCGGAGCGGGACCCGGCGGGATCTTCGCGGCATACGAACTGATGAAAAAAGACCCCTCCCTGAAGGTAACGGTCCTGGA
>CAMNCY010000062.1 GCA_946534785.1 uncultured Lachnospiraceae bacterium | reverse complement strand
CCATTGCCCGCGAGACCTACGATCTCGTAAAGTGATCCCTGCTGCAAACACGCCGTCTTCATTCTGTGAAAACAGTGTTGACAAATCTTATTGGGATTAATATAATAAGATTCGCGTGTTTGGGAAAACACTTTGCAGAGGTAAGGAGGTGTAACGGATGTCTATTTGCCCGAAGAACAAATCTTCAAGGAGCCATAGAGATATGAGAAGAGCCAACTGGAAAATGGCTGCTCCTACGCTTGTTAAATGCAGTAAATGCGGCGCATTAATGATGCCTCACAGAGTCTGCAAGAATTGCGGCACCTATAACAAGAAAGAGATCGTCAAGACAGAGGATTGATCCGCAGTTTCATTTAACGAAGTTGATCTAACCGGTATAGCTTTGGCTATGCCGGTTTTTTCAATGTCCGCCGCGGCGTACATCGAAAAAGCCGGCGCGGGTATAACTTGCATTTAGACACGGGCTCTTGTATAGTATCTTATTGTAGTATCGCTATGCCTTGACTACAAGATATGGGGATCGAGCGCTGAAAGCGCAGGAGAAAGCAGATGGAAGAAAAGAAAATCGTAAGAGTCGCCGTAGATGCGATGGGCGGTGACAATGCGCCCGGCGAGATCATTAAGGGCGCCGTACAGGCTGTTTCGGACAACGAAAGAGTGGCCGTCACACTGGTCGGCAGGGAAGCGGTGATCCGGGAGCAGCTTAAGGGTCTTACCTATCCCGAGGACCGGGTGGAGATCCTGAATGCGGAGGAAGTCATCGAAATGGCGGAGCCTCCGGTCAACGCCATCCGCAATAAGAAGGATTCTTCGATCGTAAAGGGCATGAAGCTTGTCAAGGAGGGGACCTGCGACGCATTCGTTACGGCGGGCTCCACCGGAGCGACTCTTGTCGGCGGGCAGATCCTGGTCGGCAGGATCAAGGGAATCGAGCGCGCACCGCTTGCGCCCCTCATGCCGACGGCGAAGGGACCGGTGCTCCTCATCGACTGCGGTGCCAATGTGGATGCCAGAAGCTCCCAGCTGGTACAGTTCGCCCAGATGGGTTCCATCTATATGGAGAATGTCGTGGGAATCAAAAATCCCAGGGTCGCGCTTTTCAATATCGGCGCGGAAGAGGAAAAGGGAAATGCCCTTGTCAAGGAGACCTATCCGCTGCTGAAAGAGCTGGATACGATCAATTTTGTCGGCAACATTGAAGCCAGGGACATTCCGGCGGGCGAAGCGGACGTTGTCGTCTGCGATGCTTTTACGGGGAATGCGATCCTGAAGATGTACGAAGGCGTTGCGGGCGTTCTTTTAAAGGAGATCAAGGGCGCGATCATGTCTACGACGGCGTCGAAGATCGGGGGACTCCTGATCAAGCCCGCCCTGAAGAAGACCCTGAAGAAATTCGATGCTTCCGCCTACGGCGGTGCGCCTCTTCTGGGACTTACGGGACTGGTGGTCAAGACCCACGGAAGCGCGAAGGCGCAGGAAGTACGCAACTCTGTCATACAGTGCGTATCTTTTTCCGACCAGGACATCAACGGCCTGTTCAAGTGCCGGATGAAGCTGGTGGACCGGACGAAGAAGAATAAAGAGACAACGGAATAAAGAAAGCGAAAAAGGCATACAAGGAAAGGAACTTTATTATGGAAAAGGAATTTGAGAAGATCAGGAACATTATTGCGGACGTTCTGAACGTGGATCCCGACGAGATCACGAAAGAGACGACTTTTGCGGATGACCTGGGTGCGGACTCTCTTGATCTGTACCAGATCCTCATGGGAATCGAAGAGGAATTCGAAGTCACGGTGCCCCAGGAGAATGTCGAGAATATCAAGACGGTCGGCCAGGCACTGGAGATGCTGCACAATACGATCGGGGCCGCACAATGACGGAACCGGACAGGAGGGTCCTCGAGGAGAGGATCGGATATACTTTTCATGACCGGTATTACCTCGAGTGCGCGCTGACCCATACCTCCTATGCCAACGAGCAGAAGGTCAGGGTCTATGACGATTATGAGAGGCTGGAGTTTCTGGGCGATGCGGTCCTGGAAATGATCTCCAGCGCCTTTCTGTACAAGCGGTATCCGGACAGGAAGGAAGGGGAAATGACCAAGATCCGCGCATCGCTGGTCTGCGAACCTTCCCTGGCTTACTGTGCCCGCGATATCGATCTGGAGCAGTACATCCGGCTCGGAAAGGGCGAAGAGGCCGGCGGCGGCCGCTATAAGGACTCGATCATTTCCGACGTCATGGAGGCGGTCATCGGCGCCATGTACCTGGACAGCGGGGATATTGCGGCGCCCCGCGACTTTATCATGAAGTTCATCCTTTCCGACCTGGAAGGAAAGCTTCTCTTCTATGACGCCAAGTCGATCCTGCAGGAAAAGGCGCAGAAGAACGGCGGCACCGTCAGTTATAAGATCGTGGACGAGAGCGGTCCCGGCCATATGCGCACCTATGTCGCCGCGGTCTACGTGGACGGACAGGAGGCAGGCCGGGGAAGCGGACGGTCCAAGAAAGCGGCCGAGCAGGATGCTGCCTACAAGGCGCTTACGGGCGGCAAAGACCGCGCACCGATGACAGAACAGGAATAACATGTATTTAAAGTGCATTGAGATACAGGGCTTCAAGTCCTTTGCCAATAAAATAAGACTGGAATTTCATAACGGTTTTACGGCGATCGTGGGTCCGAACGGCTCCGGCAAGAGCAACGTGGCGGATGCGGTCCGCTGGGTGCTGGGCGAACAGAGAGTCAAACAGCTCCGCGGCGGCAGCATGCAGGACGTTATTTTTGCCGGAACCGAGATCCGTAAACCGCTTTCCAGCGCCTATGTTGCCATTACGCTGGACAATTCGGACCACAGACTGGCCGTTTCCTATGAAGAGGTGACCGTTGCCAGGCGTCTTTACAGGAGCGGTGAGAGCGAATACCTGATCAACGGGGCCCAGGTGCGTCTTCGCGACGTCCAGGAGCTGTTCTATGATACGGGTATCGGCAAGGAAGGATATTCCATCATCGGACAGGGCCAGATCGAAAAGATCCTTTCCGACAAACCGGAAGACCGGAGAGAACTGTTCGACGAAGCAGTCGGTATCGTGAAGTTCAAAAGAAGAAAAGCGGAATCCGTAAAGAAGCTCCAGAACGGCGAGGCCAATCTGGTGCGTGTTACGGATATCCTTTCGGAACTGGACAAGCAGGTCGGCCCTCTGGAAAAACAGGCAGAGCAGGCAAAGATCTACCTGAAGACCAGGGAAGAGCTGAAGACGCTGGACGTCAATGTCTTTCTTCTTGAAAATGCCGAGCTTACCGTCCGTATGAAGGACGCTGCGGCCGCCCTGCAGACGGCGCAGGAGGACATGGAAAAAGCGGGCAGCCAGTTCGAAGAGTCCAGGACCGCCTATGAGCAGGTCCAGAAAGAACTGGAAGAGCTGGAGAAAACCATCGAGACCGCCAGGGCCCGTATTTCGAATGCGAGCATTACCAGGGGGAAACTCGAGGGCGATATCAAGCTTTACGAAGCCCAGATCCGTTCCGGGGAAAGCAACGCCGCCCACTTTAAGAACCGTGAAGAGACCGTTGCGGCGCAGCTTGCCCAGAAGCAGGAAGAACTGGACCAGGTCGAGATCGGCCGTGAGAACATCGGGGATGAAATGGAAGAACTCAGGGCATCCTCCGAAGAAGCTTCCGCCGAACTCGAAAAGATACAGGCACAGCTGCAATCCCTCACCGACAGCGTGGACGGTGCAAGAGAAAGGATCATGGAGATCCTAAGCGGCCGCTCCACCATAAAGTCAAGGCTTGCGATGCTCCAGACAAAGAAGGAACAGCTGGAGATCCGCAAGGCAGAACTTTCTTCCCGCATCATTTCCGCATCCACCGAGGAGGCGGAGCATGACAGGATGCTGGAGAGCCTCCGCGGTGCATTCGAAGCGGCCGCCCAGGAAGCAGAGCGCCTTTCCGGAAAGGAAAAGGAGACCGAACGCGCGATCGCGGAGCGGAAGACCCGGCTTGGACAGACGGATGAAAAGCTCCGCAGCGCAGAGCGGGATTACCATCAGGAAAAATCAAAGCTGGATGCCCTGAAGAACCTTACGGAACGCTATGAAGGCTTCGGAAATTCCGTAAAGCGCGTCATGGAATACAAGGACCGGGAGCCGGGCCTTATCGGCGTCGTCGCGGACCTGATCAAGACAGAACCGAAGTATGAGAATGCCATCGAGGTCGCCCTCGGCGGCAGTATCCAGAATATCGTAACGGAAGACGAAGAAACGGCAAGACGCATGATCGACATGCTGAAGCGGGAAAAAGCGGGACGCGCCACCTTCCTGCCGCTGACTTCCATCGGAAATTCGCAGACCTTCAACATGATGGGCGCCTTAAAGGAGCGCGGCGTCATCGGCCTTGCGGATACGCTGGTGCGCGTTGCGCCGCAGTACCGGAGCGTTGCGGCATCGCTTCTCGGAAGGATCCTGGTCGTTGACAATTTTGACAACGCATCCGCCGTGGGACGCAAGTATTCCCACAGGATCCGGATGGTCACGCTGGAGGGAGAACTCTTCAATCCCGGCGGCTCCATTTCCGGCGGCGCCTTCCGCAATAACAGCAATCTTCTGGGAAGACGAAGGGAGATCGCGGACCTGGAGAAGGCAAGCGCCAGGCTCAAGGAGAGCATGGATGCCTTTAACGCAAAGATCGTCGAGATCAAACAGGAAAGGAACGTCCTGCGTACGCAGCTGGAGGAAGTCCGCAGCAGCCAGCAGGAACTTTTCCTGAAGCAGAATACGATCCGCCTGAATATCGCGGCGGAGGAAGAAAAGAAACAGGAAAGCTCCGGCAGCTATGAGTCCCTGAGGGATGAGCAGAGCGAGATCGAAACGACGCGCATTTCCCTGGAGCAGGAGGAAGCGGGCATCCGCGAGGATCTCCTTTCTTCGGAGAAAGAGGAAGAGCAGCTGAATGCCCTGATCACGAAGAGTCAGGAAGAGATCGGCGGCCTGAAGAGCCAGGAAGAAGAGAAGGCAGCCGCTGCCGCAAAGTGGGAGCTGGAGATCCAGAAGAAGAAACAGCTCCTTGTCTTTGAACAGCAGGAATTCGACCGTATCCGGGAAGAGGTGGAACGACTTACCGGCGAGCTTTCCGAGATCCGGGAGAGCATCCGGACCGGAGAAGCGGATATCAGCGAGAAGAAGCACCTCATCGAGGAAACGGAAAAGACCATCGAAGCTTCCCATGAGGAGCAGTCGGACGGACAGAGCCTTCTGAATGCCAGCAATGAAAGACGGAGCGAACTGGGGAGCCTGCAGAAGAAATACCTGGAAGACAGGGAGCGGCTCTCCGAAGAGAAGGCCCGCCTCGACAAAGAGGTATACCGTCTGACGTCCCAGAAGGAGCGTCTCGAGGAACAGCTCGAATCCCAGATCAACTACATGTGGAGCGAGTACGAGATCACGCTTACCCAGGCCGAGGAGCTGCGGGATGAATCGATGACCGACCTTCCCGGCATGAAGAAGAAGGCTGGAATCCTCCGCGGAAGGATCCGGAGCCTCGGAAACGTCAATGTGGGCGCGATCGAGGAATACCGGGAACTGATGGAACGGTATACGTTCCTGAAACAGCAGCATACGGACATCGTGGAAGCCCAGAAGTCCCTGGAGAAGATCATTAAGGAACTGGACGAAGCAATGCGCCGGCAGTTCCGGACTCAGTTCGCAAAGATCCAGGCGGAGTTCGATAAGGTCTTCAAGGAACTCTTCGGCGGCGGCTCCGGAAAACTGGAGCTTGTCGAAGGCGAGGATATCCTGGAAGCGGGCGTGCGTGTGATCGCGCAGCCGCCGGGCAAAAAGCTCCAGAACATGATGCAGATGTCGGGCGGAGAAAAGTCGCTTTCCGCGATCGCGCTTCTTTTTGCGATCCAGAACCTCAAGCCCTCTCCCTTCTGCCTCCTGGATGAGATCGAGGCGGCGCTGGATGAGAGCAACGTCGGAAGGTTCGCGGGCTATCTTCATAAGCTTACAAAGGACACGCAGTTCATCGTCATCACGCACCGCCGCGGCACGATGGACCGTGCGGACAGACTGTATGGCATCACGATGCAGGAAAAGGGTGTTTCGACACTGGTCAGCGTAAGCCTGATCGACGAGAAGGATCTGGCGTCCTGATCGCAGCACCCTGACCGGAGGAAAACATGGCAGAGGAAAAGAAAGGCTTTTTTGCAAGATTAAGAGAAGGCCTTGGAAAAACAAGATCGAATATCATTTCCGGCATTGACCGGATCTTTTCCGGCTATTCGAAGATCGACGATGATCTGTATGAAGAGCTGGAAGAGATCATGATCATGGGCGATATGGGCGTCAAGGCGACGGATGAGATCCTGACCAAGCTCCGGGCCCAGGTCAGGGAACAGGGGATCCGTGAACCTTCCGCCTTAAGGGAGCTTCTTGCGGAGGATATCCGGGAGCAGATGATGGTGGACGAACACGCCTATGATTTTGAAGAGGGTCCGTCCGTCGTCCTGGTCATCGGCGTCAACGGTGTCGGAAAGACGACGTCCGTAGGAAAGCTTGCGGGCATTTACCGGAACCAGGGAAAGAAGGTCATGATCGCGGCCGCGGATACGTTCCGCGCGGCGGCGGGCGAGCAGCTGAGCGTCTGGGCCGAGAGGGCCGGCGCCGTCATGGTCGGCGGAAAGGAAGGTTCAGACCCCGCCAGCGTCGTATATGACGCCTGCCAGGCAGCAAAGGCAAGGAATATCGACATCATGCTCTGCGATACCGCGGGAAGACTTCATAATAAGAAGAACCTGATGAACGAGCTTGCGAAGATCGACCGCGTGATCTCCCGCGAATATCCCGGGTGCAAACGCGAGAACCTGGTCGTCCTGGACGGCACAACGGGCCAGAATGCCCTTGCCCAGGCACGGGAATTCGCAAGCGTCACAAACCTTACGGGCATCATTCTCACCAAGATGGACGGGACCTCCAAGGGCGGCATCGCCGTTGCGGTCCAGTCGGAGCTCCACATCCCGGTCAAGTTCATCGGTGTCGGAGAAAAGATCGAAGATCTCCAGCGCTTTGACCCGGATGCATTCGTTCGCGCACTGTTCACTGCAGATACGGAAGAGGAACAGAATTGACCGTTAATAATGGGAAAAAAGAACGCATAAACCCCAACAGGGAACGGACCGTTTATCTTTTCAACATCATCGTCCTCTGCCTGATCACCCTGGCAAGCCTTGCTGCGGGCGTCTTCATGCTTTTCCGGATGAGGTCCCTCACCTATGAGCTGAACCGCGTCAGGAACGAACTGGACGCCGTCGAGGGGGAGAACAAGACCGTGTATACCACGGAGGAGCTGGAGAAGAAGGTCAAAGACGCCGAGAACACAGCGGCCGGCAAGGCCCGTCACGAGCTTCTGATGCAGATCGAATCCTCCCTGGAATCCGGGAGCAGCACGCTTTCCATGCTGCGGGAGCTGTTTTCCGAGGACCTGGTCGTCATGAGCGGCGGCAAGTATTATTTTTACCCGGTGCTGAACAGCCTGGAGAAGAACAGCTTAAGCAGTTCGGATTTCCGGCTGGATGACACGGGCTTTCTGTCCTACCAGGGGAGCGACGCCCATGTTTCGGTGATCCGCGGGATCGATGTCAGCCAGGCAAACGGCCAGATCCGCTGGCCGGAGGTCGCGGGAGACGGGATCGGTTTTGCCATGATCCAGGCCGGCATGCGGGATGAAGAAGGCGTGATCGTTGACGATGAGCTTCTAGAGGAGAATCTTACCGGCGCCGTGCAGAATGAGATATCCGCCGGTATCTGCTATACGCTGGGTGCCCTCGATACCGCGGAGGCGGTGGAGGAAGCCGATCACCTGATCGCCCTCCTTGCTCCTTTTAAGGATCAGATCCGGTATCCCGTTGCCGTTTCGATCCATGCACCGGATGCGGGCGGACGCCTTTCCTCCCTGACGAAAACGATGTGGACCCAGAACCTCATCGCCTTCTGCGACAGGATCCGGGAAGCGGGATACAAGCCGATGATCCAGGGAAGCATTTCTTCCATGATCATGCTGACCAACTATGACCAGCTGGAGAATTATGACAAGTGGATCGGCAGCACGGATACGACGCTGTACTTCCCGTACCGCTTCTCCATGTGGCAGTATTCGGGAAGCGGACAGGTCCAGGGGATCGATACGGCAGTCAATCTGGATATCCAGGTCACCTACCGCTGATTCGGCAATACTCAAAATCATGAAAAAACAGATGCAGGGGTCAAGAAAAAAACCTTGACACCCTGCATCTGTATGTGTAGAATCACATAGGTATGGAACGGATCGTAGAACAGGGAATTCTATATGATTTTTACGGATCACTCCTGACCGGCCACCAGAGAGCCGTGTATGAGCAGGTCGTCTATCAGGACATGTCCCTGAATGAGATCGCGGAAGAAGAAGGCATCAGCAAGCAGGCCGTCAGTGATCTTGTCAAGCGCACGACGGCGCAGATGCAGGCGTATGAAGAAAAACTCGGCATGATCAGGAAAAGCCGGGAACTGAAGAAGCTTTGCGGAAAGCTTCGCGGCACGGCGGAAGAGTTGGACTGCGGCAGGGAGAAGATCCTGGAGATCGCGGAGCTGATCGAGAAGGAATTGTGATCTATGGCTTTTGAGAGCTTGTCTGAGAAACTGAATAATGTTTTCCGGAATCTTTCCAGGAAAGGGAAGCTGACGGAGGATGACGTCAAGGCGGCGCTGAAGGAAGTCAAGATGGCCCTCCTGGAGGCAGACGTCAATTTCAAGGTCGTCAAGCAGTTCGTATCCTCGATCCAGGAGCGCGCGGTGGGAAGCGAAGTCATGAACGGACTCAATCCCGCCCAGCAGGTCATCAAGATCGTCAACGAAGAGATGATCTCCCTGATGGGGAGCGAGACGACGGAGCTGTCCTTCGAACCCGGCCAGGCCATTACCGTGATCATGATGTGCGGTCTGCAGGGCTCCGGTAAGACGACGACCGCATCCAAGCTTGCGGGCAAGGTCATGAAGAAGGGGAAAAGACCTCTTCTTGCAGCCCTCGACGTCTACAGGCCCGGCGCCATCCGGCAGCTGGAAGTCAACGGGGAAAAGGTGGGCGTTCCCGTCTTTTCCGTGGAGGGCTCCAAAGATCCCGTTTCCATCGCACAGCAGGCGATCGAATACGCAAAGAAGAATAACCGGAACGTCGTCTTCCTGGATACGGCAGGACGCCTCCAGATCGATGAAGAGATGATGGAGGAGCTGGAGAACATCAAGAAGGCGGTCACCGTGCACACGACGCTCCTTGTCGTGGATGCCATGACCGGCCAGGAAGCCGTCAATGTGGCGAAGACCTTCGATGAGAAGGTGGGCGTCGACGGCGTGATCCTCTCCAAGATGGACGGCGATACAAGAGGCGGTGCGGCCCTGTCCGTCAAGGCCGTGACCGGAAAGCCGATCCTGTATGTGGGTATGGGCGAGAAGCTCGAAGACCTCGAGCAGTTCTATCCGGACCGTATGGCCTCCAGGATCCTGGGCATGGGCGATATCCTGACCCTGATCGAAAAGGCGCAGGAGACCGTTACCAAAGAGGACGAAGCCAAAAGCCGCGACATGGCCGAGAAGATGAAGAAAGGCCGGTTCGACTTTGAGGATTATCTGGAGAGCATGCGGCAGATGCGGAAGATGGGCGGCCTTGGCAGCATCCTGGGCATGATGCCCGGCATGGGGATCAGCAAGGATGAGCTGGAAGGTGCCATCGACGAGAAGAAGCTGGCCCGCATGGAAGCGATCGTCCTTTCCATGACACCGGAGGAAAGAGCCAATCCGAAGCTCCTTACGCCCCAGCGCAAATACCGGATCGCAAAGGGTTCCGGCAACGATATCGCAGAAGTCAACCGCTTCATCAAGCAGTTCAAACAGATGCAGGACCTGATGAAGAAGATGCCCGGCATGGCCAGGGGCCGCAGGGGCAATCCCTTCGGAGGCCTGGGAGGCCTCGGGGGCTTCGGAAGAAGGGGCGGCAATCCCTTCGGCGGCTTCCGCAGGTAAGCACAGATAAGAAATGACACCCGGAAAGACGGGAAATGCTAACGTACAGACCGGCCGGTCCGCTAAGCGCAGTGCCGTTCTAATATAAACTGAATCAGATAAAGGAGAAAAACAGAAAATGGTTAAGATCAGACTTAAGAGACTTGGCGAGAAGAGACATCCTATCTATCGTATCGTTGTTACAGAGGCTTCCAGGGCACGTGACAGCAGAGCGATCGATGAACTCGGATTCTATGATCCCAACACAGAGCCCGCAACGATCAAGGTCGACATCGCCAAGGCCGGCGAGTGGATCGCAAAGGGTGCCCAGCCTACAACAGTTGTCAAGAAGCTCATCAAGACAGCTGCCAAGGGAAATTGATCGAAATGAAGGAATTAGTAGAAGTCATGGCCCGGGCTCTCGTGGAGAACCCGGATGAGGTCGTTGTCACACAGACCCAGGAAGGAAAAACGATCCGGATCGACCTGAAAGTCGCTCCTTCCGATATGGGCAAGGTGATCGGCAGACAGGGACGCATCGCCAAGGCGATCCGCGCCGTTGTGAAGGCGGCCGCCACCAGGGAAAATGTCGTCGTTGACGTGAACATTGACTCTGAGGGAGAAGAAGGCTCTGCAGAAGAATGACAGATCGTTTTCAGGTAGGCGTCATAGCCGCGACACACGGCATCCGGGGGGATGTGAAGGTCTTTCCGCTCACGGATGATCCGGCCCGTTTCCGGAAGCTGAAAAATGCATATGTGGAGACCCGGGACGGCTTAAAGCCCGTGAAGATCAGCGGCGTAAAGCTCGGCGGAAAATTCGTCGTGCTTCACCTGGAAGGGTACGATACGATCGAGGAGGCTTCCCTCCTTCGCCAGAGAGCGATCTGGATCGACCGTAAGGATGCGGTAAAGCTGCCGGAAGGCCGGTGGTTCATCGCGGACCTCATCGGAATGAAGGTCTACACGGACGAAGAGGAGCTTCTGGGAACGCTGACCGACGTCATAAAGACCGGTGCCAATGATGTGTACCAGGTCACGACGCCGGAGGGGAAGGATGTCCTGATCCCCGTGATCGATGACTGTATCCTGGATGTGCAGCCGGAGCAGGAGTATATGAAAGTACATCTGCTGCCGGGGCTTCTGGATCTGTAAGAGGGCGGGATCATGAATTTTCACGTTCTCACACTGTTCCCGGACATGGTCAGGGACGCCCTGCATACCAGCATCCTTGCCAGGGCCATGGAGAAGGACCTGATCACACTGGATACGGTCAATATCCGTGACTATACGCTGGACCGCCATAACAAGGTGGACGACTACACCTACGGCGGCGGCGCCGGCATGCTGATGCAGGCACAGCCCGTCTATGACG
>CAMNCY010000061.1 GCA_946534785.1 uncultured Lachnospiraceae bacterium | reverse complement strand
TGTTGAAAAGGAAAATACTTCTTTCGGTAAAATAGTGTGCCGCCTGACCTCACCTGTGATATAAATATTAAGGAAAAGATCCGATGTCCCTCCCGGACTGTCACGGATTTTATCAATTTTATATCTGCAAATGGAGAATACATATGTATCAGATCGATTTTGACAGACCAGTCAATGTTTATTTCATCGGCATCGGCGGCATTTCCATGAGCGGCCTTGCCATGATCCTCAAGAACCGCGGCTTTTCGGTGGCAGGCTCCGACCGCAGCGCATCTTCCATTACGGAAGGCCTGGAGAAGGACGGCATCCACGTGGATATCGGCCAGCGCAGGGAAAACATCACGGAAGATATCGACCTTCTTGTGTATACCGCTGCGATCCACCCCGACAATCCCGAGTATGTACGGGCCCTGGAGCTGGGGATCCCCATGCTGACAAGGGCAGAGCTTCTGGGACAGATCATGAAAGGGTATGATCTTCCCGTCGCGATCAGCGGCACCCACGGAAAGACGACCACGACCGGCATGATCTCCGACATCCTGCTCTGTTCCGAAAAGGACCCCACCATTTCCATCGGCGGGATCCTCAAATCCATCAACGGGAATGTGCGCGTGGGCGGCCCGCAGTACTTTGTGGCGGAAGCCTGTGAATATACCAACAGCTTCCTTTCCATGTTCCCGAAGGTCGGCATCATTCTGGACATCGACGCAGACCACCTCGATTTCTTCAAGGACCTGGATGATATCCGTCATTCCTTCCGCCTCTTCGCAGAGCTCCTCCCCGAAGACGGGACCCTCATTATCAATTCCGATATTCCGGACGTTCTGGAGATCAGTAAAGATCTTCCCTGCAAAGTCCTGTATTTCGGTTCGGATCCCGCAAAGAGCGATTATTATCCGGAAGACATCACCTACGACGGGAATGCCCGTCCTTCCTTTACCCTTTGCCGGAAAACGGAAGACGGTGTGGAAAAACAGCGCTTTACGCTCCATGTAAGCGGCGAACACAACGTCTACAATTCCCTTTCCGCCGTTGCGGCGGCCGACCTGATGGGAATCAGCCGGGACGTCACAAAGGCTGCCCTCCTTTCCTACCAGGGCACCGGAAGACGCTTCGAATACAAGGGCATGATGGACGGCGTTACTATCATCGACGACTACGCCCATCACCCCACCGAGATCGCGGCGACCTTAAATGCCGCCCGGAAGATGGCAAAGGGTGAGATCTGGTGCGCTTTCCAGCCCCACACCTATACGCGGACCAAGGCGCTGATGGACGACTTCGCCAAAGCGCTTACCCTGGCAGACCATGTGGTCCTGGCTAAGATCTACGCGGCAAGGGAAACAGACGATCTGGGGATCAGCTCCGACACGCTGTGCGGAAAGATCCGGGATCTCGGCGGCGACTGCGTGAGCCTTCCCACCTTTGAGGAGATCGAAAAATTTCTCCGGAAAAATTGCCGAAAAGATGACGTGTTGATAACCATGGGTGCCGGAAACATCGATACTGTAGGCGAAGATCTGCTTTCCGATTGATCTCCGGAAGCAGTTATCCACGTTCCCACATCCGGGAGGAGTTCCTCCCGATGTGGATAACCGGTCCCGATAAGGCCCCCGTTCCGGGCTCTTATCCACAGAATCCACAGATTCCACAATCCGCAGGGGCGCCGCACACCGCCGGGACCGAATGTTTTTTCTGTTGATTTTTACCATTTCACCGTCCATGGCACGGTGATATACTTCCCATTATCCGAATGACTGCCGGGAGGCAGGCTGCAATAACAAAATGAGGGGCTGGGAAGTTTCGTATGGGAGTATTTACCATTCACAGCGACTGCGACACAGATTCGACGCTTGTATCGAATCTTTTTATCGACGAATATATGGGCGATGCGAACGAGGCACAGATCAAGGTCTATCTGTACCTTCTGCGCATGATGGGCGCGGGACGCGCCGCAAGCATCAGCGATATGGCCGACCTTTTCAACCACACCGAGAAGGAAGTCCTGCGCTCGCTTAAATACTGGGAAAAGAAGGGTCTTATCGCGCTTCTGCACGACAGTACGGGAGCACTGATGAGCATCCACCTGTGCGAGCTAAGGCCCAGGAGCCTGGAACAGGAGAAAGCACCGGCCAAAGAGGAGGAACGCGTGATCTCCATCACACCCGTCCTGGATGCTGCCGGCAAGCCGGAGGACGCACCTTCCAAGGCAGCGCCCGCAAGGAGCGCAGCCGCGACCAGGGCCATGACCCGTGCCGCAGTGAAGGCGTTCAGCGAAGATGAGGAAAAAGCACAGCTTCTTTTCATCGTCGAGCAGTATATCGGAAAGCCTCTTTCGCCGTCAGAAATGCGTGTCGTCTACTACATGCTGGAGGAACTCCATTTCAGCGCAGACCTGATCGATTACCTGGTCCAGTACTGCGTCGGGAACGGGAAGAAAGACTTCCGCTATATCGAGAAGGTCGCCGTCAACTGGGCGGAATCCGGTATCACGACGACCCGTCAGGCACAGGCGGCCGCTTCTGCCCGGGCGTCCAGGCAGCGCGGAAAGTCCTCCGCGCCGCGGAAGAATTCCTTCACCAATTACGAACAGCGCCAGTATGATATCGACGCGATCGAGAAGCTTCTGAACGAAGAAGCATAACGGATACGGCAGGCAAAAGGAGTTTTATTTGGCTCTATCTCAGGAAATATACGACAATTTAATGCTGGAATATGCCGCCCGCAGGGACCGGCACAGCAGAGAGCTTCTGCAAAAGCGCGAGGAGGTATACCGGAAGATCCCGGGCTTTCAGGAGCTTGACGGCGTCATCCCTTCGTATGGCGTCGGCATGCTGGAGAAGCAGCTTTTCGGGGATCCCGGGGAAGCTCCTTCCGCAGAAGCTTCCTCCCTTGAACTTAAGAAAAGGATCCGGGAGGTCACCGAAAAGAAGCGGACGCTTCTTGTAAATGCCGGATATCCGGAAAATTATCTTTCACCTGTTTATGATTGCCCCGACTGCCGGGATACCGGCTATATCGACGGGGTAAAATGTCATTGTCTGAAAAAGGCGGAGATCGCCATTCTTTATGACCAGTCCCACTTAAAACAGCTGATCCGGGACAACAACTTTTCACTTCTTTCCGAAGAATTCTATGAAGGCGAAGATCTGCAGCGCTTCCGCAGGGCTGTCCAGATCTGCCGTTCTTTTGTTAATAATTTCAATTCAGGCTATGAAAATCTGTATTTATATGGTACAGTCGGAACCGGAAAATCGTTCCTTTCCATCTGTACGGCGCGGGAAGTCCTGCTGAAGGGGAATTCCGTCCTGTATTTCAGCGCCGCCGGCCTCTTCGAGACACTTTCTTCCTATGTGTTCGGGAACCGGAGCCGCGAAGAGCTTCAGCGCTTTACCGAGGAACTTTATAACTGTGATCTTCTGATCATTGACGATCTGGGCACGGAACTGCCCAACGCCTTTGTATCGGCACAGCTGTTTTCCTGTATCAATGAAAGACACCTGAACCGAAAATCAACGATCATCTCGACAAACCTTTCATTAGGCGAGCTGCAGGACAGGTATTCCGACAGGATCCTTTCCCGCATCTCCAGCGATTATACCGTTTGCAGACTTACCGGGCCGGATATCCGGCTCCGCAAGAAAGTGAGGAAAATGAATGGAACCTGTTAGACGACATGATAAACGCACCCTGGACTCGATTCCGGCCGGCTCCCTCGGGCTCATCCCTCTTTGCGGATGCGAAGAGATGGGCAAAGAAGTGGACTACTACCTGACACAATGGCGTGCCGAGAGGGAAAGCGAGCATAAGAACAGCCTCGCCTTTGCCGGTTATGAGCGTCCTACCTATATCGTCAACTGCGACCTGCCCCGTTTCGGGACCGGTGAAGGAAAAGGTGTCATGAAGAGCTCCGTCCGCGGCATGGATCTGTATATCCTGGTGGACGTTGTCAACTACAGCAAGACCTATAAGCTTTTCGGCCAGGAGAACCGCATGTCTCCCGACGATCACTTCCAGAATCTCAAGAGATCGATCGCGGCCATCGGCGGCAAGGCAAGAAGGATCACCGTCATCATGCCGTACCTCTATGAAGGCCGGCAGCACAAACGCACCATGCGGGAATCCCTGGACTGCGCGATCGCACTCCAGGAGCTGGTAAAAATGGGCGTCGACAATATCATCACCTTTGACGCGCACGATCCCCGCGTACAGAACGCGATCCCGCTTTCCGGCTTCGATACCGTACAGCCGGTCTACCAGTTCATCAAAGGCCTGCTTCATCATGAGGCGGGACTGAATATCGACGCCGACCACATGATGGTCATCAGCCCGGATGAGGGCGGCATGAAGAGAGCCGTCTACATCGCCAACGTCCTCGGCCTGGACATGGGCATGTTCTATAAGAGAAGAGACTATACCCGCGTCGTGAACGGCAAGAACCCGATCCTGGCCCACGAATTCCTCGGCTCCTCCGTGGAAGGAAAGGACATGATCATCATCGACGACATGATCTCCTCCGGCGAGAGCGTCCTGGAAGTCGCAAAAGGCCTGAAGGACCGCAAGGCCGGCAGGATCTTCGTATTCTCCACCTTCGGCCTCTTCACCCAGGGACTGTCCGTTTTCGATGAAGCCTATAAGAACGGCCTCTTCGACAGAGTCCTTACCACGAACCTGATCTACCAGACACCGGAGCTTCTTGAAAGACCCTGGTATATCAGCTGCAGCATGAGCAAGTACATTGCCTATATCATTGATACCTTAAACCATGACACCTCTATCAGCGACCTGCTCGATCCGAGTGCCCGTATCCGGCAGATCCTGACCCGTTATAAAGAAAACGGCAGAAACGTGATCACTGACTGACCGGGTACCATAGCCGCGGATACCACAGCCATGAGGAGTAAAAGCCATGCCCGGAAGAAAATTTGACCAGAATGGGAAGATGTACGCCTGGAGTGACGACGGTTTTTCCATTTACCGCCAAATGGAAATAGGCATAATGAACACCAGGGAGATCGCGGACCAGCAGGAATACCCCAAAGTAACTTCCAAATTCTCCACCTCCCCCTGGGGTATGGAAAACATCATAACATTAAAGGAAAGTGAATCCCCTGATTATGTTCCGGAAAAACTCCATGGTTATAATCAGGACGGCTTTGTTTATCTGGAAAACAGAGAGAATAAACAGAGCACATATATTGTTCCGGATGCGATCGGTGAGGCAAAGGAACATCTGCGGTATCTCTCCGGTCTATGGGAAAAAAAGGCAGAAGAACTGCCGAAGGACGAAAAATACGATAAGCTCAGGGACTATTACAATTATCAGGCTTTCCTCACAAAACCGGACCAGGGGAACCTCCTGGAGGGTCTCGCAAAGACTCCTTATCTGTGCAATCTGATCCTGTCTTCAGGAGGCGGTCCGAAGTTTAACGTCTACAGCCCGGATAAAATTATCGAAACCTTAAACAAGGATGAAAAGGTGTTCGATACCTTAATGGATACGATCAATTCCGGCGAGCAGGAACTCCGCGCGGAGTACAACCGCCAGAAGATGGCCGAAAGCGGGTGGGATGACCAGAAAGAACAGCAGTATCTCCGGGAGCTGAAGGCTGCCCACGAGAACACGATCAAACACTATAATGCCCTCTGCGGTTTACAGGATAACAAAAAGTATGATGAGTACCTGAACAATCCGCTCTCCCAGCATACCGGTCTGAAGCTGAATGAAGGCCGTGACCTCGCCCGTGCCGTCGGCGCGATGGAAGGTGAAGTTCATGCGATCAATAACGGGTGGTCCAGCAAGGATATGCAGGTGCTTGGCCTCATAGGCTCCATAGACAGGGAAGTCTGGAAGAAAGAGCAATGGCAGGGCCTGAACAAGGAAGAAAAAGAGCACCTGCAGCAGCTGCGCGCGGATATTGATACGTTAAAGGGAGAGATCTGGGACAAGAAGGTCACGAACTCCCAGGAAAAAGCCGAAGTTGTCCAGAAAGTGAATACTTTTCTGGAACAGCACAAAAACGCCCTGGAAGTCCGGACCATGCACGATAAGTTCAGGGAGATATACGATTCGGCTGCAGAACATGTGGCGACCCTGGCTGCCGCGGAAAAATCCCGGAACATTGAGAACAGCGCCTACAATGCCCTCAAGGCAATGGAGGCGGAAGGCAATTACCGCGGGATCTTCGACAGGATGACGCAGTCGAGGATGAACTACGACGGCGATCCGTCGCCGCAGAACACCGCGGAAAACAACGCGGTGGACCGCTTTCTGGAAGATCTGAAAAAGAATGACGGAAAAAGATTCCTTCCGGAGGCGGAAAGGTCGTTCGGCACTTTCATGCGGGAACTCGGGGCGGAAATGTCTCAGGAGCTCTCCAATGCCGACGGTCAGCAGACGGACAGGTTCGTTGTGCTCTCCGCCATCGGCGGTGAGCTTTCAAGCGCTAAGTCGATCAAAGACATAAAGACCTCTTCCGGCATAACCGGATGGGACTTCGCTATTGGTCAGCTCCAGGCCGGCTTTGATGTAAAGCAGGCAGAGACCGAGATCCGGGCGGCCGGTGCCGAGCAGCTCTATACTCTCGACCAGAAGACGCAGGATAGCGCCAATGCCGTCATAGACTATCAGGATACCGTAAAAAGCATCGCATGGGAGGCGAAAAAGAAACTGGTCCACCTGGACAGCGTCATTCAGCATGATAACAGCAAGGAATATGAGACTATGCGCAGAACACTGGAGACCGTCAGCAAACTGGACGGATCCGGCAATACACCCGCGCAGGTCCATAGTGCCATTACCGCCCTGGACAAAGCGGCCGCAAAGTATGAGCGGACCCATTCCAGCCAGACCTTCTCCGGGTTCTTCAAAGGATGGGGAGGTGTCGGCATGCATCGTCTGGAGTCGTCCAGAGACCTGCAGCCCTTCGCGAAACAGATGAATCAGCTCCTTTTGAATAAAGAACATGCCATGGCGAACAAAGGTTACCCGCTGCATGAAAACAGCCCCCTGAAGGATCAGCTGCAGACAAAGGTCGGGATCCTGGGGCTGATTGACGATGCTTACGAGCAGAAAAACATCACTTCCCTGAAAACAATCCGGGATAATGAAAAGTTCAGGGCAGAAGAATCACGGATCCCTGACAGAAAGGAAGGGGGTATCAAAGACACTGATTTCAACAGCCTGTCGAATAAGCTCATACAGAACGGACAGATGAAAGAGACCCGCATCAAGAATCCCGCGGGTCCCACAAAAACGAACCGGAAAGATACTGTGAAGACCGAAAACCGGCCGGAAAGCAGGAGCAGCCATACGTCCTGAGGCAGAAAGCCTTTTCTATTCTCCTTTTACATAAACGATATACCGGTTCCCGCTTTCCATAAACAGCTGCCTGGCTTCTTCCCTTTCGATCAGTTCTCTCTCCCGGCTTCCCGGCCGCAGAACAGCCAGGTTCTCGGGACCGTACCCGGTGATCACCACCGCGCTCTGACCGCCTCTGGTCAGAGCAATCACAGGATAGCCGGCATACGCGTAATACAGAATCTTATCCATATCCATCCCCGCCAGGTCCATGACATCGGCCTGAGGGATCCCTTCCCGCAGGATCCGGACACCGTCCCATCCTGCGGCCAGTTTTTCTCCGGCTGCTGCAGGCGCTCCTTCAAATGTCAGGATCGTATCCAGACATCTGGCAAGATCCGTGCTTTCTCCGTTCTCTTCCCCGGCGCCTGTTTCTGCCATGAAGATATTCCCGATCTCTGCTCTTTCCGCAGCAACTCTCTTCCAGATATACCGGCCTTCCCCGTCGAGAGCGAAACCGGAGATCTTTTCCGCAAGATCAATGGCATCGGAAGCGGAATACGAATAATTGTAAAAACCATACAGATCATACACGTAATACCGCTGAGCGTCTTCTTCCTGGTTTACGGAGACGGAGATCTCCCTCTTCCCGGCGTCCTCCAGCTGCCGCGGCCTGATATAGCGCAGTTTTACCGGATCCAGTCCCGGAACGGAAATGCTCCGGACCTTCAGCAGCGCTTCATCCGCTGCCGCCTGCAGGAGCGGCTCTTTTGCCACCTCCTCCGAAGCGCTCATGATCTGGTCATCCTCCGCGGGAACGTAGGTAACCGCCCCGCCTTCTTCCTGCACCTTCCGCAGGCGGTGAAGCACGATCTGGTTGTCATTCACCTCGCATTCGGAAATATAATAGCCGGACGAGGTATAGTCCTCCAGAAGCTCCAGCTCACTGTTCACGATACGGATGGAACGCATCGGCGTATAGCTGATCCCGGCTGCATCCACCACCCGGTCCTGCTCATTGAGAATGCCATAGATCAGGTCATCGCCGATAAAGGCGACCGGAACCGCTTCCTCTCCCGCGTCGGCACTGATGGTCTTATGTGAAAGGTCCTCCAGATCCAGCAGGATGATCCGGCCGGTGAAGCTGCCGTTCTCCAGTTCACGCCAGGCAGCGAAACGTCCCCCGCCGGATACGATGCTGCCCGTATTGAACATGTTCTCTTCCAGAATGGAATAGCTGTAATTCCGGGTATCGATCTGGTACAGGGAATCGTCCAGGATCAGGTACAGGCGGTTCTCTTCGTCCAGATATGCCGCGTTCTCCACCTGTCTTTTCAGGAGTTCAAAGGAGCCGTAATACGGAATAAAGGCCCTTTCCTCGACCACATGAACTTCACTGTCATAATAGTATTCCGCAACGCCCATGCTGCCTTCCCGGCTTCCCCGGTTCATATAGCCGTAGACGATAAAGTCGATATTGCAGTCTTCATCGACCTGCAGAATCCGGATGCCGAAGCTGTCGTAATTGTCCTTCCTGTCGGTGCTGTCTGCTTCCGAAAAGCCGTAGACATAGGCAATGGAATCTTCTTTTGCCGAAACGCCGTAGAGTCTTCCCGCGTTCACGAACGCGACCGCTTCACCGTTCTCGCTTTCTTCGATCTGGTCCGGCTCCGCGATTCCCAGATAGACCCGGTCATCAGCGGCGTCCTCTCCCATGACCGTTTTTGCCTCCGGATCAAAGACCGCCGTCATACTGCGTTCGTAATCGAGCAGATGGAAACGCTCCGTTCCCTTCCGGATCCTGTAGTATTCCTCGCAAAGATACAGGCGCCGTCCCGTTTCCCCATGGTCGCAGGAGACCATAAAACTCCCGCTGACCGCGATCGTTCCGGCCTGGATCTCCCTTAAACTGAAGACCGGCTTCATCACCTCCGTCGGCTGCAGGTCCCCGAAAGTGACCATGTCCCACGTGCTGTTGATGCTGACATGGGAATAGTCATCCTGCGCAGCTTTCCTGTCCGGTTCCAGATAGGTGAGCAGATATTCCCTCCGCTCTTTCCGGAACGTGGCATTATGGAACTGCTGCACAAAGGCGATCGCTTCCCGGGAAAGCTCCGCGTCTCCCACCATGATCCGGGTATAATAGTGCAGGTCCTTGCGGCTGTCCGTGGAAAGCGCAATGACCAGAGTATACTCTTTTCCCGTTTCCACGAGATCGTTCAGAAGGATCTCCGCTTCCATGTGCCCGTTATCCCGAATGGCAAAAGACAGCTCGCCGTTCATGAGAAGACGCTCTCCCGAAAGGCTCCGCACCTCGTACTCCGCCTCCCGGATCCCGCAGTCCAGATCCTCCGTGGATATGATGATCTGCCGCTCCTCGTCCAGAGGCGTCAGGACCGCCCGGTATTTTCCCTCCTGCCGCTTTTCGGTAAAGCCGTGCAGTTCATTGAAATACCGGTCCCCGCTGCGGATCATGAGCAGGGGGATCGATGCTTTCTCCATATCGGATGTCCTGGCCTCCTGCTCCGGGGAAATGAAGATCTCCAGAAGCACGATGGTCAATATGAAAACGCCGATGGCGTATATAATTCTCAGGATTGTATTACGCATTAATCTCTCCGGTGGAAAAAGGAGCAGCACAGTTCCTGCACTGCCGCTGCTCCCTGACGGTAACCGGGTACCGCTTAAGATCGTTATTTCTTATTCTTTGGACGCCGTACTGATTCTCACAAGCGCTCTGTAAAGCTTCGCCTCCGCGCGTACGCGGGCTTCCTTGGAAAGGGTCGTGTCCGCGAGTCTTTCCTCTGCCTTCTTTTTGGCAGCTTTCGCGCGTTCAAGGTCAATGTTCTCTCCCCACTCCCAGGTGGTGGAAATGACACGGCACGTGCCGTCCATCACGGAAAGCATACCGCCGATACACGCCGCTTCTTTCTCGGTCCCGTCCTCCAGAAGGATCCGGGCGCGTCCCATTCCCAGCGCCGTGCAGTAATTCATATGTCTTGCGAGGATGGCCACGTCACCCTGGACCGTGCGTACGATGATCTGCTGCACTTGTCCTTCGTAGATCAGGCCGTCCATGGAGACTACCTGTAAAGGAAAGGTTGCCATTAACGCGCCTCCTTACTGCTTTTTCGCTTTTTCGAAGACCTCGTCGATCGTGCCGACCAGGAGGAAAGCACTCTCGGGAAGGTCGTCGCACTCGCCGTCCAGGATCATCCGGAAGCCGCGCAGTGTCTCCTTCAGAGGTACATACTTGCCGGGAAGGCCGGTGAACTGCTCCGCGACATGGAAGCTCTGGGACAGGAAGTTCTGGATCTTACGTGCACGGAAGACGGTCTGCTTATCCTCATCGGAAAGCTCGTCCATACCCATGATCGCGATGATATCCTGCAGCTCCCTGTATCTCTGCAGTACCTGCTGCACGCCCTTGGCGATCTCATAATGCTCTTTCCCGACGATCTCGGGGGAAAGGATACGGCTGGTGGAATCCAGAGGATCGACCGCCGGATAAATACCCTTGGATGCAATATCACGGGACAGGACCGTGGTGGCATCCAGATGTGTGAACGTCGTTGCAGGCGCAGGGTCCGTAAGGTCATCGGCAGGAACGTAAACGGCCTGGACCGATGTGATGGAGCCCTTCTTTGTCGATGTGATACGCTCCTGCAGTGCGCCCATTTCCGTTGCCAGCGTGGGCTGGTAGCCTACTGCGGAAGGCATACGGCCCAGAAGTGCGGAGACCTCGGAACCTGCCTGTGTGAAACGGAAAATATTATCGATGAATAAAAGCACGTCCTGGTTCTTGACGTCACGGAAATACTCCGCCATGGTAAGGCCCGAAAGACCTACTCTCATTCTGGCTCCCGGGGGCTCGTTCATCTGCCCGTATACCAGGGCCGTCTTATTCAGAACGCCGCTTTCCGTCATTTCGCCGTAAAGGTCGTTTCCTTCACGGGTACGCTCGCCGACGCCCGTGAATACGGAAATACCGCCGTGGGCGGTCGCCACGTTGTTGATCAGTTCCATGATCAGGACGGTCTTTCCTACGCCGGCACCGCCGAACAGACCGATCTTACCGCCCTTTGCGTAGGGGCAGATCAGGTCGACG
>CAMNCY010000060.1 GCA_946534785.1 uncultured Lachnospiraceae bacterium | reverse complement strand
ACTTATACGGCGACGGCGAGCTCGCTTTCCAACAACAATTATGAGCTGCCAAGTACAAAAACACAGAGCTTTACGATCAACAAAAAATCTGTGACCATCTCCGGTATTACCGCCTCCAATAAGACCTATGACGGTAACACCACGGCTGCACTGGTCACCGCCTACGCCAGCTTCAGCGGGAAGCTGAGTTCAGATACCCTGACTGTCAGCGGCACTGGAACCTTTGCGGATAAGAAGGCCGGCAGCGGCAAAACGGTCACGATCAGCGGACTGACGCTCGGCGGCGCGTCTGTGGGCAACTACCAGCTTGCAGCTTCCGGCCACCAGGGCAGTACAACTGCAAGCATTACGCAGAAAACCGTGGCGGTAACGGGCGGCATTACCGCATCTGATAAGGTCTATGACGGCAATACGACCGCCGCGCTTGATACCAGCGGCGCAACCATTCCGGACATGGGTTCGGGAGACAACCTGACCGTGAGCGCGACGGGAACCTTCGATAATGCCAGTGCAGGAAGCGGCAAGACAGTGACGATCAGTGATCTGGCACTGGGAGGCACAGATGCGGGCAACTATGCGCTTGCGTCTTCCGGCAATCAGGAGACTGCGACAGCGTCCATTACCGCGAAGGAAGTGACAGTCTCCGGCATCACGGCCGAAGACAAGGTCTATGACGGCAGCACTGCTGCGGCACTGGATTGCAGCGGTGCGATATTTGACGGAATTGTGGGAAGCGATGAGCTGACCGTGTCCGGTACCGGCACCTTTGATGATGCCAATGTGGGAAGCGGGAAGACCGTGACGATCAGCGGGCTTACGCTCGGAGGGGCGGATGCAGGGCAGTATACGCTCGCGGCATCCGGCAGCCAGGAGAGCACGACCGCATCGGTCACTGAAAAGGAGGCCGGCTTAAGCTGGGGTGAGGCAGCATTTACCTATAACGGCCTGGCTCAGGTGCCGGAAGCAACGGCGACCGGACTTGTGGACGGGGACAGCTGTGATGTGACGGTCACGGGTGCAGGTACGGATGCGGGAAGCTATACGGCGACTGCAAGCGCACTTTCCAACAGCAACTATAAGCTTCCTTCTGAAGTGACGAAGGAATTTACCATCGGGCCGAAGGAAGTCGGATTAAGCTGGGGCACGACAGCATTTACCTATAACGGCCTGGCTCAGGTGCCGGAAGCGACTGCGACCGGTCTTGTGGACGGGGACAGCTGTGATGTGACGGTCACGGGTGCAGGCACGGATGCGGGAAGCTATACGGCGACTGCAAGCGCACTTTCCAACAGCAACTATAAGCTCCCCGCAGAGGGAACGAAGGATTACACGATCGGCAGGGCAGCTCTTAGCGTCACGACTCCGGATGCGGAGAAGGTCTACGATGGCACACCGCTGAGTGCAGCGGGAAGCATCACCGGGCTTGTGAATTCAGAGACGGCGACATTGGCTGCAGCCGGTACACAGACGAAAGCGGGCAGCAGCACCAACGCTTACAGCATCAGTTGGGACGGCACGGCTGCGGAGGCAAACTACGAGATCGCCTCTGAGACGCTTGGCACGCTCACAGTGACGCCAAAGGAGGTGACTGTCTCCGGCATCACGGCTGCCAGCAAACGCTATGACCGGAGTGCGGCGGCTGCCCTGAATTATGACAGCGTGGTGATCAGCGGAATGGTCGCAGGCGATGATCTCAGCGTGCGCGCGACCGGGACCTTCGAGGATGAGAAGGCCGGCAGGGATAAGACCGTCAAGATCACGGGAATCACCCTCACGGGCAAAGATGCCGCAAACTACAAGCTTGCAGCCTCCGGAAACCAGAGCAGCACTACTGCAGACATTACCCGGATCAGCTCCGGCGGAAGCTCCGGCACCACGACGGTGAAGGGCTATGTGGGCTCTGTCGGCGGCACCTGGAATCAGGACGGATCAAACTGGTCCTATACCTATCTTGACGGACACCGCGCGGAGGGGTGGAACTACCTCTACTATAACGGGCGCAGCGACTGGTATTATTTCGGCGGCGCGGGTCTCATGCAGACCGGCTGGATCGACTGGGAGGAGAACCGCTATTATCTGAATCCTGTCTCTGACGGGCGGAAGGGCGCTCTACTGACCGGGTGGCAGCTGATCGATGGAAACTGGTACTACTTCGAACCTGTGCGTGGCCGCAACCAGGGCCGCATGTACCGGAACGAGAGCACGCCGGACGGCTACACGCTCGGCCCGGACGGTGCCTGGACCGGCTCCTCCGGAGCCTGGGAGTAATACACAGGTCGTCTCTCTTGCGCCCCGTCTCGCACTTATTTTATTTCTTGCGGAAACCCTTATTTTATGCGGGTTTCCGCTCTTTTTTTGTTTATTCGAGGTAATGCTTCTTGCTTCGGAGTTCTTTTCGTATACCTAGTCTGCCCGGCAACTAAGGAAACGTGGGTAAAAGCGTTTTCTCGAGCTGTATTTGTGCAGAGATCCTTACAAATCCGTGAGTATCCCCCTCGATATAAGAAACACCCCTGTAAATGAAGAGCTGATGGACTGAAATTCCTGATCCGGACAGTTGTCAATGACAATCATTTGTCACTGATTCATAGATGAAAATGCATATGTTATATTTAAGTTAAGTATTGTTTTACATCCGGTATCTGACCGGATCGGCATTGGATTTTTTAGATGGAGAATGCAGTATGAAACATTATAAGAATCTGATGAGTGCGCTGGGCGATGCGATGCCGGTATGTCTGGCATGGAGGCTGAATGGCAGCGAGGATAATTATTTCAATGCAAGAGACCTGTTTGCATTCGCCCTGGCTGACGATAACGGTGAAGGCGCCCTGAAAGAGGGACAATTCTACCTTGTATCGGCAGAAGGGGCGATCGGGATCGCTTCCGGCTATGAGTATTTTGTAAGGTGGCTGTTCATACCGCTTGAGGGCGATACGTATGAGCGTGAAGTGCTTCGTCTTAAGGCGGAGCTTGAACGTGATGCGCAGCCCGAGCCCGTGGCGCCAACTGTGCCGGAGCCCGTTCCGGAGCCTGTGCCGCAGCCCGCACCACAACCACAGCCAGTATACCAGCCTGCCCCCGAGCCTGCCCCGCAATCCGCCTGGGATCCTCAGCCGACACCTCAGTCTGCTCCTCAGCCGCAGACTGTGCCACAACAGCCGGCATTTCAGTCTGCTCCACAGAGCGCGCCGCAGCCGCCTAAGGTACGGTTCTGCCGGAACTGCGGATCCCCGATCAGCCCGAATGCCAAGTTCTGCTCCGGCTGCGGAAATCCCATAGCCAGATGACCATTCGCGATCATATTCGTAAATATGTTCGAGGCGGAGGAAGTATAAATGCATCAGAACGTACATAACAAGAATAATGATCCCAGGTATCAGGAGCCTACGTTTCAGCAATACTGTTCTGATCCGGAGGCACCCAGATCGTATCAGGCTCTGATCTCGGGATTCCTGAAGGCAAGGGTCGCGGCATATGTCAAAAACATGCCCCGCCTCCTGAAGATGATGATCCCTGTCACGATACTGTCTACTGTCTTCAATGTCTTCTTCTGGTCTGTGCTCAATGATACGATGTGGGCAGGAAGAGGCACCTGGGGAAGGATCTCGTTCGTCCCTTATCTGATCGGCGGCGCGGTATATTCGGGCTCAAGATATAAGGGCGCGACACCCTTCGAGATCGCCGGGCTGACGCCGACGGGCAAGGTCGTTGCGCCGCTGACCTTCGGACTCAGCCTTCTGTTCGCGCGGATGATGTTGCGGAAAAAGCAGGGCGGATCCGCAGCCATATCCGAAGACTTCGCGAATGTCCGGAATATGAGGGATCACTATGAAAGGATGCTTGGCGTGGCGCCGAGACCGGGGGCTCCCCGGAAGAAAGCCGCGCCCCACGCCAATGCCAGCCCCAATCCCAATGCCGGTGCCAATGCCGGTGCCGGTCCGAATGCCAATTCCCGCGCCAATGCGCAGTCTGAACGGAAAATAGCCGACCGTGTCGAGGAAATGGCTGTCACCAACGGTTATATCGACCTTTCCAACCTTTCCGGCAACATTTACATGCGCATAGGACTGATCGGCGCTGTCGTTTTCGGATTCCTGATCAGGAACCCCTTTGCGGTGCCTGTGTTCGCGATCCTGTTCTATTTCTCATTCGGTCAGGGCGGCCAGAGCGATCTCGGCCAGACCTGTTTCCGTGTGCGCTCGGCAGACGGCAGGCTCCATGACGGAAGGAAGCAGACCGTTCCGCTGTATTCCGAAGGCATGCTCGTCATGTACTATATGGCGATCGGCCTGTTCATGTATACGGCTGTAAATGTCGTGCTCTGGGTCCTGTTCGGCTATAATTACTACTTCCGCTTCCTTGTCAGCGCGGCTCTCATCGCTGCGGTCGTTTACTGGGGCGGCGGAGGAAAAAAGAAGCCCGCGGGTATCGCATCCGTCATCCTTCTGATCGTCGGCGGATCCCTGATGTTTAACTGCCTTACCGTCTTTGCGGACGACAACGGCTGGTCCGAATCGGGCAAGACCATCGGGGGACTGATGCATAACGACGGCTTCTTCAAGTCACTCGTGAGCGCCTTTTTCCCGGTGCTCTTCTGGGATCTCGGCATTCTGCTCGGATGGCCGCTGGACGATCTCTTCCCGCCTCTGATCATGGATGATATACCGATAGCGCCCGCTCCTCCCACACCGCCGGCGCCGCCCCGGAATCCGTATGATTTCCCGGAAAGGCCGAAGGAATGGAGCCTGAACGATGAGGGCGACGTCAGTTTCATCGATCCGATCACCGGCAAGCGCAAGACCTACGGACTCGTGGGATATGATGAGAACGGAAATCCGCAGTATATCGGAGAGAACGGTTCTTATTATGACCTCGACGAACTGCTCGTCAGTTATGATAATGCCGTCTCCCATACCGAGTATTACCAGGACGCCAACAAAGGCCTGCAGGAATGGCTCGAAAAGCAGCGCGCCGAGAACCAGAAGCTGTCGCGTGACGGCATGCAGTATCTTGAAGATAAATGGAAATGGGAGGCCCAGCAGGCAAAAGAAGAAAAGGAAGCCGAGCAGCTCTTCAAGATGTGGCAGAAATACGGAGGCGAGCTCGACAATAAGGAATCCATCAAGAAAGCGATGGAAAAGGCCATCGGAAAAGCCGAGAAGGATGCCCAGCATTATAAGAACGTAGGCGAGTTCTGGGACAAGATGACGACAGCCGCGGAAGTTACGGAAAAGCTCGCGGACTACAGCCTTACCGGACTTTCCATTGTTACCGGAAATACTGCCATAAAACAGTATTATGACGTGACAAAGAACTATGCCTCCAAGCTGACCGATGCTTATGTGAATGATAAGAGCATGCAGGATGCGTTTTTTAAGGCTACTGTAGAAAACCTCGCTGACGTTGCGGGCGGTGAGCTTGGTGATGCAGGCTGGCATTTTACCGGGAATATCGGAAGTGAGGTCACAAAGAAAGTATGGTCCAACCTGGAAGAAGGGAAGGACTGGAACGACGGCCTGGGTTCTGCTGTATTTACCGGAACGGTCAAGGGCGGTCTGGATAAGATCGCGGATAAGATCAATACAAGCCAGCAGAATTACACGAATGATACATTCAGAAGAGATCTTGTAAATCTGAACAGGTCTCAGAATAACGGCATGTCCAAGGACGGCGTGGATGCCCTTAAGAACCTGAGGTATAAGACCTGGGCAAATAACAAGCAGGCTGAAAAAGCTCTCAAGAAAGCGACTGACACAACGAATGCAGTGACGAAAGAGGTGTACGATCAGATTACCAATGGAATGGAAAAGTATGACCGTAATCTCGAAGAGGAAAGCAGAAAAGCATTTCTTAAGGAAGTAGCCGACAGGAAGGCTGAGTATGCCAAGAAGCAGAGGGAGCAGGCCCTGCGTGCTGCCGAAAAAGAACTGAAGGATCACAGGGACGCGATCCGGAAGAATGCGCAGAAACCACTTTGACCGTGACTGAGAAAGCAGAGGATAGGAATGGAAGGATTTAAATCATTTAGAGAAGCGGTAGAGAGTGTGAGCTCCGCGGCGGATTCCTGGCTGGATCTTTCGACCGGAAACCGGTTCGGCATCGACGAACTTCGTAAAATGGGAGATGCCTATGACGAAGCGATCGAGCCCGACGGCTGGAACTATTTTGTCACCTTTGCGGACACCGGTGAGATCGGCCTTGCCTCTACCTGCACCAGGGAGATCGAGTTCCTTTACGTGCCGGCCGGAAGCAGGTACCGGGAAGCGATCGCGGCGCAGGATAAGAGGATCGGGGAAATGCGGGAAGCACTGCTGCCCGTCCTTGAGCAGATGGTACGCGATAAGATCGATGAACTGGGTGAAGATCCGGAGAAATTTGTCGCTGTGTTTCAAAGGGATTCGAAAATGCTCGCGGACGGCCTTGCCGACCGCGCGGACAGTTTCCTGAAACCCGGCTCCTTCCGCTTTACCGCGGAGGACTTCGGAGATGCCGGCACGGATGCGGCAAAAGTACTGCACATGCTGAAAACGCCCGGCCTTGCGGAGCGTGCTGCCGCCGCAAGAAAAGATCTGCGGAATTCCCCGGAGCCGCAGGAGGAAACGGATCCCCGTACGGTACTGGACCGTATGGATTACTGCGTTCTGGACCAGTAATGCGCATGGATCAATGATGTGTATGGGTCAATGACACGCATGGGTCAGAAGTGAACATGGACCAATAATGAACATATTAGGAAACGAAAAAATGAAAAAGAAGGATATCTTAAGATCTGTTGCAGCGGGAGCCGTCTTCCTGCTCCTTGCGGGATGCGCCGGAACTGCAGGTACGCCAGGCACGACGGGCACGGCGGACACGGCGGAGGCCGGCGGGACAAAAGCCCCGGAGGATCCCGGTGAGGTAAATGTCTACACCGCGGTCGACCAGGTGCATTCCGAGAAGATCTTCAAGGATTTCGAAGAAAAGACCGGGATCCGGGTCAAGCCGGTATATGACCTGGAAGCGAATAAGACGACGGGACTCACCAACAAGATACTCACAGAGATGGATCATCCGGTCTGTGATGTATTCTGGAACAATGAATTCGCCCAGACGATCGCGCTGCAGAGGCAGGGGGCCCTGGCTCCCTATATCTCACCTGCCGCGTCCGACATTCCCGATGCCTACAAGGATAAGGACGGTTACTGGACAGCGTTCGGCGGAAGGGCGAGAACGCTGCTCGTAAACACCGACCTTCTGGAGAAGACAGACTATCCTTCCTCGATATATGATCTCATAAGCGGGAAATACGAAGGGGATCAGATCGCCATCGCGTATCCGATGTTCGGTACGACACGTACCCAGGCAGCGGCCATATATGCCGCCCTCGGGGCAGATAAGGGCAGGGAGTTCTTTCAGAAACTTAAGGACAGCGGCGTCCAGGTCGTGGACGGGAATTCTGTCACCAAGGATATGGCTGCCGCCGGCCAGGTGATGATCGGATACACGGATACCGATGACGCCAAAGAGGCGCTCGAAGACGGGGCGCACGTCGAGATGTGCTTTACCGATCAGGAAGAAGGAGGCATGGGAAATCTGATCACCCCGAATACCGCTGCCCTGATCAAAGGCGCGCCCAACGAGGAAAACGCAAAGATATTCATAGATTACATCATTTCCCTCGACACGGAAAAGACCCTTATCGAAATGGGCTTTTTTGACCTGTCGATCCGGCCGGACGCGGATGCGGAGGGCTTCAAGATCCGGGGAATGGATGTAAATCTTGAGGAAGTGTATGATATGCTGGAGACTGCGAGCAATGACATGCAGGAAATATTCGCAGTACAGTAAAGGTATCATCATATGCCTTGTATACCTGCTGCTTACGCTCCTTCCCATCCTATGCCTGGGGCTTTCGGGAAGGGGCTTTGAAACGGGGATACTGAACGCGCGCAGGCTCGGCCTGATGATCAATTCATTGATTATCGCGTTCTTTACAGCAGCGGTATGTCTTTTGGTCGCGGTCTTTGCCTCGCTGCGGATCCATGCAGGGTTCCGGTCGCCGCGGATCCGTGCGGGATCTAACTCACCGCGTATCCATACGGGATCCCAAAGGAGGCCGCTGCTTCGCTGGTATTTCCTTCTTCTCGCGCCGGTCCCGCCCTATATTTACGCGCTTTCATACATGAATCTCCTGCGCTTTCTGGGAAGGATCTTCCCGGAAGTACTGCGGTACAGGATGACGGGGATATTCCCCTGCGTAGCCGTCGAGACCTTTGTTTACCTGCCGTTTGCCTGCGCGGCCGCGCTTGCCGCCCTCGACCAGGTAGACGAAAAGGAATGGTCGGCCGCTTTGGTGTTCGACAGCGCGGACCATGTTTTTTTCAAAGTCATTCTCCCGAAACAGCTCCCCTGGCTCCTCTCCATCGGCGCGGTCATTTTCGTTTTATCTGTCATGGATTATTCCATCCCGTCCCTGTTCCAGGTGAATGTCTATTCCATGGAAATATTCAGCGACTATTCCGCGGCGGGCCAGAGCGTTCATTCGCTGTATCTGTCGCTGCCGCTGATGATCACGGCTGCCGCGGTCATCATTCTTTCCTTTCTCCCCCTGAAAAACATCTCCGAGACGATGAAGGCAAATGCAGGCATCCGGCCTGTCTATTCGCCGGCTTTGCGCGCGGCGGGCGGAGCCGCGGTCGTTTTGACCCTGCTGCAGATCCTTCTTCCGCTGATCTCATTCATTCCGTATATCCTGAAGCCGGACGCTGAGATCGTCTCGGCCCTCGAAGAACTGTGGAATTCCTGTCTGTCCGGCTTGATCGCAGTACTGCTCCTGACCTTACCGGCCGCGGCGATGGCCCTTTTGCTTGCCTCGGATGATCCGTTTGGAAAATTATGTAAACCCATCATCTGGCTCACAGCGGTCCTTCCCTTATGCGTTCCGGGCGTCCTCACAGGCATTGGCGTGCTGAAACTGTTCAGCTCCACACCGCTGTATGTCCTGAGGACCGGCGTATTCTTTCCGGCTGTCGGCCTTGCCATACGGTATCTGCCCTTTGCCGCGCTCATCCAGTACGGCTGCTATCTGAGGATAGACAGGGCAAGGATCAGAGCCGCCGCCCTGCTGCAGCCGCGGACGGGCTCCGCTTTTACCAGGGTCCTGCTCCCTTCGATGGCGCCCGGGCTTATCATTTCGGGCATCGTCGTATTCCTGCTCACGCTCGGTGACGTCGGTACCTCGCTCGTCCTGATGACCGCCGGCAGGGAGCCGATGTCGGTCAAGATCTATAATTACCTGCATTACGGTTCTTCTGAGAAAGTAACGTATTTCTGCCTGATGCAGATGGCAGTATGCATCGCGTTCATGGGAGCGGTCTATTTCCTTCTGGCGCGTCCGCGCTTTACCGGATCTTCCGGGCCGGAAAATTAACGGGGTATCGAGATATGTTCGAGATCAACGGCGTAACAAAAGAATATCCGTCCGTAAGGGCTTTGGACAACGTTTCCCTCAGCATCGGCGACCGGGAGATGGTTTCCATACGCGGGGAGAGCGGCTGCGGAAAATCGACGCTGCTCCACGTGATCGCGGGCCTTGTCGCGCCCGATTCGGGAACAGTCACGAAGGATCATGAACCGCTTTCCGACCTTCCCCACAAGAGGGGCCTGGCAATGGTATTCCAGGACAGCCTGCTGTTTCCCAACATGACGGTGCGTGAAAACATCCTTTTCGGCTGTCCGCACAGGGATAAGGAGCGCAGGGAAAACCGTGCCGGCGAGCTGGCGGAAGCCTACGGCCTGACCGGGCTGCTCGCGCGCTATCCTCACCAGATCTCGGGAGGACAGGCGCGCCGCGCGGCGCTTGCAAGAGCACTCGCCTGTGAGAGGGAGCTCCTGCTGCTTGACGAGCCTTTTACGAATCTGGACAGGGACCTCAAAGAAAGCATCATCCAATGCACCAGGGAATTTTGTGAAGGCAGATGTGCTGTCCTTCTCGTTACCCACAATGAAGCGGAAGCGGCTGCCTTCTGCAGCAGGCACCTGTACATGGAGGAGGGCCGGATCTTATGAACAGAAAGAGCATTCTGATACTTGCCATCCTTTTCGGCCTGCTCACGGCGGCGGGCATCGCCTATCAGATCATTACAAGAAAATCCGCTCCGCCCAGGGATGAAGCCCTTACCGTATTGATGCCGGGGATCGAGATCTCGGCACTGTTTGATGACGGGGAAAGAGTCTGGGCAGGGACCGGCGAAGGCCTGTATATCCTTGACCGGGATACCGGAGACATCGTGGAAAAGCTCGATGCGGACATCCACATGATCTTTTCCGCCATGATCACGAGAACAGAGGACGGCTTGATCTGGGTCGGTCATGAGGACGGCCTGAGCGCATTCGACGATGCATTTCATGAAGTATACAGGATAAGCGCCCCGGAGATCCCGAAAGGGCGTGTCAATACGCTGCTTGCAGATGACGGCGGCCTTTGGGCAGGGACCCAGAACGGCGCCGCGCATCTTTCCGTAAAGGACGGATCATGGACAGTCGATGAGATCCTGACGAAGGATTCCGGGCTTGCCGAGGACGTTGTCCAGGTGATCGCGAAGGTCGGCGATGAGCTGTGGTTCGGCTCCTACCTTGCAAGGGATAAGGGCGGCATCAGCATCCGTACGGGGACCGGCTGGACGTATCTCAATGTAGACGACGGCATTCCCCACAGCTATATCAACGCGATCCTCCCGCTCTCAGAAAACAAAGTAATCATCGGGAGCGGCCAGATGATCTACGGGGGATTAAGCATTGCCGAAAAGACAGACGGCAGCTGGAAGATCACGGTCAACCGGGACCAGGATGACGGCATTCCGGGAATGAAGGTGCGCGACCTCTTCCTTGACTCCTCGGGACGGCTCTTTATCACAACGGAAGCGGAAGGGATCATCGTTCTCGACTCTCCCGAAGAGCTGGACCGCACGCCGCTCGAAGGACTGGTCATCACCCAGGAGAACGGGCTTGCCGATGATGAGGTCAAATGCATCATCGAGTGTGACCGGTGCTATTTCTTTGGCTGCAAATACGGACTCACAAGATGGGATAAGAACTGACAAAATAAGATAAGAACTCACCAGGCGGGAAGAGAACTGACAATATAAGATGAGATCTTACCGGACGGAAAGAGAACTCACAAAATAAGACGAGATCTTGCCGGGCGGGATGATGAATACGATATCATTGAAAATTAAGCCAGGATGAAATACAAAAGATCCAGATGGAGCAGTATTGATTGCATAAGACTGTCGGAATCATCTATAATGGTACTATATGGAAACTAAACGGCAAAAACAATTTCTCATAAATCATGAACCTAAAACATTATTAAGGCTTTTCTGTGAGTGTCGTCTGATTTAAAATGAAAACAGAAAATACAGTATTGAAACGAAAGGTTTCTC
>CAMNCY010000059.1 GCA_946534785.1 uncultured Lachnospiraceae bacterium | reverse complement strand
TCGATCGTTCCCGGAGGCTTGCTGGTCAGGTCGTACAGTACTCTGTTGACGCCCTTCACCTCGTTGATGATGCGCGTCATGCAGGTCTGCAGGACGCTCCAGGGGATCTCGGCCGCTTCGGCGGTCATGAAATCCGTCGTCAGGACGGCCCGGAGCGCGACTGCATAGTCGTAGGTGCGCCCGTCTCCCATAACGCCGACGCTCCGCATGTTCGTAAGCGCGGCAAAATACTGGCCGAGGCTCTGGTTGATCCCGGCCTTGGAAAGCTCATCGCGGTAGATCTTGTCTGCATCCTGGACGATCCGGACCTTGTCCGGTGTGACTTCGCCGACGATTCGCACGCCCAGTCCCGGTCCCGGGAAAGGCTGGCGGTAGACCAGATAAGCCGGGATGCCCAGCTCGATGCCGAGCTGGCGGACCTCGTCCTTGAACAGCATCCGCAGAGGTTCAATGATCTCCTTGAAATCCACATGGTCCGGAAGGCCGCCTACATTGTGATGAGACTTGATGACTGCGCCCTTGCCCAGGCCGCTCTCCACGATGTCCGGATAGATCGTGCCCTGTACCAGGTAATCCACCCGGCCGATCTTCTTTGCCTCTTCTTCAAAGACATTGATGAATTCCGCGCCGATGATCTTGCGCTTCTTCTCCGGATCGGAAACGCCGGCAAGCGCCGCGTAGAAGCGGTCGGCTGCGTTCACGCGGATGAAATTCAATTCATAGGAGCCGTTCGGTCCGAAGACTGCTTCGACCTCATCCCCTTCGTTCTTACGAAGGAGACCGTGGTCAACGAATACGCAGGTCAGCTGTTTTCCCACGGCTTTGGAAAGAAGGACCGCAGCCACGGAAGAGTCCACGCCGCCGGAAAGCGCGCAGAGGACTTTACCGCTCCCAATCTTCTCCCGAAGGGCAAGGATCTGTGTCTCCACAAAAGAAGACATCTTCCAGTCGCCCCGGCAGGCACAGATATCCCTGACAAAGTGATGCAGCATCTTGCTGCCCTCAGGCGTATGCATGACTTCCGGATGGAACTGGACCGCATAAAGGCCACGCTTATCATCTTCCATAGCAGCGACCGGGCAGTCCTTTGTATGCGCTGTAATGACAAAACCTTCCGGCACCTTTGCGATGTAGTCCGTATGGCTCATCCAGCAGGAGGTCGTCTTCGGGACCGCCTTGAAAAGGCGGGATGCCGTCCGATCGATCACGACTTCTGTATGTCCGTATTCACTGACGGAAGCGCTCTCCACCTTTCCGCCCAGAAGATGCGCCATCAGCTGGGAGCCGTAGCAGATTCCCAGGACCGGGACCCCAAGTGTGAACAGGGCCGGATCATAAGACGGTGAATCCTCGCCGTAAACACTGTTCGGACCGCCCGTCAGGATGATCCCCTTCGGCTCCATGGCCTTTAACTGTTCCAGGGGAAGAGTATGGGGATGGATCTCGCAATAGACATTGCACTCCCTTACTCTTCTTGCGATCAGCTGTTTGTACTGGCCGCCGAAATCAAGGACAACGATCATTTCCTTCTTCATGTATTTTTCCTCGTTCAGTAGATGATCCTGCGGATCCCCAGGTATGCACGGTACGTGACCGGGCTGTACTTGATGCCGGTCGCCGGCGTGCTGGCGTGCACGATGGTTCCGTTTCCGATATAGATCCCGACATGTCCGGGATAACAGATGATATCGCCGGGAAGGGCTTCTTCTATAGAGGATACGGCAATGCCGTTGCTCCTCTGGGCGACGTCGGTACGTCCCAGGGAATAGCCGAAGTGCTGGTATACGCTCATGGTAAAGCCGGAGCAGTCTGTTCCGTTCGTCAGGCTGGATCCGCCGTACACATAAGGGTTCCCGATGAACTGGCAGGCATAGTTCACGACATCCTGTCCGGTAACACCGCTGCTGCTCACCGGTGTGCCGGAAGATGCGGAGGAAGACCCTGACGACGATGATTCTTCTTCCTCTTCGTCCTCTTCCTCTTCCGTTTCATTCTGTGCGGCAGCTGTTTCCGTCTGGCCGGCAGCCGTCTGGGCCTGCTCCGCCTGCTGTGCGGCGGCTTCTGCCTGTGCCTGCTGTGCGGCGGCAAGGGCTTTTTCCTGCTCCTCGCGGATACGGGCGGCTTCCGCCTCAGCCTTTCTCCTGGCTTCTTCCGCTGCGCGGGCTTCCTCTTCCATTGCCGCGGAGATCGCGTTCGTCTGGTCACGGAGCCTCTGTGCCAAAACAGCCGCATCTGCCTGTGCCTGTCTTATCTGCTCTTCGAAATCCTCATACTGCTCCTGCAGGGCGTCGATCTTCTCCTGCAGGGCCGCCTGCTCTTCCTCCAGGCCTCTTCTGGATTCCTCCAGCTCCGCCTTTTCTTCTTCCAGGGCTTTCTGGGCCTTTTTTACGCGTTCCTGCGTTTCCTGGAACTTGACCAGGAGCCTGCGGTCGTATTCGTAAAGCTTCTCAATGTACTGGGACTTGTTCAGGATATCGGAAAAAGAAGATGCCTGCATCATGATCTGCACATAATCCGCATTGCCCTTCTCGTACATGAACTTCACGCGGATCTTCATGGCCGCGTACTGTTCTTCCTCATCCTTTTTGGCCGCATCGTATTCCGCCTGCTTCACCGCGATCTGCGCTTCCAGGTCCTTGATGCGCTCCTCCAGAAGCTCGATACTGGCCATGTTCTCGACCATATCGGCATTGGCGGCTTCCATTTCCTCATAGACGGCTTCCTGCTCGCCTTCCAGGGAAGAGGCCCTGCCGTAGGCGCTGTTCAGCTCGTTCTGGGTAGCGTTCTTCTGCTGCTGGAGATCGGTGACCTTGCTTGCGGAAACACGGAAAACAGGCATAACAAGAGCTGCCGCCATCATAAGCGGCAGCAGCCCTTTTCCGATCATTATCTTTGGTTTACGGTTCTTATTTCCTGATATCATGCATCGCCTGTCATTATAATTCACAGTTTCCCACGGTCCTGGGGAAGGGAAGGACGTCCCTGATATTCTCCATGCCCGTCAGGTACATAACGCATCTTTCAAAACCGAGTCCGAAACCGGCGTGTCTTACGGAGCCGTATCTGCGAAGATCCAGATAGAACTGGTAGGCATCTTTTTCCATGCCGAGCTCTTCCATTCTCTTCTCCAGAAGCTCCAGATCGTCTTCTCTCTGGCTTCCGCCGATGATCTCGCCGATACCGGGGACCAGGCAGTCGCAGGCCGCGACCGTCTTTCCGTCCGGATTCAGCTTCATATAGAAGGCCTTGATCTCCTTCGGGTAATCCGTTACGAAAACAGGGCGCTTGAATTCCACTTCCGTCAGGTAACGCTCATGCTCTGTCTGCAGATCGCAGCCCCAGAAGACCTTGTTCTCGAACTGGTCGTTATGCTGCTCCAGGATCTTGACCGCATCGGTATAGGTGATACGGCCGAAATCAGAGCTTGCCACATGCTCCAGTCTGTCCAGAAGGCCCTTGTCAATGAACTGGTTGAAGAAGGCCATTTCCTCCGGGCACTTCTCCAGCGTATAGCGGATGATGTACTTGATCATGTCCTCCGCCAGTTCCATATCGTCTTCCAGATCGGCAAAACAGATCTCCGGCTCGATCATCCAGAATTCCGCCGCATGACGGGTCGTGTTGGATTTCTCCGCACGGAAGGTGGGGCCGAAGGTATAAACATTGCGGAATGCAAAGGCATAGGTCTCTACATCCAGCTGTCCGCTGACCGTCAGGTTCGTGGGCTTTCCGAAGAAATCCTTCGAATAGTCGACCTTGCCGTCCTCGGTAAGGGGAAGGTTGTTCAGGTCAAGGGTCGTCACCTGGAACATTTCGCCGGCGCCTTCCGCATCGCTTCCCGTGATCTCGGGCGCATGTACATATACAAAGCCTCTTTCCTGGAAGAAGCAGTGGATCGCAAAGGCAATGACGCTCCTCACGCGCATGACGGCCTGGAAGGTATTGGTCCTGACGCGCAGGTGCGGCATGGTCCGCAGGAACTCGAAGCTGTGACGCTTCTTCTGGAGCGGATAGTCGGAGCTGGACTCGCCCTCGACTTCGATCTTCTCCACCTGCATTTCGAAAGGCTGCTTTGCCCCGGGCGTTGCCACGATCTTACCGGTCGCGATGACGGCCGCGCCGACGTTCAGCTTTGCCGCTTTTTCAAAATCCGGGATATCGCTGCTGTAGACCAGCTGCAGATTGAGGAAGGTGGTTCCGTCATATAATACGATGAAACCGACATTCTTGGAATCGCGGTTGTTCTTGACCCAGCCGCCGACGGTGACGGTCCTGTCAAAATACTCTTCCGGCGCCGCGAAAATGGCGGCCACATCGATCAGCTTATACTGTTCCCTCATGATTTATGCTTCCTCTCTGGTTATTCTGCTGTTTTTTCTTCTGCAGCCGCGTCTGCTTCCGCAGGCTCTTCGGCGGCTGTTTCTGCCGTGTCCGCTGCTGCCGTGTCCGCTGCTGTAGTGTCCGCTGCTGTAGTGTCTGCTGCCGGAGCTGCTTCCGGTGCCGTAACGACGGCGTTTTCGGTCAGCATGTCCATGACCTTCTGGACCAGCAGGTAATCGCGGTAGGACTCGGGATCGCCCTTTTCCTTATATTCTTTCACGGAAGAATAGCCCGCCTGTGCGGCCTGTGTCGTCAGGGCCGTGTTGAACTCCTTGTCGGTGACCGTAATGTTCTCCTTCTCGGCGATGGCCTTCAGAGTAACATAATTCTTTGCCATGGCATCGGCCATTTCCTTCAGGTCCGCCTCATAAGTATCCTCGGTGGAGCCGTACATGCTCATGAAGGTCGCAAGGTCAACACCGTACTGCGAAGCATAGCTGGTAAACATATCCGTATAATTCTTGTTCCAGCGTTCTGTCATCTCGGCCGGCAGGTCCTGTTTTACCGTGCTGTTGTCGGTCAGATACTGGAGGATCTGGCTCTGCACTTCCTCGTCAAAGGTCGCCTTCGCCTGCTCCTCGAGCTGGCCGCGTGTATAATCGCGGTACTGCTCAACAGTCGTCACATCCGGAATGTTCTGTGAAGCCACATATTCGTCGTTCAGTTCGGGCGTTACGGCTTCCTTGATGCTGTTGATCTTGACGTCAAAGGTGACCGCCGCGCCGGCAAGGTCCGCATTCCCGTAATTCTCCGGGAAAGTAAGATCCAGCGTTACTTCCTCTCCGACCTTTTTGCCGATGAGGCCGTCTTCAAAGCCGTCGATGAAGCTTCCGGAACCGATGGTAAGATCATATCCCTCAGCCGTTCCGCCGTCGAACGCCACGCCGTCCTTTTTGCCGACATAGTCGATATTGGCAATATCGCCGCTCTCGACCGTATCCCTTCCTTCGATCTCCTTTGTGGAGGTATTCATGGAAAGCATGTACTGAATATACTGGTCAAGATACGTATCGTCGATCTCGGACATCGAGGCGCTGACCTCAATGGCTTTGTACTCTGCCGGCTCCACATAATCCAGGGCCGTAATACCGCTCAGGTACGCCGGATCTTTTTTGGCACCGCACCCTGTCAGGGCGCCTGCCAGTACAGAGATCATTAAAATAACCGGAATCCATTTTTTCAAAACTTATCTCCTCTTGCCTGTTCCCAGGCTCTGTATAATGAACATCTGATCCATATGAGCCTTTCTGCCCACAGTACAAGATAGTTTAGCACAACGGGGGTATGGATTAAAGTGTTTTTTCTTGCCTGTACCCATAAGGAATGATAAAATGTAACAGTTCAGGACTGTCTGCGATGCAGTTTTGCCGTCCGCATTCAGCCCGGTATTTTCTGTCAGGAGGATTTTAGAAGTGAATACATGGACGATCGTACTTTTGATCATTATCGCCATACTCATCGCCGCACTGGTCGCACTGTACTTTTTCGGAAGGAATCTGCAGACGAAGCAGGCGGAGCAGGAAAAGCAGATCGAAGCGACCAAGCAGCCGGTCACCATGCTGATCATAGACAAGAAGAGAATGAAGATCAAGGAAGCAGGCCTTCCGCCCCAGGTCATGGAATCCACGCCCTGGTACATGAAGCGGTCTAAGGTGCCGGTCGTTCGCTGCAAGGTCGGTCCCCAGATCCTCAACATGGTCTGCGATGAGAAGATCTTCGATATCATTCCTGTCAAGAAGCAGGTCAAGGCCATGGTCTCCGGTATTTACATCGCCGAGGTCCAGGCTCTTCACGGACAGAAGCTCGAGATCCCCGAGCCGAAGAAAAAGAATCCGATCGCAAGATTCATGGACAAGGTCGGAACGCTTGGCGGTGCAAAGCCCGTCAACAAGAAATAAGGTCCGATTCTTCGGACAGCAAAAAGCCGGCGCTCTGGCGCCGGCTTTTCTGATGCCTTTTTTCAGTGTTTTTATGTGCGTTTTTCAGACAAACTCCGTCAGGAAGGTCTGGGATCCGGAAAGATCATCCCGCGACAGGGCTTCCCGGTATGCCGCTTCCGCTTTTTCCGCATCTTCGAAGATCCCGAAGACCGTGGGCCCGCTTCCTGTCATCATGGCCTTCAGGGCGCCCCGCTCTTCCATGAAGCGCTCGATCTGCCCGATCACGGGGTAGGCCGCGCCTGTTTTCTGCTCCAGGACATTCCCGCAAAGCTTAGCCATTCCGTTCAGGTCATCCTTCCGGATCGCCTCGCACATCGCATCCACATCGGGATGCCGCACTTCCTCTTCGGGGATGCCGTCAAATTCCTTATAGACCCATCCCGTGGATACGAACAGGTCCGGCTTGATGACAAGAAGGCTGCACTGCGGCGCCTTCGGAAGGGGCGTCAGGATCTCGCCGATTCCCTCCGAGAGCTGCGTTCCGCCGGTGATGCAATACGGGATATCCGCGCCCATGGGGAGGGCGAGCTTCTGCAATTCTTCATCCGTGACTTCCGGCACGAACATGTCCCGGAGTCCCCGAAGGACCGCGGCTGCATCCGTGCTGCCGCCTGCCATGCCCGCTGCCACGGGGATCCTTTTTTCCAGGCGGATCGACAGCCCGTCCCGGATCCCGTAGCGTTCCTGCATCACCTTCGCCGCACGGAAGGCAAGATTGTCTTCCCCTGCGGGAATATCGCTGTTGTCCACAAAAAGGCGGATCCCCTCTTCTTCCTGCCGGCAGATCGTCAGAGTATCATAGATGCCGACCGTCTGCATGATCATCCTGACAAGGTGATAGCCGTCCTCTCTTCTTCCCGTGACGTCCAGGGAAAGATTGATCTTTCCATAGGCCTTCTTCGTAATGCTTTCCATCAGAACTTCTCCCCGTCCTGTTTGTATTTCGTATTGCCGCATCTTTTGCGGCGGCGTTTCTTATTTTACCGCGCCGATGATGCTGCGGATACTGTCGATGCCGTGCCGGACCAGGTAATCCTCCATACCGTCAATCACTTTTTCCGTTATGCGGGGATCCGCAAAATTCATGGCTCCCACCGCAACGGCAGTTGCGCCGGCCAGCATCATTTCCACTGCATCCTCCCAGGAAGCGATGCCGCCCATTCCGATCACCGGAATGCCGACCGCATGCGCTGCCTCATAGACCATCCGGACCGCCACCGGGTGGATCGCGGGGCCGGAAAGGCCGCCCGTCTTATTGGCAAGGACAAAGGACTGCCGCTCCACATCGATCTTCATGCCGGTCAGTGTATTGATCAGGGATATGGCGTCCGCTCCGCCCGCTTCGGCGGCCTTTGCCATTTCCGAAATGCTGGTGACGTTGGGAGTGAGCTTCATGATGACCGGCTGGGCCGCGACCCGTTTGATTTTCTGCGTGATCTCGAACAGGCTGTCCGCATTGACGCCGAAGGCGATCGCTCCTTCCTTCACGTTGGGACATGATACGTTGATCTCCAGCATATCGACGCGCTTTAAGTCCGCCAGCTTCTCCACCACGTCCAGATAGTCCCGGATGCTCTTTCCGCAGACGTTGACGATGACCTTTGTATCATAGTCCTCCAGAAATGCCAGGTCCCTTTCGATAAAAACATCAACGCCCGGGTTCTGTAACCCGATGGCGTTCAGCATTCCCCCGTAGACCTCGGCAACGCGGGGCGTGGGGTTGCCCGGCCAGGGCACATTGGAAACGCCCTTGGTGACAACGGCGCCAAGGCGGTTCAAGTCCACGAACTCTGCATATTCCATGCCGGAGCCGAAGGTCCCCGATCCTGTCATGACGGGATTTTTGAATTCCACGCCGGCGATCACAACGGAAAGATCCGGTCTTCTGCCTGTATCGTTCTTCATATTTCCACATCCTCCGCTTTGAAAACAGGGCCTTCCGTGCAGATCCTCGCATTGTGCACATGCGAATGGGGATCTTCCCCGGCGGTCTTTACGACGCAGCCGAGGCAGGCGCCGACGCCGCAGGCCATTCTCTCCTCCAGGGAAAGATAGGCGGGGACGGAAAACTCCTTTGCAAGGGCCTTTACCGCACGCAGCATCGGGAGCGGCCCGCAGGCGCAGATCACGTCAAAGGGAAGCTCTCCTTCCCTGACAAGTTCATTTCTTACGGCATCGATCACGTTTCCGTGAAAACCGTATGTCCCGTCGTCAGTCGCTATGACGGTGCGGGATGTTTTTTCAAATTCGTCCTTCAGGAAAAGGTCCGCGGTACGATACCCGAGGGCCGCGGTGACCTGTGCCGGAACCGGTGCCCCGGCCAGTGCATTTGCAAGGCCCAGAAGGGGCGGCGCGCCGATCCCGCCGCCGGCAAGAAGGACTCTTTTTCCCGCAAGGACCCGTATGTCGTAGCCGTTCCCCAGGATCCCCAGGACCTCGAACGCATCCCCCGAAGAAGCCTCCGACAGCTCCTTCGTTCCTTTCCCGGCGACTCTGTACACCAGGCGAAGATCCCTCTTCTCCGGGTCCCAGCCGCAGATGCTGATCGGGCGGGGAAGAAGCTTTGATGCGTCGTTCATGAAGACGCCGACGAACTGTCCGGGCTTTACTTCGGAAGGCGCTTTTCCTTCCGGATAGCGGAGCGTCATGTCAAAGACGCCGTCCGCGATCTTCGTATTCTTTATTACGGTCGTTCCTGTTTTTGTTTTCATGTCAGCCATTCCTTCCTCAGGCGTTCTCCTGGTACGTCTTTCGGATCTCCTCCCGGACTCTTTCCGGGATCTGTTTTCTTTCTGAAGGAGGGAGCGTTCCCGTCTCTACGGGCTCTCCGAAGATGATCCGGATCTTTTCGGCGCTGATCGCCGGCATATGGGGCTCAAATACATTCCCCGTCCCGATGATCGTAACCGGTATGACCGGCGCTCCGGCCCGGATCGCCGGCTTGAAGCTTCCCGCGTGGAAATCCAGGAGCTTCCCTTCTTCGCGGCTCCTTGTCCCTTCCGGGAAGATCAGGATGTTCGTACCGTTTTTAAGACGTTCCGTTGCATCCGTCACCATCGCAAGTCCCGATTTCAGATCGTTCCTGTCCAGGAAAAAGCAGTGGAGCTGCCGCATCCAGAAGCGGAGGAACGGGATCTTATCGACTTCCTTTTTGGAAATGATACTGTAGGGAACGCACATATACGGCACCAGGAACACGATGTCGAAGATCGACCGGTGATTCGGCACATATAAGGCGCCCCTGTCCTTCGGAAGATTTTCCGTTCCCGAGACTTCGATCCGGCATCCCGTGCAGGCGGTGATCATCCGGAAGCCGAACTGGACAAAGGAAGCGCAGAGCCGGTCCTTTCTGTCAGGATCGCTCAGTCCGATCACATAAAACACAAGGCTCGCCGGAAGCCCGATAATGAAAAACAGTATCAGCGCGATCGCTGTGATAAAAAGCCTGATATATCCCATCTTACACTTTCCGCAATGCCGCCTTAAGCGGCATTTCCTTTCCGGGAGAGCGCGGCGGCTTCTCCCACATCTTTACGGGTGAATGAATATTCCCGATAAGTATAACATATTTGTTCCGCGGTTCGGAGTTCTGTTACAATGACACTGTACCGCAGAATACTGCCCGCAAGAAGGAGGACGCCCATGCTCATCATCAGGAACGGAAGAGTGATCGATCCCGCATCCGGGGTCGATGAATACAAAGATGTGTATATAGAAGACGGAAAAATACAGGCGCTGATGCAGCCCGGAATGGCCCCCGGAGAGATTCCCGGGAATACCGGTTCTGACGGGAATGCCGCAGCCGCAGAAGAGATCGATGCGGCCGGCTGCATCGTGGCGCCGGGGTTCATCGATACCCACGCGCACTTCCGGGATCCCGGCTTCCCGAAAAAGGAAGATATCTCCACCGGATCCCGTGCTGCGGCAAAAGGCGGCTACACCTCGGTCATCATGATGGCAAATACCAGTCCCGTGATCGATTCCGTTGCTGTCCTAAAAGACGTTCTGGAAAGAGGCGAAAAGGAAGGGATCCATATCTACAGCGCCGCCAACGTGACCCTGGGCATGAAAGGTAAGGAACTCTCCGACCTGGAAGCACTGGCACAGGCCGGCGCCCGTGTCTTTACGGACGACGGAAAGCCCGTCATGGACGCTTCCCTGTTAAAGGAGGCACTGCTCCGCGCAAAAGCGCTGGGCCTTCCCGTAAGTCTCCATGAAGAAGATCCCGCCTATATCACCGAGAACGGCATCAACGCCGGCGGAAGCGCCGCGGCCTTCCTGAAGATCAAAGGATCTCCCCGGGAAGCGGAATACACCATGATCGCCCGCGACCTGGACCTTGCCGTTTCCCTGGACGCCGCCCTTCTCATCCAGCACATCAGCACGAAGGAAGGCGTCGAACTGGTCCGTCAGGCGAAAAAGAAAAATCCCCTGATCGCGGCAGAGGCGACTCCGCACCACTTCTCCTTAACAGAGGATGCCGTCATCCGAAGCGGTGCCGATGCCAAAGTCAATCCGCCCCTTCGTACGGAAGAGGACCGGCAGGCCGTGATCACGGGCCTGTGCGACGGAACGATCGCCATCATCGCAACCGACCATGCACCCCATGCGCCGGAGGAGAAAGCCGTACAGCCCGTTACCGCTGCCCCCAGCGGCATGATCGGCCTGGAGACCGCGCTCTCTCTTGGCCTTCGCGAGCTGGTCAATCCCGGATACCTCGGCATGTCCGACTTTCTGGCAAAAATGACCTGCAATCCCGCTGCCTACTACCACCTTCCCGGCGGGACCCTGAAAGAAGGGAGCCCTGCTGACATCTGCATTTTCGATCCGGCTGCTTCCTGGACCGTCACGGACAGGTTTGCTTCCCGCTCCAGGAACTCCCCCTTCATCGGGCAGACCCTTCCGGGCGTCGTCCGCTATACCATAGCGGGCGGCCGCATTGTGTATGCATCCGAGGCGTGAGCCGAGGGCTGCGTCACTGGGCCGCCGGGTGAGTCGCGGGGGCTGTGTCCGGGGGGCTGAGTGAGTCACGGGGACAGGTACGCTGACTCACGACCGAAATATAAATAAACCCGCCAATATAGTATAAACAGCTTCGGGTCCTTACCGACCGCCGGCACTAGGCGGCGTCCTTTGACGCCTTAGTGCCGCTGCTGCGGAGACGCATCGCTCCGCGA